>DATMOO010000330.1:0-60271 GCA_035568275.1 Candidatus Sulfotelmatobacter sp.
GGAGCACAATAGCGCCCCATCAAGGCTCCCCAGGGTTTCTCGAGGTCTCAGTTCCTGGGCAAACGTGATTGGAATACGGCCCGCATTGGCGGCGAAGGGGGATTTCCATGCGTTCTCGCTCGTGGCAACTGGTTGTTCTGATTGGGACTTTCATCGCGTTTGGCGCGCTAATCTTTGCGCAATCGGCGACTACTTCCTTGCGCGGCACCGTCTCCGATTCCAACGGTGCCGTGGTGGTTGGCGCTACAGTTACCCTCAGCGATCCGGCCACCGGTTTGTCGCGCAACGCCACGACAGGCTCTCAGGGTGAGTACCAATTTCTCGAGTTGCCACCCGCAACCTATGAACTCATGGTGAAGGCGCGAGGGTTCGCAAACGTCAGAATGACCGGCATTCAGCTTTTGGTGCGCACGCCTGCCACGGTCAATGTGACTGTGCAGGTAGCTGGAGGGATAGAGACCGTCGAGGTCAACGCGACTGCCAACTTGGTCAATACCGACAACGCGACGATGGGGCATGCCTTTGATACCCAGCAGATTCAATCTCTGCCCTTCGAAGGCCGTGAGCCCACAAGCATCCTCACCCTGCAAGCGGGGGTGGTTTACACCGGCAACAGTCGGGCAATCAATAGCCAGACGCAGAGTGGATTTGATTCCGATAGCCGCAGCGGCACGGTAAATGGCGGCCGTAGCGACCAAACAAACATCACTCTCGACGGCACGGATAACAACGATCAGGCCGGCGGGAGAGCCCTGCAGGGTGCGATCCGTGTCCCCCTCGATTCGCTGCAGGAGTTTCGCGTTACCACCGCCAATTCTGATTCGGATACCGGCCGCTCCTCCGGAGGCCAGGTAGCCCTGGTCACGAAGAGCGGCACCAACAGCATCCACGGCGGAGCTTACGAATATTATCGTCCCACCTTCGCCGCTAACGATTGGTTCAACAAGGCCGCCGAAATCTCCAGCGGACTTCCCAACCGACCGGCCTTTCTTTTGCGGAATACTTTCGGTGCGTTTGTCGGCGGGCCCATTAAGAAGGATCGAGCATTTTTCTTTTTGAGCTATGAGGGAATGCGGAAACGTGAAGACCAGATCGTTACGCAGACCGTTCCCAGCGGCAGTGCGACAACCAACGGACTACGACAAGGATATATCACCTATTGCACAGATCCGGCTTGCACGCCGTCGCTTCTCCAGACCTTGGGACCCTCGGATTTAGTTAGCTTGGATCGAAACTGTTCTTCGATCGGCAGTTGCAACTTCAGTGGCCAGCCGCCTCCTTCGAACTCAGCCCTATGTCCGACCTTCCCCTCCTGCCGGGGGCCCAATCCTTATGTGATGCAGGTGCTCCAGCAATATCCGG
This sequence comes from Candidatus Sulfotelmatobacter sp., assembly GCA_035568275.1. Classification (GTDB taxonomy): domain Bacteria; phylum Acidobacteriota; class Terriglobia; order Terriglobales; family Acidobacteriaceae; genus Sulfotelmatobacter. The sequence goes on from DATMOO010000330.1 coordinate 1,363, forward strand.
CTCCCAACAGCACCGCGGTCGGTGATGGGTATAACTTGCTCGGCTATACGTTTGCCTCTCCCTGGCCCGATAACCTCAACATGTACGTGGCCAAGCTCGATTACAATCTCACAGCCAACGGCAGCCATCGGCTGTTTGTGCGCGGCGTGCAGGATGGAGATCACAATAATGCTGGAGCAGAACAATTCCCCGGTCAGCCCAACTCCGTCATTGAAGTGGTCACCAGCAAAGGCATCACGGCCGGTTATACGGCAAGCTTCAAGACCTCGTGGATCAATAACTTCCGTTTTGGCTATACCCGCCAGGCTTTCGATGACCGGGGCCTCCAAAACTCACATTTTGTCCACTTCCGCTTCATGTCCGACATCAATGCATTTAGTTCCAGTGTCGGGCGTCACGTTCCGGTTCTGAATTTCGTCGATGATGTTTCGAAGCAGATGTCGAAGCACACCTTGCAGTTCGGTGTGAATTTGCGGAAGGTTGACAACATCAGCAATTCCAACCAAACCTCTTTTTTCAATGCCACAACCAATCAAGATTGGATGGCTCCCACCACTATCGCGGGTGCGGGGGTGAGTCTCGATCCTGCTACTGGGCCTTACCCAGCGGTCGACAGCGGTTTTATCCAAAGCTACGACGTTGCGGTGACCGACTTGGCCGGTCTCGTCAGTGAGGTCAGCGCGAATTACAACCTGGACAAGCATCTGAACGCCTTGCCAGAAGGCACCTCGGTTCACCGCGACTATCGCGACTGGGAGGCGGAGTGGTATGCGCAAGACTCCTGGCGGGTGCGCCCGAATCTGACCGTGACCTTCGGCCTGCGTTACTCGCTTCTGGAGCCCCCCTACGAAACCTCCGGCACGCAAGTGGCTCCGAACATCAGTACCCACGATTGGTTTATGCAGCGCGGGAAAGCAGCAGACATGGGACAGAATTATTTTGTGACCGGGCTGGATGCGCTCGGCAATCCGATCTTCGATCCCAATCATGAGCTGCAGTTTGCGCTGAGCGGTCAGGCCAATCACGCCAAGCCTTATTGGGGATGGGACTACAAGAACCTGGCCCCGCGACTGGCCATCGCCTATTCGCCAAGCGCAGACTCAGGGCTTGGACGCAAGATCTGGGGGGCACCGGGCAAATCGAGCATTCGCCTCGGATGGGGGATGTACTATGACCATTTCGGTCAGGGTATTTCGAGCTCGTTTGACCGCCAAAACGGATTTGGTCTGAGCAGTTCGAATGGGAATGGGGCCGGCACGATCACAGTGGACTGCGCCTCCCGTTTTACCAGTCTGACCACGATTCCGTCCACATATTACGGGACACCCGGAGGAGCTTGTTCCTCACCGCCGAGTGTCCCTTACTATGCCAACGCCCCCAGCGGGTCGTTCCCGATTGTTCCGGCTCCGAATCCCGGCAACATCACTTTCGGTCTGGACGATAAGCTCAAGACACCCTACTCACACGTGTTCGACCTTTCGATCACGCGTGACTTGGGGAAGGGCTTTGTGCTTGAGGCGTCCTATGTTGGCCGTTTCGCCCACCGGCTGTTGCAGGAAATTGACTTGGCGCAACCGGCAAACTTAAGAGACCCAGTGTCCGGCACCACCTACTATCAAGCGGCGCAGGCTTTGGCGAAACAGTACCGGGCGGGGGTTCCCATTCAGAAGGTTGCCCCGATCCCTTACTGGGAGAACGTTTTTAAAATGGCTTCGAGCGCCAACGGGGGAGTTCTCTTTGGACCCACCGAGAATGCCTCCGGTTCTCCCCCCTGCGTGTATGGTGAAGGGACCGCGACGAGTTTCACTGCGACCCAGGCAATGTATGATTTGTTGGGCTGCTTCGGCATGTCGCCAAACGGCTCGGGTGGGTATAGCGTTGTTGGCAATGAGAGCTCTGCTTTGGCCGCCGCTGACCTGGCCGGATACTGGGGATACTCGACCCCAACCGGTGGCCCATGTATCCCTGCATGCGCGACGATCAATGGTCAGCAGACTCCATACGCTTTCTTCCCCGCCCAAACGGCCTCCTTGGACGCGTGGTCGAGTATCGGCAATAGCGCGTATAACTCCGGGCAACTCAGCCTGCGCCACCACTCCGGCGGACTCAGCTTTGACGTGAATTACACGTACTCAAAGTCGATTGATATCGGCTCCAATGCGGAGCGCATCAGCGTGTTCGAAGGGCTCGGGTTCTCCAGCCAGATCATCAATGCCTGGATGCCGAACCAACTGCGCGCTCCTTCTGATTTCGACACCACACACATGATCAACGCCAACTGGGTCTATGAACTTCCAGTGGGCAAGGGCAAACGGTTCGGTTCAGGCATGTCCAAGATCGCAGACGCTCTAATCGGTGGCTGGCAGATCTCAGGCCTGTGGCGCTGGTCTACTGGCTTCCCGTTTGATGTATACGCCTTTAACAACTGGTCCACCAACTGGGATCTTGAGTCGTATGGAATTCTGACGGGATCAAGGCCCAAGACTGGCCAATTCATCATAGGTGGTACCACTCCGAATGTTTTCCAGGATCCAGCCGCCGCGCTCAACTCGTTTCGTTACTCACTCCCTGGCGAGTCCGGGCAGCGTAACGAACTGCGCGGCCCGGGATCGTTCAATATCGACATGGGCTTGTCGAAAGCGTGGAAGATCACGGAGAGCCAGAATCTGAAACTGAGCTGGGAGGTATTCAACATCACCAACTCGGCCCGTTTCGATGTGGGATCTATGATGAACAACAATAATCTCCTTGACAGTGCCGGTTCCTTCGGCAACTTCATCAATACGCTGTCGCAACAGCGCGTGATGCAGATAGGCGGGCGATATTCGTTCTAAGTCGTCAAACTGGTAGAAAGGGCGGCGGCGCCGCCCTTTCTTTATTGTTCGTTGTCACCACCCGCAGCGTCCCTCGATTCGCCTCTCGACCGGCAAGCCTCGGGCGTGCTGTGATGACCTTGAAATATGGGCTAGCTGCTTTTGTCCACGTACTCCGCGGCATTTCTCGGCGAACTCACCGATGAGAGGCTTTGCTGGCGCTGGGCAAGAAGTGCGCCGGGACGAAGAAAAACCACAGACCAATGAATTACCCCAGCGGCGAATCGCTCATCCTGAACCGTGTCCGTACGTGTTCGGAGATCAATTCAATTGCCGACCGGTTCCGCACCGGGTCTGCCTGCGCCAGATATTTCATGGCTTCCACCAACAGGCGTTGTCCATCGACGTATCGAGGATCAGAAGTACGTTCGCGGCGCTTATTTCCCAGCTTAGGAGGGACAGTAATCGTAAAAACCTTGGCCATGAATAAATCCTACAGAGGTTCGGTCAGTATATCTTTCGCTGTGTAAATCCAAGAACTATTTTCTTTCCCTTTGTTTTCAACCTCTTAACCTCGCGGCGAGAGGGTTTGCGTCTTGCCTGTCGTCTTCAGCTTGAAAACATCGTTGTCGATCTTCTCGTTCAGCTTGATAGACGAATACTTGCACAGCCGGTAATCTCCCTGCGGCGTGAAAAACTCCTGCTGCACCGAGATGCCCTTGTCGGGATCAATCCACAAAATCATCCGGTTGTAGTTCTTTCTGACTCTTTCCGACTTGGGTGTCAGCTCCAGCTTCGCCGCAGCGACGCCATTGATCTTCTCGGTCCCCTGATACTTTACGTCGAACGCCTTCTGTAAATCTTGCCCGCTGCCTCCGAAGCCCAGCACGATGTAGCTCTCGAGATCGGCGCGGTCTTTCCCCAAATCGTAGACCGTTACCTGGTCCGGCTTGGGCTGGTACATGCGAACCTTCCCTTCGCTGAAGAGCACATACTTCGGCTCTGGCTTTAGTGCGGAGGCGCTGGTCCCGGCTTTCTTCACGTCCGCCATCATCTCGATCTCTTTGCCCGCGCGCCGGTAATAAATGTTGCCGGTCTGGACGTCTACAAGTTCGTCGATCACCTTCTGGTAGTTGTCCCACTCGAACTCGGCTTGCGCCGTGCGGAAACTGGCGGAAACAGCGTCCATCTTTTTGAGAATCGCCTCTAAAGCGGCATGATCATCATTCTGGGGACCGGCCTTTGTGCCAGCGTGAAGAAGACTGCAGTTGAAGCTGGACGCGGTTGAGGCCATGGGGTCCGCGGCGCAGATCCACGACGTAGAGAGAGCGCTGCTTACGATTACCGTTGGAAGGATAATGGAGCGAAGTTTCATTCGAGGTCCAATCGAGCCCAGGCCGCGGGCTCTGTTACTCCCGTCTGGCCACAACCCGGTAGCTCTGTACTTTGCCCTTATGGTCCGAAACAGGCTCGTAACTGATGATCGAAACCGCACCTGAAATCGGTTCGATAATATATAGCAACTGCTCTCGCACGGATCGGTCGTCGCCCGAAGTGACGGCACTGGCAGCGACTTGGTAAATCAGCCGTCCCTCCGTATCCGAAGTGACCACTACTTCAGTCGGATGCGGATTGCGCGCGACAGGTTTGTCATTGAAGTTGATCACGCGCGGCGAGAAAAAGATAAAGATCAGGATCAGCGTGACCATGATGTCGTAATGGAGTGTGCCCCGCTCGTGCTGCCATAGAATGTACGAGCGAATTGTTCGCCAGATGGCGTTCATGGACAGGGAAGCGCCGGGCACCGCGGTCGTGAGTTCTGCTCTCTGCAAGTCTACTAGCTCCCTCCTGAAGCTACTAGAACTTGTCTCATCAACGGTCTTGAAAGAGCGCGGCTTCAGCCGCGCCGTCGAATGCCCAAAAAGAAACGGGCCTTAGCCCCCCGAGGGCACGACGCTTTGTCAGACTGCGATTCATGAGACAGTTCCAGTTTCTAGCTGCAAGCTCCAATCGACCCCAAGGGCTGCCCGCCGGTTAACTCGTTGCCTGCTGCTCAAAACTTCTTCGGCGTAATCTTCTCCGCGCCGATATATGCCCGCAGCACTTCCGGGATGATCACACTCCCGTCGGCCTGCTGATAGTTCTCTACAATTGCGACCCAGGTCCGCCCCACGGCCAGTCCGCTGCCGTTTAGTGTATGTACAAACTCCGTCTTGTTCTTCCCCTCGGGCCGATATCGGATGTTTGCCCGCCTCGCCTGATAGGCTTCGAAATTCGAACACGACGAAATCTCGCGGTATAGTTGCTGTCCCGGCAGCCAGACTTCGATATCGTACGTCTTCGCCGACGAGGCTCCCATGTCGCCCGTGCACAGCGCCACAGTGCGGTAATGTAAATCAAGTCGCTGTAACACTTCTTCCGCGTTGCGGGTCAGCTTCTCGTGTTCTTCGTAAGAGTGTTCCGGGTGCGCAAACTTCACCAGTTCCACTTTCTGAAACTGGTGCTGCCGGATAATTCCGCGAACGTCCTTCCCATAAGACCCTGCTTCGCTGCGGAAGCATGGAGTGTAGGCGGTAAGTGAAACCGGCAATCGCGACGAATCGAGCACCTCGTCGCGGAACAGATTGGTGACCGGCACTTCCGCAGTCGGAATCAGCCACAAATCTTTTTCTCCATGCGGCACGCGAAACGAGTCAGCAGCGAATTTCGGAAGCTGCCCCGTGCCATACATTGAGTCGGAATTCACCAGATAAGGCGGAAGAACCTCGGTATATCCGTGCTCGCGCGTGTGCAGGTCGAGCATGAAGTTTGCCAATGCCCGCTCCAGCTTCGCGCCCAGGTCCCAATACACGGCAAAGCGCGCGCCCGTCAGCTTCACAGCGCGTTCCAGGTCAAGAATGCCGAGATCAGAGCCTAGATCCCAATGCGGCTTGGGAGTGAAATCAAACTTCGGTGGCGCACCCCAGCACCGGACTTCTACGTTGTCATCGGCGCTGTGCCCAACCGGAACGCTCGCGTGAGGCAAATTGGGAATGCCGGCCAAAATCTCGCGCAGTTGCGCGTCCAGATCGGAAGCGGTCTTTTCCAGCTCAGAGATTCGCTCCCGCAGTTCCTTCGTCTGCGCCATTGCTGCGCTGGCATCCTGCCCGCTTTTCTTCAGCTTGGCAATTTCGTCGGACGCCTTGTTGCGTTGCGCTTTGCTGGTTTCAGCCTCAGTGATGGCCTGTCGCCGCTGCGTATCGACCTGGCAGAAGTCCATGAGCACCGCAGCGGGATCCATGCCGCGCTGCCGCAGTTTCTCCTCGACCAATGGCAGGTTTTCACGAACAAAGTTCAGATCAAGCATGGGAATTTAATACTGTATCGGAAAAGCAGCGCGGAATGCACGCATGCAACTTCATAAATCATGAAGGACACAAAGGCACACGAAAGAATACCAGTGTTTTTCCTTCGTGGCCCTTCGTGTCCTTTGTGGTAGATGCACTTTCGGACCTGGCCCAACAAACTCTTGCTTGATCGGGCAATCAGTGGAATGATCTCAAGTAGAGGTATTTCCATGGCAGAGAAACGCCATCCCGGCATCACCATGCACAAGCTTTCCTTCGGCGGCGGATTTGTTGGTCTGCTTTTCGCCGCTGGCAGCGCCCTGATTTTTGTCATCGGATTTCCCACTCTCTGGTACTTCGTTGCTCTCGCTTTCGCCCTGGGGGTTGGCATCGCAGTCTTCCTCAGGCTCGTCAGCAGCCGCCGCGCCGACCGCAACAAACCTCTCTCGATCTTGGCCACGACTGAGAAAACGGAGCGTCGCACACCTCCCCCACGACAGAGGTGGCGCCGGTTGTTCCAGGGTTTGCCGAAACCCTACGCGGCGCAGACGCACAGCTTGTAATCCATTTCCTATCCCTGCGTCACACGGTACAATCGTCCGATCTTATGCCCTTGCCTCTTGGAACTCGGCTGGGACCGTATGAGATCGTCGCGCCCATCGGCGCGGGCGGCATGGGCGAGGTCTACAAAGCTCGCGATACGCGGCTGAATCGCACCGTCGCCATCAAGGTTTCCAACGAGCAGTTCTCCGAGCGCTTCGAGCGCGAGGCCCACGCGGTCGCCGCCCTGAACCATTCCAACGTTTGCACCCTGCATGATGTTGGGCCGAACTACCTGGTGATGGAGTACATCGAGGGCATGCCTCTGAAGGGACCTTTGCCCCTCAATCAGGCGCTGAAGTACGCCGCACAGATCTGCGATGCACTCGACGCCGCGCACAAGAAGGGCATCACTCACCGTGATCTGAAGCCCGCGAATATCCTGGTCACCAAAACCGGACTAAAGCTGCTCGACTTCGGGCTCGCCAAAATTGGACACGGCAACAACCCGCCAAGCGACGCCACCCTGACCATGGCGCTCACCGGCAAGAATGAAATCGTGGGCACGCTGTATTACATGTCGCCCGAACAGTTGCAGGCGCAGGCCACGGGGCAGGAAATCGACGCCCGCAGCGACATCTTCTCGTTCGGACTGGTGCTCTACGAAATGCTTACCGGCAAGCGCGCCTTTGACGGTTCCTCACCCGCCACTGTGATCGCAGCCATCATGGAGCGGCCCGCGCCGTCGATCGGCGAAGTCGCCCCGCCTGGCTTAGATCGCGTCCTGAAGCGGTGTCTGGAGAAAGATCCCGAGAACCGCTGGCAGAGCATTCGCGATCTCAAGACCGAGTTGGAATGGGTTGCGCAAGGCGCTGCTGATCTATCCAAGACACCGCCCATGACCGAACACCGCCAGCCACTGCTCTGGATTGCCATAGGAGTGCTCGCCCTCATAGCTGGAATAGCCTCATGGGTTGCCTATCGCGCCACGCGCCCGGCGGAATTGAAACCGCTCGTCCGCCTGGAGGTTGATCTGGGTCGCGACGTCTATCTAAATGCACTCGGCGGGTCCGACATCATTCTTTCGTCCGACGGCACGCGTATCGCCTACATTTCCAAGAACCACCTCTTCACGCGCAAGCTCGACCAACTGAGCGCAACCGACCTGCCGGTCACGACCGGTGCGACCAGCCCGTTCTTCTCCCCTGACGCTCAGTGGATTGGTTTTGTCGCGGGAGGAAAGCTGAGAAAAGTCTCCGTGGAAGGTGGTGCCGAGATCGTGTTGTGCGATGCCGCATCCTCTTACACCGGCGCTGATTGGGGTGAGGACGGCAACATCATCGCGAGTTTACGCGTCAGTGGCGGACTCTCACGTGTTCCTTCCGCGGGCGGCGCTCCCACCCCGGTTTCCGAGATTGCAGGAGAAGAACGGACGCATCGCTGGCCGCAGATCCTGCCAGGCGGCAAAGCGATACTCTTCACCGTCGAAAATTCCACTGTCGGTTTTGATGACGCCAAAATTGACGTCATGACGTTGATGGATCATCGCAGGAAAACTGTGCAGCTCGGCGGAACCTTTGGGCGGTATCTGGCTGCGTCCGGTGGCAAAGGCTACCTCACGTATGTGAACCGGGGAACTCTGTTTGCTGTCCCTTTCGACCTGGAGAAACTGGAGACCTCTGGCTCGCCCATGCCCGTATTGCAGCAGGTTTCTTCTTCTACGATGTTTGGCTCCGCCAAGTTAAGCTTTTCGCGCGCCGGAACGCTGGTTTATCGGAGCCGCGAAATCGATGCCTCGCGGGTGGTGATCCAATGGTTCGGTCCGGATGGTCGGTTGCAACCGCTGCTCGATAAGCCTGGCCTCTTCGTGAATCCTCATTTCTCTCCCGACGGCGGGCGCCTTGCCGTGGCGAACGATGACTGGAAATCTGGGGTTTGGATCTACGACCTTCGGCGCGACACGTTGTCGCCGTTGACGGGTGAACGGAACGGCAATCACCCGGTCTGGACGCCCGACGGGAAGTACATTGTTTATCAGGCATCGGGCGGAATGTCCTATGCGCGCGCGGATGGCGGCAGCAATCCCGAGCATCTGACCGACAGTAAGGAATTTCAATACCCAAGCGCCTTTTCGCCCGACAACCGATTGGCCTTTTATCAAGCCGGTTCACAGGGGTTCGATCTCTGGACCATATCCGTGGAGCGCGAAGGAGACAAATTGAAGGCGGGGAAACCGGAGCTGTTCCAGCGCACGAACTTCGGCAACCGCGGCGCCAGTTTCTCCTCCGACGGGCACTGGTTGGCATACAGTTCCAACGAGTCGGGAAGCTCCCAGGTTTACGTGCGCGCGTTTCCGGACACGGGCGGTCACTGGCAAATCTCAAGCAATGGCGGGACGTCGCCAGTCTTTTCTCGAAATGACAAAGAACTTTTTTTCTTTAACATTCCGGACGATCGGATCATGGTTGTTCGTTACACGGTCAAGGGAGACTCATTCGTGGCGGACAAGCCGCGTGTGTGGTCGGGACAGAGTTTAGCCCTCGCGCTGAGCGGCGCGGTTGGAGCCCAGTATGACGTTTTCCCCGATGGCAAGCGCATCGCTGCTGCCACCTACGCCGGAGGCCCAACGCAACAGGACGCGGGCCATGTGATCTTTCTCGAAAACTTCATCGACGAACTGCAGCGCAAAATACCCTTAGGCGGCAAGTGAACCCATGCGCGACACTTTCAGGGCCACCCAGAGTCGAGTCGTGCCCGCATTCGATTTGGGTGGCACTAGCCGACTGTGTAAACTACCCTCGCGATGAAATCCACCCCCAGATGGACTGCCCTGTGCGTTGTCGTTGCGCTGACAGCCACCCTCTGCACGCCCTTTCGCAGTCGGGCTTCCGCCTACAACGGTCACCCCAAGCTCATCGTCGTAATCGTGATCGATCAGTTCCGCGGCGACTATCTTGAGCGCTACCACGACCAGTTCGGGGACGCCGGATTTCGGCTTCTGCTCGATCATGGCGCTTACTTCCCCAACTGCAATTACAATTACGCCAACACGCGGACCGCTCCCGGCCACTCGACCCTGTTCACTGGCGCCTACAGCAACGGGCACGGTATTGCCGCCAATGAATGGTGGGATCCCAAAAAGAAGAAGATGGTTACGTCCGTCGAAGATGACGACACCAAATTCGTGGGCCTACCCGAGGCCAAAGCCGGTGCCTCCCCGCACAATCTGATGGCTGACACGCTGGGCGACGAGCTGAAACTAGCTACCCAAGGGAAAGCTCGTGTGTTTGGAGTTTCACTCAAAGACCGCGGCGCTATCATTCCGGCGGGATTTGCCGGAGATGCCGCCTATTGGATCGATGCCAAAAGCGGCGTCTGGGTCACTTCCACCTACTATCGCAACGATCTTCCAAGGTGGGTGCAGGATTTCAACTCTAACCGCCCGGCCAAATATTGGGACCGTGAATGGAAGAACTCGCGTGGCGAACTTCTCGCCTCGACGGCCCACCGCAAAGCCAAAGACGGTTCCGACGCCGGCTTCTACGAAGTTGTCGGCGGGACCACCTTCGGCAACGAATACGAGCTCGAGTTTGCCAAGGAATTAGTCGTGTACGAAAATGTCGGCCGCGGTCCTGCGACTGATCTGCTCGCCATCAGCCTTTCGCCGAACGACATCCTCGGGCACCGCGTCGGACCTGATTCCCCCGAAATGGCGCAAATGGCCCTCGACCTTGATCATGAACTCGCCAACTTCTTCAATTTCCTCGGGCATCAGGTCGGCCTGGCCGACGTCTGGATTGCTCTCTCCGCCGACCATGGTGTCTCGTCCTTGCCCGATGCCGTGAAGAAACTCCACATCCCTGCTGCGAATGTTGGCGCATCTAAAGCCGAAGAGCAGATCAACGCGGCCATCACAGCCAAGTTCTTCGCCGGACATCCCGCGCCATATGTGAAGCTGGACTACCCACTCGCATGGCTTGACCAGGACGCCTTCATCGCCTCCCACATCCATGAACGCGACGCGGAGGCCGCCGTCGGAGAAGCCATGAAACAGGTCGGTTTGCGTGACTACTACACCAAGTCCCAACTGGCCGCGGGCGAAGCTCCCAATACTCCGCTCGGACGCAAGTATCTGAACAGCTATTCTCCGCATGGAAGCTGGTTCGTCATGGGCGTTCCCGAAATCTACACGGTCGGCCCGGGCGGGGGCACGGATCACACATCGCCGTACAACTACGACACGCACGTCCCACTCGCCTTGTACGGGCTGCCCTTCCAGGCGGGCACCTATCGCACCAACGTCGAAACCATCGATCTCGCACCGACACTGGCGTCATTGCTGGGCATCAACGCGCCCACGCATTCCGTCGGACGTGTCCTCACCGAAGCGCTGGCGCCCCCGCACCGCGGAGCGACGGAAGGAAAGCAGCCATGAGCCCGGCTCTTGATCTCAGCGTCGATGTCGCCGGGATTCACCTCAAGAATCCCGTCATAGCCGCCAGTGGAACCTTCGGCTACGGAGTCGAATTCGAAGATGTCGTCGAGCTGAGCAAGCTTGGTGGATTCGTGGTGAAAGGCCTGTCGGTGGAACCGATGATCGGCAACCCTCCGCCGCGCCTGTGGGAGACGGCGGCCGGAATGCTGAATGCCATTGGCCTACAAAACATCGGCGCGCAGGCATTCCTGGAAGAGAAGCTGCCGCACCTGCGCCAGCTCAAAAACATCGTCGTCATGACCAACGTTTTTGGCTACGCGCGCGAGGACTATGAACGTACGGTCGAGATTCTGAATGAGGGTGAAGGAATTGCCGCGTACGAGTTGAACGTCTCCTGTCCCAACACCGCGCACGGCGGCATCCAGTTCGGCAGCGATCCTCGTTCGCTCGATGAAGTCGTGACCACAGTCAAGCGAGTCGCGCGACGTCCGCTGATCGTCAAGCTTTCCCCGAATGTGACCAGCATTGCGCAGATGGCCTATGTCGCGCAGGAAGCCGGCGCGGATGCCTTGTCCCTGGTGAACACATTCGTGGCGATGGCTATCGATCCGGAAACGCGCAAGCCCCGCATCGCGAATGTGACCGCTGGCCTGTCAGGACCGGCTATCAAGCCCATCGCCGTCCGGATGGTCTACGACGCGGCCCACGCCGTAAAGATCCCTGTCATTGGCATGGGAGGAATCTCTACCCCCGAAGACGTCATTGAATTCATGCTCGCCGGCGCCACCGCGGTGCAAATCGGCACCGCCAGCTACTGGGACCCATGCGCCACCGAGAAGATCGTAGATGGCGTGGAGCAGTGGTGCAAGGAGCGTCACTTCACCCACATCGCCGACCTAATTGGCGGCATGCAGTTGGAATAATCTTCTCGTAGAGACGTAGCTTGCTACGTCTCTGCCTGCATCGTTGCGGGTCTCAGCGCCAAGCCCCCAAAATCGCCCCCATCACCGCGTAACACACGAACTGATATCCCGTGTTGATCATGTACAGCCGGAACGGTTGCCGGCTGAACAGGGCATTCGTGAACTGCACGGTGGTCACAAAACCCAGCCACACCACCAGCCCAATCTTCAGTCCATCAATCGCCGTCCAGAACCCGGCGACTGCGATCAATTTCCCCAGCACAAACGCCGCCAGGATGCTCGCGATCAGCGACATGAAATACGAAGGTCCAGCGCTCTTCTGCATCTCCGCAATTTTCGCTTTGTCGTTCGGATCGTAGCCCATCAATTTCATCCAGGGATTGGCGAACAGCTGCGGTGAGTACCACAGGAAGCCCACGACCATGGTGGCAACAGCAGAGACCAAGACGGCAAAAAGGTTCACTCCCAGGAAGTGCATCGAACCTCCGTCAGACTATAGGTTTTGGATTGAACTGATTATCGGCCGCGAGTGTACCAGATCGAACCGGGAGATTTATAGTCCCGTCCTTCGCCCCAGACGGCGTGGGTATTGCCCTCGCTGTCGATGGCCAGACCGAAATAATCACCGAAGGGAAAGCGGAATCCGGTGGAAAGGATGTAATCGTAATTTCGCACCGGCCCAGAGAGTCTCGCCTCATCGGACCAGGTCGCGCCGCCGTTCGTCGATGAGCGATAGAAAGTATTCCATAGCGGGTGCTCAGGATGCCCTGTCTCGCTCAACCGCGCATCCATCCATGCGACGCGAACATCCCCTGGGGCGCCAGCAACGACCGTGGGAAACCCATGCTCCACCTCCCGGGCCGCAGCCGAAACGCTGCTGCGCGCCGACCACGTCGCTCCACCTGACGTGGACGATGAGAAGTAGATCCGCTCCGGCCCGCCATTCACCGCGCCTGCATTCCACAAAGCGTAAAGCGCGCCCGCTGTGTCTGAGGCCAGCGCGATCTGTGCGCCCAGGAAACCGTTCCCGCAGCCCTCTGCCTCACACTCTGGAGGCGCGCTCGACTGGTCCAGAAGCAAAGTGTTCCAGGCCCTGCCGCCGTCCGCCGAGCGGCTGATGTAAACACTCACGGCCCGAGTCCGCATCTCCTGCCTGGCGTACGCCGTCCACCCGAAAAAGACATTTCCCCAGGAATCAATGGTGGCTCCGCCGGCCAACGATGAACCCGGCTCAGCATTCGGATTGACCCAGGCTATCCGAAACGTCTGCCCCGCATCGTGCGAAGCCGCCACCAGAAACCTCTCTTCGCGGTTAAACCCCACGTACACATCCGCGCCGCGGACCGTCAGCACCGGTTTGTCCGTCTCTTCCCGCCCGCGCTCGGCCCATGAGAACGACCAGTTGCGTCCGAAGTCAAGCGAGCGCGCTACCACGATATCTCGCTTATTGTTCTGCAGCCATGAGGCATACACGGTCTGCCGGTCCATAGGATCTACGATGATCTGCGGATCGAACTGTCCGGTCGGGAAAGGAAGCAGTGGCCTGGACGTATGCCACGATGCCCCATTGTCGTCGCTGATGAGCAGGTTCATCGAAGGTGCGGTGCAAGTCGCGCATCCCGGTACGGTCCCATACTGCGGATAAAGCACGTAAACATGCCCATGTCCATCGGCGGCAATCGCAGGTTCCCACTGATCCCCGGTACGATATCCCAATCGAAGCTGGGGCGTGAATGCCGAAACCGCCAGCGTCGCCTGAGCGCAAAAAAGCACCAGCAACAGTGCAGTGTGCTGCACAGTCCGGCGGCTGGGATGGAATCGGCTGATTGGCACTGGAGGTATCCTACGGAGCAACCCTGACCGGACTCTACCCGGATTCCCCGATGCCGTCAATTGCCCGGCAGAGGTATTCACCAGCCTTTTACAAACCTGTGACTTTCTTCGCTTTTCCCCATCCAATCAAGCAGAATAGGCTCATGGGCTGGTTTTCCTTAGTGTTCCTTCGTGTCCTTTGTGGTTAATGATTGAGATTTGGGAGTCATGACAATGGAAAAAGCTACATTCGCAGCAGGATGTTTCTGGGGAGTAGAAGCCACCTTCCGCCAGTTGCCAGGCGTAACCTCAACCCGCGTGGGATACATCGGTGGCCACACCGAAAATCCGACCTATAAAGAAGTCTGCACCGACGGCACCGGCCACGCCGAGGCGGTGGAAGTTGAATTCGATCCCGCAAAGATTCCCTACCAGGACCTGCTAAAGGTTTTCTGGGAGAACCACGATCCCACCCAGGTCAACCGCCAGGGGCCGGATTGGGGAACGCAATACCGCACCGCGATCTTCTTCCATTCCCCCGAGCAGCAGGCCCAAGCACTGGCTTCGAAGGAGTCGCTCGAGAAGGCTCATCGCTACTCTAAGCCAATCGCCACACAGATCGTTCCTGCCGTGACTTTCTATCCGGCGGAGGAGTATCACCAGCAGTATCTCGAGAAGCGTGGCCTGGCGAGCTGCCACATCGGCTGATCGCTCAGACTTTGTGGGGACTGCCGCCTTCGGCTGTCCGCCTGAAGAGCGATTCTTGGCTGCGCTGCCAGGAAAGCCGTTCTTCCCTGATTGATCCGTCCTTCATCTCAGCATTGAGTTTGTGGTGCAAGGGGAAGAACGCCCGCGTGCGCGGCCGGACAGCCGAAGGCGGCTGTCTCCACAAAATTCTTTAAATCTGCTGACCGCCTACGATGCCTGCGCTGCGGGCTGCCGTGGCCGGAAGAAGAACAGCAGCACGAATCCGCCAATATAGAACAGCAAGCTCTGCTGCAGTTCCGAACCTCGAAAGCGCAGGACCAGGCCAAACAAGGCAAGCGCTTCACAGAGAGCGTAGGTGGTGATGTAGCCCGTCTTCCACTGGTTCAGGCTGATGGTGTCCTCGGGTTGCGTCGCCAAGGTCGACGCCGCCCGCAACACCAGCGTGCGGCGCACAACAAAGATGGTTCCCACGATTCCTACGGCCAGCGAACTGAAAACGTAGCTCAGCGCCGGATCAATCCGTCGGATGTTTGGTCCCAGAATCTCCCCAACAGCAACGTACAGCAGAATGCTCAGCAACATCGACCACTGTACCGTTCTAAGTGTCTTGAGGGACCGCGTCATCGAAGTGACATTCTCACGCGAATCGGGGGGACGGGTTACACATAACATTCTACGGCGGAATCGTTAGTAACCACAGTTCTTTTCTTTGAACTCAACGTAAGCTCAGTGTAAAAATTCAATGCGAGTGACGTTCCGGCGCCTTCGCTGGGCGGAAGCGCAGAAAAACCTGGAACGAGACTGGCCGGTCGCCGTACGCCGCATCCAGCGCCCCCGGCTTCGAATAGAAAGTCACATCCGCGCCCAGCCCCACCTGCCAGGTCTTATTCGCGATAAGATCTCGAACCCCTCCAAACGTATAAGCCCCGATGCGGTAGGTCGAGAGAACCGTGGCTTGAGGAAACAATTCGTCCTTGTCGACCAGTTCCAGCCGTGTAAACGCGTAGTTACGCTCCCGGAAGTTCAGCGTCGATTCCAGCACATAGCTGTTTAGATGGTCGCCGATCGCGATCTTGTGCACGCGTCCCCAGATTATCGAAGTCGCCCAACCGCCGTCATGCCAGGGCCGGTTGTACTCCACCGACGCGGTCTGCCGCCACTGGCTGCCCGGCTCCAACGCCTCAGGGCGCTCTAACCGTCCAATGCTGTACTGCGCGGTCCAGTTGCGCCCCGGAGCAATGCTGGCTCGACCTGACCACGAGTCAAGGGGCGCCAGCTGAATGCTCCAGCGCTGCTCGTTCGGCTCTCGCCCGTTGAACGCTGAAACCTCCAGCTTCACCCGGTCGATTACGAATCCCGTGGTCACCACGCCGAAGCTGGTGTGCGTCGAATCCTGCAAATGATGGCTGAGCGGTGCCATTGGCAACTCCGCCGCCGAAGCCCGGTGAATGTACGTCACGGGCCCCAGTGCCGGTTCTGCCGACGGCCCACCGTACAATTGCCATGAGATTTTCTTCGTGAGCGGCACTGTGTAAAGCGCAGCCAGCTCCGCAAACACGTTGTGCGGATGCTGATGATCCACCAGCGGCTCGCCGTGATAGGTCTCCCCGGTCTGAAAGAGTTCAGGGAATCCCGGATGCGGCGATGTCAGCGATTCCGCAGAAAACATTTCGCGGAAGAGGATCGTTCCCCGACCCAGGCCGTGTTGCTCCATCAGCATGCCGTAGTTCACCGACTCCGCCTTGCCTGCGCCGCGGGGCCCGCCTTGCTGGTTGTAATCGATAAAAATAACGCCATGCGCCATCAGCTCCCAGCCGCCACGCATCCACATCCATTCATGCCCGGTGACCGAGGCCGGCTGCCACGATGTGCCGGAGCCTTCATGCGGCGAAGGCAATTCGATGGACACGTGCTCATCCATATTCATCCCAGCCATGTTGTGCTGGGGCGAAGTTTGGCCCATGTCATGGTCAAGCGGCGCGGTGCCGCTTTCTTGCGCGGCTCCAGCAGTCGAAAGCGCCAGACTTAATGCAAACACAATGCTTTTCACAGGAACCTCGTTGCTGCGAATGTAGAAACCGAGGTGTGCGCCGCAAAGGGCACACCTGTCAGTAAAAGTGTTCGCGCGTCTAGATTCTCAGCGAGGTTGTAGCTGGAGGACTATCGGAGATAAGTGCATGCGTGGGGCGGGTGAACAGGCAAAGCTGGAAGTCGTGCGCTTCGTCGCGGACTCCCACTTGTGCAATCACAGGATGCAGAATGACAGGCGACCCAGGAAAGGCCCATTGATGCCCGGCCGCGCAGCACTGATGGTTAGGTCCCACTGGCGTCGACGGCAAATGGCTGTGACACCCGGCAGCGTGCGGCACCTGACTAAAAGAATTCGCCCAACCGGCGATGGGCAGTGTCGCGATCGCAAAGACCGCGACCAGCATTCCGGCGAGCACTTTCGAAGTTCGGAGCATTGCTCTAAGTCCCGGTGATTTTGATGCGAAGTTCTTCCGGAAGGCGCTGGCGGATTTCCTCCGGCAACCTGTCATGCACCCGCCGCGCCCCTTGTTTGGCGGCGTCGAGCATGGTCACTGGCGCTGGCGTTGCCACCGCCACCCCCAGCCAAATCAGTGCAGAAAGCGCGAACCCGGCCAGCGCTGCAACTTCCAGCAGCAAGGCGTGTCGCGGCCCAAGATATCGGATTACTCCGAACGCCAGCAGGAACACCCCAGCAGAAACCGAAGCCAGCACGATGAGCCCAACGTCAATGATGCGATGAATCTGCTGCCGGCTGCGGCAGTGTTCGCACGATGCAAAGTGATTCTCATAGTCGCTGCGCATCTCCGGTGCCAGGCCGGAAATATCGTAGCGCCAGCCCGCCAGAATCTTGCCCACGATTGGATCCATGCACTGCTGACTCATGAGGGAGTGTAAATCAGCCACAAAGAGCCCGACTACAGACGAATCGGTCGTAACGCTTCGGTCTGGGACGCCAACAACAGGCGGTTGCAGAACAAGCCGCCCCGCGACGCCAGCGCCTTTTCTGCCTCTCTCCGGGCTATTTCCGGATGATTGTTCTGCTCTGACAGATGCGCCAGCACTACAAACGTTGCACTATTATCATAGTCGCTGGTGAAGAAATCCGCGAGGGCGACATTCGACAGATGCCCGACGCGGCTCATCACCCGCTGCTTCACCGACCACGGATACGGCCCCACACGCAGCATCTCCAGATCATGATTCGACTCCATGATCAGCACATCGCAGCCACGCAGGTGATCGCGCACGCTCAGCGGAATGTATCCGAGGTCAGTAGCCAATCCGACCTTGATCCCTTCCGTGCGGAAAGTGAAGCCAACCGGATCCGCCGCGTCATGCGGAATGGTGAACGGCTTTACCGCAATGTCGCCCACCTGAAAGCCGTGCCCTGATTCGAAGCGCTCGATTTTCTCGAGCCTCGGCTTCTCGCCGCTCTCGTTCCGCATGGCGCGTTGCCACGTCAGATAAGTGGCCCCGGTCATGAACACTGGGATGCGCAGCTTCTTTGACAGCGTTGCCAACCCGTAAATGTGGTCGCAGTGCTCGTGCGTGATGAGTATGGCCGAGAGCGAGTGAGGATCTTCGCCCAGCGACTTCATCCGCTTGAAGGTCTCGCGGCAGGAGATGCCGGCGTCGACCAGAATCTTCGTGCTTGAACTCGAGACGAGCGCGCAGTTCCCGCGGCTCCCCGAAGCCAGCATGGAGACACTTACACCCATGCTCGCCAGCATACTAGCGATTCCTGTGAATTCGGTAGTTACTTTTTGGTTAGCCGATACCTAAGCGCGGACCTCAGTCAGCCCTAGGACGATGTAGCCCGGACGCCTTCGTCCGGGGCGCCCAAGCGCACGTCTTTGGCGCGGGGCGTGCGTCTGCCGCCTGCTAGCGCTTGATGGGCGGCAACATGTCGATCGTGTGCAGCCAGGTTTCGACGCTCTGCGGCCAGGTTGTCACGGGCATCTCCGTTCGCCGCAACCCGTATCCATGCCCTCCCTGAGCGTAAAGGTGCATCTCAACCGGCACGCCGGCGTTCTTCAGAGCCCGATAGTAGACAGTCGAATTCTCCACGTGCACCGGATCATCCTCCGTCTGCACAATGAAAGATGGTGGCGTCTTCTCCGTCACACGGATCTCCGCATTCGGCGCGAAGTTCTCTTCCGAAGGCGCCAGATATCCCGGATAAACGATGACGGCGAAGTCTGGCCTGCAACTCAGCTGATCAGCCGCATCAAACGAGTCATAAAGCCGCTGATCAAAGTGTGTGCTCAAAGCCGCTGCCAGATGCGCTCCCGCCGAGAAACCAAGTACGCCCACGCGATGCGGATCAATGTGCCACTCCGCCGCACGCGCCCGCACCATGCCCAGCGCCCGCTGCGCATCTTCCAGCGCCGCCGGCGACCTAGGATACGGCCCCGAGTCAGGCACGCGGTATTTCAGCAACACGCACGTTACCCCAATCGAATTGAGCCACTCGCACACTTCGGTACCTTCCAGATCGATCGCCAGGATGCGGTACGCGCCGCCCGGAAAAACAACGACCGCCGCACCACTGTTTTTTCCTTTCGGAGCGTACAACGTGATCGTCGGATTCGAGACGTTAGTCAGCCGGATCAGCGACTTCCCGGCAATCACATTGTCTTTGGCGGTCGTCGCGTCGACCTCCTGCAAAGTTCCCGCCGGAGCATGCGGCCATAACGGAAGAGTGATGTGGCCCGGAGACGGTTCCCATGCGGGCTTTTGCGCGAGCACGTTACCCGCAGAAATCGACAACAGAAACCAGAGGATGAGAGCCGTGCGCATAGCATCTCCTGAGCTGCAGAAGCATCATAGCGACCTTTGCGCGTGGTGAGTAGTTTTCGGCGTGCCCTCGCACGGCGCTCGGGCTTCCGGCTCCCGGCTTTGCTCCAAGGCTGAAATCCGGAAGCCGACGCCGTTATTTCAACCCAACTCCGTAGAAGTACTCGTACACCCCGTTCTGCACCAGCGGCAGCCCGGTCTGAAAGCTCGAGAAGATCACTGCATTCCCCTGGAACGTTACGAACACGTCCTGTTGCGAGCCACCAGTTGAACTGTGGAACGTGAACATCCCAAACAGTGGATCCGACAGCGTGTTCGCAGTGCCGTCGTAGATGTACGGAGTATCCGCGATCGCGGCAACCGTGCCCGCAGCCATGCTGTTGCCCTGACTGTCGGTAATGGCCATCGACCCGTCAGCCCCCACTGTTACGGTTCCAGTGCCTTCCGACGCCGTGCCGCTCTCCGCATTGTTCTGCCCCATCTGTGCGTTCGATTTCTTATAGAACACAGCCTTGTAGGCGCCGGCCGTAGCCGGGTCGAAGTCCTTCGACGCCGCCTTCGGTTCGCTCAGGATGGTGCCGTTTCCCGTATCCACCGCAAAGAAACCGTTCTGGGTGCCAAAAACGCAGTCTTGATAGCCATTGCTCTCAGATGGTGAAGAAGTTTCCGGAAGCATCTTCGGTCACGCTCGATGCCGGGAAGGACCCGCTATTGAACATGCTCCCCTGGCTGATCACACCAAAGGGCCAATACGCGGCGTGCGTAATGTTGCCCGAGGCGTCCGCCGTCACGGTCCCCAATTCAATGCCACCCGAAGCGGTGCGAAACTGAATGTAGTTGAAATTGCGGCCCGCAAACATGTCGACGGAAGCCGGCGCGGTTTCAATCGCCGTAATCAACGCCGCTGTATCGCGGCCCAGACCCGCATTCGCTGCCTCCACCATCATTACGGTGCCCGGTACCTCATAGGCTGCAAGCAGGTTTCCATTCGGATCCGTGATCGTGTAGGTGCCATCCACGTTCACCGTATACGCTACCGTTCCCGTTTCGCCGTTGGTGTAGTTGTTATACGTAATCGTCTGCGCCGACGAATCGATCGAGATGGTTAAGAAATCTCCTACCGACGCAGTCCCGTTATAGTTGCGCACCGCATTCTGCGGCGGGGTCGTCACCTTCGGCGTCGAACCACATCCCACCAGCAAACAAGAAAATGCCAACAGCAGCAGTCTCGCAGTCTTCATTGGGCACAGCCCTCCATGAGGTACACAAATCGGCCAGGCCCAACTGGACTTTAGAGGCGAGAGGACTCTCTCACTAACGAAAGTAATGAAATATTTAAAAGTGCTAATTCAACTCAACTTGTCATTGCTGAGCGCTGCGATCATTGCGGCGGAGTCGAACCCCTGCCAAATCCACACGCTCGATATTCACCGCGAAGCGGCGCAAGAGCAGCCCACGGCCCAAGCCGGGGTCCAAAATCGTAAATGGCAGCAACCCCCGAAGGGGCGAAAGAAAGCGAGCCGCGATCGCCTCCCTACTTCCCCTGCCGCAGATTGTCCACGACCCTGCGCATCACCGATCCCCCGTAAGCCCCCGCAATCCCCGGCAGAAACGCGAGAAACGATCCATAAATTTGCGCCCGCGAAGGCTTCACCGCTCGGATCAGATACGCAGCAAGCTCCGTCAAAGGAATGAAGACCCCGACGAGCATGACCCATCGCCAAGGCCATCGCGGCCGCAGCATCCCAAGCAAAATGCATGATGACAGCGCCAGAAGAGCGGTGAACAGCAGATCATCAATGACAACGTCAGCCCACCCGGTGCCAATCCCGCAGACTGCGGCAAGCAGATAGAAGAACGCATCGCCTTTGAGGTTTTCATTCAAGAATCAAAAATCAACAATCCTCAATATGTGTAAAACCCTCGCCCGCTCTTCCGCCCCAGCCACCCCGCATCCACCATCTTGATGAGCAAGGGGCAAGGCCGGTACTTCGGATCGCCCAGCCCACTCTGCAGGACGCGCATAATGTCCAGGCACACATCGAGCCCGATGAAATCTGCTAACGTCAGTGGCCCCATCGGATGCGCCATCCCCAACTTGAATACTTCATCGACAGCTTCTGCGGTAGCCACGCCCTCCAGCACTGCATACATCGCTTCATTCAGCAGAGGCATCAGTACCCGATTCGACACGAAGCCCGGCGCGTCGTTCACCTCCACAGGAGTCTTCTCCAGCTTTACTGATAAGTCGCGCACTGTCTCGTACGTATCCTGTGAAGTCGCCAGCCCCCGGATCACCTCCACCAGCTTCATTACTGGTACCGGATTAAAGAAGTGCATCCCGATGACTTTTTCCGGCCTCTTGGTCAAAGCCGCCAGCTTGGTGATCGAAATCGACGAAGTATTCGACGCCAGAATGATTTCCGGCCTCGTCAGCCGGTCGAGATCGCGAAAGATCTCCGTCTTGATCTCGAATTTTTCGGTCGCAGCCTCGACCACGAAATCGCACTCCGATAGCTTGCTTCGATCCGTGACCGCCTGAATGCGTCCCAGCGCGGAATCTTTATCCGCGGCCGTGATCTTGTTCTTCGCAGCCTCCCGCTCCAGATTCTTCGCAATCGTCCCCAGCGCTCGATCCAGAAACCGCTGTTCAACATCGCAGAGCACTAGGTTGAATCCGCCGCGCGCGAAGACATGTGCGATCCCGTTTCCCATGGTTCCCGCGCCCACGATTCCCACCGTCTGAATATTCATAAACGTTGGCCTCAATCAAAACGCTTGAGTCTAACACCGCGAAGTCCTCAGTGCCCCTCTGTGTCCTCTGTGGAGAGCTTTGCAGTTTCCCGCCGAAATCCACCCACGAACCCGCGTTACCGATAAAAGTTGCGCCCGGTGCAATCGCAGCGCGTCGCTTCGTCGACGGATCGTGACGGCCTCCGCGTCGGGCAGTCCGATGCTGAGCGCGGCCGCCGCTTCAAATTCAAGAACGACGACTGGGAAGATTCTCGCGGCTACCAGCACTGGATGGGCGACAAGGGCCGCTACAAACACGAGTACCGCGGAGGCTACGAGCGCGGATACCGCCAGGCCTACAATTCCTACGGCTATCGCCGCGATCGAGACGACTACCGCTACCACGACCGAGACGACTGGAGATAGTG
The DNA here is from genome assembly GCA_035568275.1 of Candidatus Sulfotelmatobacter sp. Lineage (GTDB taxonomy): Bacteria > Acidobacteriota > Terriglobia > Terriglobales > Acidobacteriaceae > Sulfotelmatobacter. The sequence continues at coordinate 23,908 of DATMOO010000330.1, forward strand.
TCGAGAGCAAGGCGGCCGGATCTTTCCAGCCGCCTTTGTAAGTTCCAGGGTGCCCCATCCTTCTTTCGCGTTCTCTGCGAAAGAGGGTGGGGATTTTGACCCTCGTGCAATCTCTTGCTGCGACCGCACGCACCCCCTCAAGTGCGAGGAATCACAATCCTTTTTCCGGAGCCAAGCGTAGCCCAAGGGCTCCGAATTTCAGCACGAGGGAAATGGCCATGCCCGTGAAAACCATCGAGCCTTTATGCGTCAAGAGTGTATCCGAGGCATTCGCCTAACCTTCGAATCTCCGTTTCTACCCCATTTCACCGCGCATTTGGGGCCAGTGGCGCCGGGTCACAGCAAAGTCGTGAGTTTTGCACTAAAATGCTCCCGGCACAAACTACAGCCGCCGGGTACGTTTCAGATTGGCTTCCGGTTTCGTGCAGTAGATTTCGTTCCACTCTCTTAAGACCTCGAGGCGCACAAAGGTGCGGTATACGTCTATCTACGGTCGCATGCTTCTCGGCGCTCTGATTGTCTTTTTCTTTCTGGCAGAAATTCCTATTGCGCTATCCGCGCAGGAAACCTCGTCTGCTGTTGAATCCGAGCCTAGACCATCTGCCAGCATCGACCTGACGCCCATCGGCTACCACGAACTTTCCCGTATGGATCGCACGGCGGAGGACCAGCGGAACGCATCGTTGGACTTTATCGATCCACACCACGTCCTGCTTACGTTCAATCGCAAGCAGATGTTCCAGCGCCTGCCGGAATGTACTGCCGACCACGAAGACCGACTCATCCACGCGGTCATCCTGGAACTCCCAGGCGGCAAGGTGGTCACGGAAGCAGACTGGTATCTGCACGATCGCCGCCGCTATCTGTGGCCTTTAGCGCCTGGCAGATTTCTGCTCCGAAGATTGAACAAGCTGTACATCGTCGATTCGAGTCTGCACGAAAGCCTGCTACTGAGTTCAGCAAAAGATCTCCTCTGGGTTTCCGTCACTCCCGATGGCAGCCAAATCATCATCGAGACGGAGAATGACAAGAAAGCTGGCACTTCGACCCCGAAGTCCCCAGCCAAGCCCGAACCCAAGTACGTCGTGCGATTCCTCGACGCTAAGAGTGCGGCAACGCAGCGCACTCTGTTATTCAACAATCTCACGAACCTCACCGGGACCAGCACCGGTTACGCCGATGTCATTCGCAAGGGCGACATCTGGCTGCTGCGTTTCGGACCCACCGTGACCGAGCGGCACAACCTTGCGCGGGTACGATCGCAGACAGTTCCCAGTGTGTTGTATCCCACTGACAACACGCTGCTCATCGGCCGCTGTGCCGCTTCTGGCTGCAAGTACGGCGTAACGGCATTTACTCTTACCGGACACCGCTTGTGGAGACAACATTGGCCTCATCTCCGTTCGTATCCCGAGCTGGCACGAAGCCAAGACCACAGCCGTTTTGCCGTATGCACCCTGCGCGTGGAGCCCTCTGCCAATCGCCACCCCGACCTCGACGATTCTGAGGACACCGCTCTTCAGTCCCAGGTTTCGGAGCAGGATGCCTTGCGGCAGGAGGTTCAGGTCTTTGATACGGCCAGCGGAAGCGCCGCTTTGTCGGTCACGGTTAGCCCGGCGGTAGTGACCGGGCAGAATGTCTCTTTGTCTCCTGATGGCCGGATTCTAGCGCTGCTCCGAGGTTCGACGCTGGAGTTGTTTGATCTGCCGCTCATGTCGGACGAGGAACAAGCCAAGTTCGCCGCGCTCAAATCGGACATACCCGGCCTGTACACAGTTGGATCGAATGCTGACGCTGATTCGACGATTGAGAATGCCGCCCCCGCCGCCAATGGCGAGGAAGCAGCCACCCTAACCGCAGATGCCCCCCCGGGCACAACGGCGGCAGAGAACCCGGAATCCCCTGCAACGGCTCATGCCGATTCGAATGCTCAGCCTCCATCCGCCATCTCAAGTTCTCCCAGCCCGTCCCCAATCACAGAGCCGGCTGAAAAGAACTCTCAAGCCGCAACTCCGCCCGTCACCACCTTCAAAGTCAGCACGAAAGCCGTAGTCGTCGATGTTGTTGTCACTGACAGCAAGGGCCACCCCGTAAGAGGGTTGAATCAGCAGGACTTTCAGCTCGCCGAAGACAATAGGCCGCAGGACGTTCGATATTTTCGCGAATTCAACGACGTGGATGTCTCCGTGCAGCAACCCTCGGACGCGCAAGCCACCACGACTCAGGCCTCTTCCGCTGCGCCCCTGGGCTCAACTACGAGCGCATCTGGAACCCCGGGAGCGCCCGCGCCTCCCGCTCCTTCTCCGAACGTATTCAACAATCGCGCACGCTCGAGCCAATCGGGAGCTGTCACCATGGTCCTGTTTGACATGCTCAATACGCCGGTCTCAGATCAGGTCTATGCGCGTCAACAGTTGATCAAGTTCCTCGAGTCCAAGCCCAAGATGTCTCAGTTTGCACTTTGTGCCCTGAGTTCCGGAGAGTATCCTCTGCGCCTGATTCAGGGATTTACCGCCGATGAAACTCTTCTTTTGGCCGCGGCCAAAGGGAAGAGAGGCCAAACCAGAAACAATCGCTGGCAAGCCGCCGCTGCGGAAACGCAGAACTCCGTGACCACCGTTGCCGGGCTGGCCCTCGCCGGCGGTCGCACTAGCGGTTTTCAGAATCTGGTGGGTGCCTTGCAGAACATGCAGGCTGAGCAGTACGTGACTGATACCAGTGAGCGCGCCGGTCGTACCATCGACGCCATGATGCTGCTGGCGCGGTATCTCTCTGGCATTTCCGGCCGCAAGAACATGGTGTGGCTCTCCGCTTCGTTTCCGATTGCTCTTTCCGTCGGCCCAATCTCCAGCAATCCCTCAATCGACAATCCCAACTACACCTACAAGATCAAGCGTGCGACCAATCTGCTCGCGGAAGCCCAAGTCGCTGTATATCCCGTCGACGTCCGCGGATTGCAGGTCTTCACCGCCGGCCTGGACAGCGGACCAGGAGTAGCTGGCCCAAGATCCTTTGATCCCCCGGATCCGACCTCTCCCAACTCCGTTTCGCCGCGATCCGGCATCCCGCAGGGGATGGATTTCGCGACCCAGGCGGCCGAACAAGACACCCTGACTCAATTCGCCGTCGCCACTGGCGGAAAGGCTTTCTTCAACACCAACGACATTCGCGAAGCGATCGCCACCGCGAACGAACAAGGCAGCAATTACTACTCGTTTTCCTACACTTCCACGAACAAGGTCTACGACGGGAAGTTCCGAAAGATCAAGGTGCAACTCGCCAGCAAGGGATACAAGCTTTATTACCGCCAGGGCTATTATGCCGACGATATCAATGTGGCAGCGAGAGAGGCACAACTGGCCCGCAACGCCATAACCACATCCATGCAATTTGGATCGCCACAGGCGCGCGAGGTCCAGTTTTCGGTCCGCGTCTATCCCGTGGGGGGCAAGAAGAAGGTGGATCGCGAGAAAGTCGGAGAAGTGCGGATGGCCTCGAAGAAAGCAGCGCTTCTGCCCGAGCAAGTGGAGGTACAGCACTATACGATCGAATACACTCTTGATGGGTCGGAGCTGCGGTTTGTCCCGCAGCAGAGCGCCGGTTTCCGCAGCACCCTCGCGCTCATGATCAGCTCATTCGGCCAGGAAGGTCGCATGCTCACCGGCTGGTCGAGTCTCGCCAAGAGCGACCTGCCTTCCGAGGTCTACAAGAAAGTCATGACTGGCGAAGTCGGCTTTCAGGAGGAACTCGACATCCCTGTGGAAGCTATCTCCATGCGTCTCGGCGTTCAGGATCAGATGAGCAACCACCTCGGCACCGTCGATGTCCCGCTGCCAGTGCCGCCTGATCCAAACGCACCGCGCAAAACCAAAAATACTTTGCCGGAGATTGAGCCGGATTGAATCTCCGTAGCGGATACGCCCGCTCTATCGCCATCTTCTTGGAATCGAGAGATCGCATAAGTGTGCTGCTATGATGCTCCCCATGGAAGGCGCATCTTCGTTACTCCAACCGGCTCCGCCGCGCACTATACCTGGAGCACGCAGGCTAATTGCGATTTTAATGTTCGGTTTCGCAACTCTCCCTCTGGCCCATGCTCAGAAGGGGGCCGGGCCCATGAGTGACAAGCGCTTGGCCCTCGCTGTAAACAAGACCCTGGAGCAGGGGGCCGAGGCTTTCCTGCCACCTCATATTTCGCATCTTCTGGGGATTTCTCCCGATGAGCAGAAAATTGCTGTCAAGCAGTTCGCCGACATGGGCGAGATCGTCAAGGGCTTTGAGGTGTCTGCTACAAATCACAACGATATTGTCATATTCGTCGAGAACCATTCTCAGGGCGGCGAGAGTACCTTCTATCTTCTTTCCGCCCGAGGCACCGTGCGCAAGGTAGTATCCATCAAGGCTGGGGTTGGTTACGACCGGGCTCCAACCGCGGCCGATCGGAAGGAACTGGCAGCGGAAAAACAGTACTGGCTCGACCGTCTGGCTCCCGCGCCCCCGAAGCAGAACGGAAAAAATTAACCACGCAGCAGCCAGACCTGGTCGCTTTTTGAAAGGCGGCGCGCCCAAGATGTGAGGTTTGAGGTTTTTCCCTTCGTGTCCTTATTCGTGTCCTTAGTGGTTGAAGCCTTTCAAACCCCGAGCCATTCGACAGCATTCACAAGGAAGATGCTGATGCCCTCCTCCGACACTCACCGCGCTCTTGTCCGCCAGCGATAAAAGAACGGAATCCCCAGCAGAATCACCGCCAGCCCCAGCGTCGATCGCACCGGCCGCACCATCCACAAGTTCACCGTCAAAGCGATCGCGACCACCACAAAAATCAGCGGCGTCCATGGATAGCCCCACGCCCGGTAAGGCCGCACCAGATTCGGCTCGACCCGCCGCAGCCGAAGCAGCGCCACCCCCGTCAGTGCAAAGAAGATCCAGACGGCGAACACGAACAACGAGTAGAGCTCCTCAAATGTGCCAGTCAGTGCAAGCACCGTTGCAACCGCTCCCAGAAAAAGCAGTGCCCCGCTTGGCGTTCGGAACGAAGGATGCACTCTGTCGGCAAACTGAAAGAAGACTCCATCGCGGGCCATTGCATACGGAATTCTCGCCCCCGTCAGCACCACAACGTGCAACGCGCCAAACGCAGAGACAGCCATCGCCACCGTGAGCCATGCCGCACCGCGGCTGCCCGCAAACCCCCGCACCACATCGGACGCGACATGCGGCGATCGAGCCACTTCCGCAAACGGCAGCACGTGAAAGTAAGCAACATTCACCGCGAGATAAAGTCCGCCGACGATTAACAGGCCCAGCAGGATGGCTCGCGGAATATTCTTCTCAGGACGCTTAATCTCTTCCCCGAGATCGCCGAGATCGTTGAATCCGTTGAACGCCCACATTGCCGGAACAAGAGCAGTCAGCAGTGCCTGGATAATGCCCCAGCCAATCGGCGTCGCGCGCGGCACTGCTGCTATAGCTTGATGGCCAAGCAACAGTCCCCCGAATGCAATCACCACAATGGTGCCGATTTTCAAAGAAGTCAGCAGCACCTGGATCGCGCCGCTCATCTTCACACTGAAATAGTTGATCCCCGTCACCATCACGACGACCAACGCCGCCAGCGGCTGCGCTGCTGTAAACGTGAATTCCTCGTGCCAAATCCGGCCCGTGAAAAGCGGGGTGTCTACCGCTGGGAAAAAGAATCCCATGAACCGGATGAAGCCAGCTCCCAGCCCCGCCATAGCGACGGGCCGGTCCAGAAACGAACTCATCCACCCGAACAAGAAGCCCCAGAGAGGTCCCAGCCCACGGCCCAGGTAGACGTAAGGGCCGCCCGCCTTCGGAAAAGCTGCCCCCAACTCGGCGTAACAGAATGCCCCCAGCAGAACCACAAGCCCGCCGAGAATCCACGCCACCAGCACCAGCCCACTTGATCCTACGGTACGAGCCATGTCGCTCGAGACCAGAAACACTCCCGTACCGATGGTGTCGCCGATAACAATCGCGATCGCGGCCCACAGTCCAAGCCCGCGAACCAAATGAGAATGAGCCGATTCAGATTCTTCCAGTTGTACAGGAGGATTCGTGGCCATTGAGGATTCAGAGAGCCTACTATCGGTGCCGAACTTGGTCAACGACATCGAAGGTCTTGAAGAGAATTGATTCTTAAAAGATGCGGTGTGCAGCTTTGCCTAAACTGCCCTGCAATGCAATTATTCGGGGCTCGTGGAAGGGCGGCCCTTTAAGGGCCGCGTCCAGTGCAAAGGAGAGCGGGCTTTAGCCCCCGTGCTACTTCACAAATCTAGGCCGCCAAGTTTGTTCTGGAGAATTCCCGTCAATCACATTCGGCCGCACGCGGATCGTTCCGTTTCACGCTTCCCGCGGTATCATCAATCCGATATGGCACCCACGAAGTTCCTGCTGCAGGAGTTTCCCTGGCACGAACGGTATCGCGTCTCCGATCCCGAGCGTGTGCTTACGCCGGCGCTCGCGCTGTATCCCGACGTGATCGCATCCAACATTCGTTGCACCCTCGACCTGCTCGCCGGAAATGCAGACCGCTGGCGCGCTCATATCAAGACGGCCAAGCTCAATTACACGCTGCGCATGCTGATTGATGGGGGCGTGCGCCACTTCAAATGCGCCACCACCCTTGAGCTTCTGCGAGCCTGCCAGGCCGGAGCGACCGACGTTCTCGTCGCTTTCCCCTTGATGGGCGCGAACGCGCATCGAGTGCTTGAGATCAGGCAGCAGTTCCCGCAAGTGCGGATTTCAGTTCTGGTTGAGAATGAACCGCAAGTCCGTCAGTGGCGCGGCACCAAAATCGGCATCTTCCTCGACATTAATCCTGGGATGAACCGCACTGGCATCGAGCAGAGTTCCAGACAGTATGTCGTTGAACTAGCGCAGGCCGTTATCCAGTCAGGGCTCGAGTTTCGCGGATTGCACTACTACGACGGCCAGTTCGGCGCCGTGGCCGAACCCGAGCGAACGAAATCCGCGCACGCTGGATACCATCAGCTATTGGGTCTTGTCCGCGACCTCGAGAGTGCGGGTGTGCACGTCCCCGAGGTCGTAACCGCGGGGACGCCTACTATGCCGTGCTCGATCGCGTATCCGGGATTCGAAAAGGCAAACTTCCTCCACCGAGTCTCGCCGGGCACGGTTGTCTATCACGACGCCACGAGTCTAACCCAGTTCCCCAAAGAGTACGGTTACGCGCCCGCCGCTCTCGTCATGGCGCGTGTGGTCAGCCATCCGCAACGGAATATCATCACCTGCGACGCGGGACACAAAGCAGTCTCGGCCGATGCCGGCATTCCCACGTGCGTTGTAGTCGGCCATCCGGAACTGACCCCGCTATCGCCCAGCGAAGAGCATCTACCGTTTGCAGTGAGCGCAGGCCCCAACTCGCCGCAAGTAGGGGACATCCTTTACCTGATCCCCCGGCATGTCTGCCCTACGGTGAACAATTTCGATGCGGCGCTGATCTTGCGCAACGGCCAGGTCGAGTCCGTGGAAGGAGTCTCCGCTCGCGGACACGAAGGCCCGCTGCTGGACCAAACCGTTGTTGGTTCAGCGACTGTGGAATCGATTGCGGGAAGAATAGAAAAATAGGTCGACGCGACCGACGAGCCAAGGCTATCCGCGTCGCCAGTTGCTATTTGCGCCGGCGAGCTTTCTTCTTCGACTTGCGCGCGGCCCCTCGCTCGGTCTTTTCCGCTTCCAGATAAGCGATGCAGTCGATCTCGATCAGCATCCCCGGGGTATGTCCCAGATTGCTCCCCACTGTAGTGCGTACCGGGTAAGGCCTTGTGAAGCGCTTCGCATACACGGCGTTGTAGCGCGCAAACAGGCTCGTATCGCTGAGGTGAACGTTTACCTTCACGACTTCATTGAGCGTAGCTCCGTCCGCGGCTAGAATCGCTGCAATATTGTCGATGGTCCGCTCCGTCTGCTGCTCAATGTCGCTCCCGACGAGTTCTCCGGATGCCGGATCGATCGGCCCTGTCCCAGTCACAAAGATGAAGTCGCCGGCCCGCCATCCCTGCGAATAAGCGCCCAGCGGCGCCGGCGCTTGCTTGGTTTGAATCAGATGCTTGCTCATAGTATTCGTGGCGAGTTGCAAACGCTCGCTGGCTAAGCATCCTAGCACGCAAAACACCCAGGGTGCCCCACCCTTGTCTCCGCGATTTTTGCAGAGACAGGGTGGGGATTTTGACCTTCTAAAACTGAGGATCAAACCTCGGCCCCACCGTGACGTCGAACCCTTAACTAATATTTTCACGGAAAAGTTCTTGACATCTACTATTAGTGTAGTAATAATGCACACAGCAATAGGAGATCAGATGGCTGACCCCAAACTCACCAAGCTGGAACTCCAGATCATGGAAACCCTTTGGACCCGTGGCAGCGCCTCCATCCGCGAGATTCAGGAGAGTTTCCCGGAGAAAAAGCGACCGGCGTATACCACCATCCAGACCACGGTGTACCGCCTGGAAAGCAAGAAAGCCGTCCGCCGCGTCAGGAAGGTCGGCAACTTCCATATCTTCGAAGCCGCCGTCAGCCGCGATATCGCCCAGCGAAAACTGGTCGACGACTTGCTTGCCTTGTTCGGTGGACGAACTCAGCCCGTGATGGCTCACCTCATCGAATCCGGCCGGCTTACGCTGGCTGACGTGAAAGACGCCGAAAAAACTCTCCGCAAGCTTGAGAAGAAGGAGCACTCCTCATGACTGGCGAATACTTTTCTTCCCTATGGGCCGCAATCACACCCGGCGTGGCCAACCATTTGTGGCACTCAACGCTGTTCGCGATTGCTGCCGGATTGTTAACCCTGTTCTTGCGTAAGCATCATGCCAGGGCTCGCCACTGGCTCTGGCTGGCAGCCTCGCTCAAGTTTCTGCTTCCGTTTTCCCTGCTGGTCAGCATAGGAAGCTGGCTGTCACCCGAGCCCGCGGCCAAGCCCTCTGTCCGGCCTGTGATCTATTTCGCCATGGAGGAAATCACTCAACCGTTCAGCCAACTTGGTGTGCGAGTTACGCCGGCCCATGCTCCTTCCATGGCCTCGTCGATTCTGCCGCAGCTGACGCAGGCGATGGGCGCTCTCTGGCTGGTCGGATTCCTCGCAGTCCTCGTTCTTTGGTGTGTCCGTTGGCGCCGGGTTTCCGCTGCCACAAAGCATGCAATGCCCTTAGAGGAAGGACGCGAGGTTGCAGTCCTACGCCGCATGGAGCGCATAGGAGGAATCCGACGCCCGCTCGCGATGTTGCTCTCCCGAACTTCGCTGGAGCCGGGAATCTTCGGCATCGCCCGTCCGGTTTTAGTTTGGCCCGAAGGAATTTCCCAACACCTGGATGACCAGCATCTAGAAGCCATCCTCGCCCATGAACTATGGCATGTACGCCGCCGCGACAATCTCTTTGCCGCGCTGCACATGCTGGTTGAAGCTGTCTTCTGGTTCTATCCACTCGTATGGTGGCTTGGAGCCCGGCTCATTGACGAGCGCGAGCGCGCTTGCGACGAAGAAGTGGTCGCTCTGGGCAAGAACCGCCAAATCTACGCCGAAAGCATTTTGAAAGTGTGTGAATTTTGTCTGGGGTCGCCGCTGCCCTGTGTGTCGGGTGTCACCGGCGCCGATCTTAAAAGAAGGATGGTTCACATTATGAACGACCGCATTTCGCTCAAGTTGGACTTTGCTCGAAAAGCCTTGCTGACTCTAGCCGCAATCCTGGCTATAGCCGTTCCCATCACCTTTGGCCTGTTCACCGCCACGCCCAGCCGGGCGCAGTCGCAAGCCGCAACCTCGAACCTTTCTGCCCCGGTGTTCTCGTCAGTGTCGATCAAGGCGCACGAATCTGCCGACCCAATGCGGACAAAGATGATGTTTTCTCTCATGGACGGCAGCTTTGTTGCGAACGGAGTCACTCTCCAAAGACTCATTCAAATGGCCTACCGTGTTCAAGACGCGCAAATCTCCGGTGGTCGCGACCTGCTCAACAAAACGAAATTCGATATCGAGGCCAAGCTCGACCCCTCGTTCGTTGCTGCCATGCACCAGCAAACCTCGGGCGGCAAGAACTTCGACGACCGGGCCATGCTGAAATCCCTTCTGGCGGACCGATTTAAGCTGGTGGCGCACTCCGAGGCTCAGACCGTGGACGCATATGACTTGGTCGCCGATGAGAGCGGCGCGAAGCTCCAGCCAGTGGGCGAACAGCCTCGTATGATGCACCTTGGCCCTGGCGAACTGACTTCTTCCGGCGCTCCCGTAGAGCTATTAGCCGCGCAACTCTCCGCGCGCCTTGGCCTTCCGGTCGTGGATAAAACGGGGCTCAAGGGCAATTACGCCTTCAATCTGCACTGGACGCCCGATAAGAAGCAAGATGAGGCCTTGGAACAATCGGGCGAGCCGGTTGCCCCGGAACCGCCCGCAGAATCCAATGGGCCGTCGTTGTTAACCGCTCTGCAAGAGCAACTAGGCCTCAAACTCGAACCACAAACCGAGCCCGTTCAGATGCTAGTCATTGATCACGTTGAGGCCCCCGCAGAGAACTAGCGGGGACTAATGCCGCCCCGATCTACTGCTAGTTAGAACTTAAGCAGGAAGGGTGCCCCGTCCTCGTCGCGTTGTATGCGACAGGGCGGGGATTTTGATTTTGTGCGCCTAAGGTTCGCGTTCAGCCAGCAAGGACACGAACCTGGCGCGATGGTTTTCCAGATCAAGATTTCCCTTCGTGAACCTTCCTGTCCTTCGTGGTTAAAGGTTAAGGTTCTGACCGGAAAGGGAAGTGCTTCGTTTTGAAGATTTTACCTTTAAGCCCTTTGGCTGGAAGATTTTGCAAGTTCAAGATGCCCTATAAAACTCCGAACACGACTGTTTTCAATATTTTGCGCGAATCGATCCCCAGAAATTCTGATCCGGATTTTCAACACGATACGCTTTTTCGCAAGCTGCCGCCATGCTGCGGGCCTCCCATCACCAACCGATTCCCGCGTCCTGATGGGGTGTAGACTAATCCAAGTCTTATACCGCTTTTATCATTTCCGAAAGGACCTCTCCCATGGCAACACTCGAAGCCCCTGTCCGGCCAGCGCGCACGAGCCTGCACGCCGGACCGTTTGTAACCGAGCCCTTTTTCGATTTCCGCAACGAAGAAAACGCGCGCCGCATGCGTTCGGCGATCGCCAAAGTCCGCAGCCAGCTAGGCCGCGAATATGACCTCATCATCGGCGGCAAGCGCGTCAAGACCTCCGACAAGATCAAGTCTCTGAATCCGTCGAAGCCATCCGAGATCGTCGGTACTCATCAGAAAGCTGGCAAAGAGCACGTTGAACCAGCGATGCAAGCCGCACTCAAAGCCTTCGAATCATGGAGCCGGACTCCGGTCGAAGAGCGCGCCAGCCTGCTATTCCGCGTTGCCGACACCATGCGCCAGCGCAAGATGGAATACATGGCCTGGCTGGTCTTTGAAGTCAGCAAGAACTGGGCTGAGGCCGATGCCGACATTTCCGAGACAATCGACTTCTGCGAGTTCTACGCGCGCGAAGCGTTGCGCTTCGCCAAAGCGCAAACTCCGATCCAGTTGCCCGGCGAGCACGACACCCTGCACTACATTCCGCTCGGCGTGGGCGCGGTTATTCCACCGTGGAACTTTCCCTGCGCCATCATGGCTGGAATGACGCTGGCGTCGATCGTCAGCGGCAACACCGTCATCCTGAAACCGTCAAGCGATTCGCCCACAATCGCCGCGAAGTTCGTTGAGTTGCTTGAAGAGTGCGGCATGCCCGAAGGCGTTGTGAACTTTTGCCCCGGGGCCGGAGCCAGCTTCGGCGACGCCGTCGTCGCTCACCCGAAGACGCGCTACATCGCCTTCACCGGATCGCGCGAAGTCGGCCTGCACATCAACAAAGCCGCCGCCACCCAAGCCCCCGGCCAGATCTGGATCAAGCGCACGATCCTCGAGATGGGTGGCAAAGACGCCATTATCGTCGACGCCGATGCCGACATCGATTCCGCCGTCGAAGGCGTCGCCCAAGCCGCTTTCGGATTCCAGGGCCAGAAGTGCTCCGCCTGTTCTCGTGCCATCGTCGACGAGCGCGTCTACGACAAGTTCCTGCAGCAGTTGAAGGCGCGTGTCGAACAGATCAAAGTTGGGGATCCCGCCGAAAACGCGAACATGGGCGCCGTGATCAACGAAGGCTCGATGAAGACCATCCTTGGCTACATCGAGCAGGGCAAGAAGGACGGACGGCTGATCACCGGCGGCGAGCGCGCCACCCAGGCCGGCGAGGGATATTTCATTCAGCCCACCGTGATCGCCGACATCGCGCCGAAATCAAAGCTCGAGCAGGAAGAAATCTTCGGACCAGTGCTCGCCGTGATCAAGGCTCGCGGCTTCGACCATGCGCTGGAAATCGCGAACGACACCGAGTTCGGCCTGACCGGCGCCGTCTACACCAGTTCACGTGACAAGATCGACCGCGCCATCCGCGAATTCCACGTCGGGAACCTGTACATCAATCGCAAATGTACGGGCGCCATGGTCGGCGCGCATCCCTTCGGAGGCTTCAATATGTCAGGCACAGATTCCAAATCCGGCGGCCCGGATTACCTGTACCTGTTCACGCAAGCCAAAGCGGTGGGAGAAAAGATCGTGTAGGGGCGGACGCCTTGGTCCGCCCCGCGACCCCTGAGCGAAGCGAAGGGGAGCGTGCCTGCAGCCGAAGTGGGCGCAGATGCCGTCGTGTGAAGGCGACGCCCCGCGGCAAAGACTTGCGCGAGGGGCGCCCCGGACGAAGGCGTCCGGGGCTACACAGGCGCTTTCGGCGCTGCCGCCCACGGATTGCGCTCCACAAATTGCCTTTGGTGCCAGTACGGATAAATCGGCGTCACATCACTCGCAGCATCCAACCTGGAAATCTGCTCCCCCGTCAAATTCCATCCCACCGCGTCGAGATTCTGCCGCAACTGCTGCTCATTTCGCGCCCCGAGGATGACGGTCGAAACCGTCGGCCGCTGCAGCAACCAGTTCAGGGCAATCTGCGGCACAGTCTTCCCGGTTTCTTTGGCGACTTCGTCCAAAGCGTCAACCACGCGATATAAGAGTTCGTCATCCACCGGCGGACCTAGCTCTGCCGTTTTGTGCAGACGGCTTTCTTTCGGCAAAGGCTGCCCACGCCGGATTTTCCCCGTTAGCCGGCCCCACCCCAGCGGACTCCACACCAGGGCACCGATACCCTGGTCAAGCCCCAACGGCATCAACTCCCATTCGTACTCGCGGTTGATCAGCGAGTAGTAGACTTGGTGCCCTGCATATCTGGCCCTGCCATAGCGATCGGCGACGTCAAGCGACTTCATTAAGTGCCATCCGGAAAAATTCGAACACGCAATGTATCGCACCTTACCGCTTTGGATGAAATTGTCGAGCGTGCTCAACACTTCTTCGGCCGGAGTGAGCGCGTCGAATCCGTGCAGGTGATAGATGTCGATGTAGTCCGTTCCCAACCGGCGCAGACTCGCGTCACAAGCCTGAATCAGATGATGACGCGAGGAGCCAAGATCATTGGGCCCGTCTCCCATGCGGAACGAGGCTTTGGTGGAGATCAAAACCTTCTCACGTCGTCCGGCGACCGCTTTTCCGAGGATCGTTTCGGAGAGCCCGTTCGAGTAGATGTCCGCCGTGTCGAAGAGATTGACGCCGGCCTCTAAACAGACATCGACCAGCCGTGTCGCTTCGGCCACATCGCTCGCTCCCCATGCCTTGAAGAACTCCGTCCCACCGCCAAACGTCCCCGTCCCAAAACTCAGGACAGGAACTTTTAATCCAGATTTGCCAAGCGTTCTGTATTCCATAGCTCCCCTAGATGCACCTGATCGTACAATGATTCGGTTGCCATGCACTTTAGCTTCTCATCATTCGGGAATTGGGGACAACACAATGAGATTTCCATTGAGGATGTTGCTATGCGTCGTTCTCCTGTCATGCAATCTCCTGGGGCAAAATGCGCCGGACCGGGCGGCGGCCGACGCTGCTACAAAAGCCATTCGCCCGGACGAGATCCGCGCCCACATGCGCTTTCTCGCCGATAGCCTGCTGCAGGGCCGTGCCCCGGGCACTCCCGGCTACGACATCGCCGCGCGTTATGTCGCGACCGAGTTGGAAGGCATGGGCTTGCATCCGGCGGCCTCGGGCGGTTGGTTTCAATCCGTGCCGCTCGAAAAAGCTGTGACCGATGCCGCCGCCAGTTCTTTAACGCTGACCCTCAACGGTAAGGAACAGAAGCTGGCCGATGCGAAGGATTACGTTCTCTCGACCTGGTTCGCGACTCCCCTCGCTAAGGGAGAGGCACGGGCCGAGAGCGACGTCACCGCGCCACTGGTGTTCGTGGGATTTGGCGTGACTGCTCCCGATCAGAAATACGACGACTACGCAAGTGTTGATGCGCACGGGAAGATTGTTGGGGAAATTTACGGAGCGCCTTCTACATTTCCCTCGACGGAGCGGGCCTACTATTCTGACGGCATCGTAAAAGCGAAGAATGCCGTGGCCCACGGTGCAATCGGCGTTATCTCGCTCATGCTTCCCGAGGATTGGAAACGCTATCCATGGGAGTGGCTGCTTCCGCAGATTCAAGTAGGAGAAATGCACTGGCTCAACAAAGCGGGCGTGCCGCATGACTTCTTCCCCGAACTTCGCGGAAACGCTCTTCTCAGTCAAAGAGGAGCACAGATCCTGTTCTCAGCGGCACCCAAGACTCTGGAGCAGGTCTTCGCCACGGCGAAGGCCGGCAAACCGCAGGCATTCACCGTTCCGGCGAGCGCGCACATTCACACCGTCGCCGCTCAATCCGTCATTCAGAGTTCGAATATTGTTGCCGAACTGAAAGGCTCCGATCTGGCACTGCGCGACCAGTACGTCGTCTACACAGCGCACGTCGATCACCTGGGAATCTGTCCGGCCGTGGAAGGGGACAACGTCTGCCACGGAGCACTCGACAATGCATCCGGAACGTCGGCGCTTCTCGAAATTGCGCGCGCTTATTCCAGCCTGCCCAAGCCACCCCGCCGCTCCATCCTGTTCGCTTTTGTGACCGGCGAGGAAATGGGACTGCTCGGCTCCGACTATTTCGCGCATTTTCCAGCTGTGCCGCTGAAGTCGATCGTCGCGAATGTAAATATCGACGGAGCCCCCGGAATCTACTACTCCATGAAAGATGTTGTGGCTCTCGGTGCGGAGCACTCGACCCTCGGCGAAGTCGTTGACTCCGCGGCTAAATCCATGGGCTACCAGGTCAGTCCCGATCCCATGCCGGAAGAGGTTTCTTTCATCCGCAGCGATCAGTACTCGTTTGTTTTGCAAGGCGTGCCCGCCGTTGACATAACGGACGGCGTGAACTCCACGGACCCAAAGATCAACGGCCTGGAAGTGATCAAAAAATGGCTGGTGACGCGTTACCACACGCCCCTCGACAATATGGACCAGCCGATCGACTTCGACTCCGCGGCGAAGGGGGCGGTGATGGATTTCCTCATCGGATATCAGGTTGCCCAGCAAGATGAAATTCCGGCGTGGAACAAAGGCGACTTCTTCGGGACCACCTTCGGCCCGAGACATAACGCGAATAACACAGGAGAGCAGGCCGACCGTTCGCCCGTCTCGGTGAGGGTTCTTTGCGACAGAACGATTGTCCGCTTTCGGACGCTCCAACTCGCTGCAGGACACGCATCTCTCGATGCGCTTTTCCAAGTGCAACAGAAATAAAGGATTGCCTGACCGGAGAAGTGGAAGGCAAGCTGCTTGAACCTTAGGTCTGTGAGGAGGGAGAGCTATGATCTCAACGGTCCTGCAGGATCTCCGTTTCGCCGTGCGCCAGCTCCGCAAAACCCCCGGATTCACCGCGACCGCCGTCCTCACCCTTGCCCTGGGCATCGGGGCCAACGCCGCGATTTTCACCTTGGTGAACGCAGTCATGATGAAGAGCCTTCCTGTGGCCGAACCCGAAAGGTTAGTGAAGCTGGGCGATGAATTCATGTGTTGTGTCGGGTTCGGCCATCGTGACGACGGAGACTACGCGCTTTTCTCCACGGCGGTTTATGAGCACATCAAGAAGAACGCGCCGGAATTCGAGGAACTCGCAGCCATGCAGGCAGGCTACTTGTACCGGCCGGTTGTGGTCAGGCGTGGCGACACCAATGAGAGCGCGCGGTCAGTGATGGGGGAATTCGTCTCCGGCAACTATTTTCGGACTTTTGGGCTACGGCCTAGCGCGGGCCGGCTGTTCTCCGATGCCGACGACGTTCAAGGTGCGCCCATCGTTGCAGTGATGAGCTATGAAACCTGGAAGAACAGCTACTCTGGAGATCGCTCCGTTGTCGGCAGCACGTTCTATGTAAATACCAAGCCCGTAACCATTGCAGGAATTGCGCCGGAGGGTTTCTTTGGGGACCGGCTTTCGAGCGCACCTCCGGACTTCTATCTCCCCATCGAGTCGATGCCTCCGCTGGCGAATGTCCCGTACGTGCACGATCCTGATGGCAACTGGCTTTACATGATCGGCCGTCTGAAGCCGGGCGTGTCGCAGGTCCAACTCCAGGCAAAGCTCAGCGGCCTGTTGCGCCAAGCTCTCGCAACAACGCACACATACTCGTCGAAAGATAGCCAGTCAGCGCTGGCGCGCGCGCATCTTGTCTTGACGCCGGGTGGGGCTGGCGTTCAGCTCATCCAGGAAGAGTACGTGTCACACCTGAAGTTGTTGATGTGGTGTTCCGGCCTGGTGCTGTTGATTGCGTGCGCCAACATCGCCAATCTCTTGCTGGCTCGAGGCATGGGCCGTAAGGCCGAGATGTCGGTGCGGACCGCGCTCGGGGCAATGCGCTACCGGATCGTTCGCCAGCTACTGACCGAAAGCCTGTTGCTAGCAGGACTGGGCGGGCTCGCGGGGCTCGCAGTCGCCTATGCGGGAACAAAGATGTTGCTGGCGCTGGCTTTTCCGGACGCGGCGGGTCTGCCGATTCATGCGAGTCCACCTCCACAGGTGATCGCTTTTGCTTGTGGGCTGTCGCTGCTGACGGGCGTATTGTTCGGCGTTGCGCCGGCATGGATGGCGGCGCAAGCTCAACCCGTGGAGGCCCTACGCAGCGGCTCCCGGACTACCGGCGGAGCAACACTGTTGCAGCGCAGTCTGGTGGTGGTGCAGGCGGCACTATCCCTTGTCCTGCTGGTAGGCGCAGGATTGTTTGCCCAGAGCCTGAACAAGCTCCAACAAAAAGACCTGAAGCTTGAATCCGAGAATCGCTACATCGTTCATTTCAACCCGCAGGCAGCGGGTTATTCACAGCGACAACTAGGCGGGCTCTATCGCGCGATTGAAGATCAGTTCCACGCAATGCCCGGCGTGGAGAAGGTGGGCATTGCCACGTATACGCCGATGGAAGACAACAACGATAGTTGGAGCGTCCGAGTCGAAGGAAAGCCTGACCTGAATGTCAGCGCCTCAGGGATCAGGGTAAGTCCCGAATACTTCGATTCTGTCGGGACCCACGTACTCTTGGGACGCGGGATTGGCATCCAGGACACCGCGACCTCTCCCACTGTTGCTGTGGTAAATGAGACTTTTGTCAAGAAGTGGTTCCGGTCCGGTGAGAATCCTGTCGGGCACTATTTCGGCGGCGGAGAAAAGGATATGCACGACTACCAGATCGTAGGAGTCGTAGAAGACACGATCTATACCGACGTCCGCTGGACAGACCACCTCATGGCCTTCTTCCCCCTGCTGCAGAGGCCCGTGAGCGACGAAAGACCGATCGAAGACGACGAGTTGATGTACGTCGGTGCATTCGTGCTGCAAACGACGCATCCCATGCCGGACATGGAAACTCTCACGCGCCGGACGCTTTCCCAGATCAATCCCAACCTTGCGGTCGTCAAGTTCCAGACGTTTAACCAGCAGATCGCCGACCAGTTTACCGACGATCGCATGCTGGCACGCTTGACCATGCTGTTCGGCGTATTGGCTCTGTTGCTGGCCACGCTCGGCCTCTACGGGGTGAGCGCCTATACGGTCGCGCGGCGCACCTCTGAGATCGGAATTCGCATGGCTCTGGGCGCGGAGAGGTCCAAAGTTACCGCAATGATCATGCGGGGTGCGGCGATCCAAGCCGCCCTGGGCCTGGCGATTGGCCTTCCCCTCGCCTGGCTCAGCATGCGATTCGTAAAAGCACAACTCTACGAAGTGAAAGGAATTGATGCGGCCGTGCTTCTGGCATCCGTTCTGACATTGGCGCTCGCCGCGTCGATGGCGGCGTTCATCCCCGCACGCCGCGCCGCTTCAATTGATCCGGCAAAGGCATTGAGGACCGAATAATACCTCTCTGGTATCGACTTCCGGTTGGCTCACGATCCGCACGCAATCCGTAAACGCTACGGCGCTCAGTCCCACTTGCCCGGGCGGCCTTCTGATTGATCCGTCTGGCTGCTCTCAGCGCGATGCCTGCTCCCGCCGTTGTTGCGCCTCGCGCAGCCACTGCGCCATCTTCTCGTCCTTCACCGCGTACGATGCCCAACCCTGGGCAGTAGAGCGCCAGCGATAATCGACGATCGTCATATCGATGCCGCGATCGATGAGGAATTGCATCGCTTCGTAATTCTTGTGCAACACCAGCTCATGCAGGATGCTGGCGGGCTCGTGGGAGCTCCAGTTCGTATTGATATCGGCCCCGTGACCGAGAAGAAAGTCGGCGATCTCGAAGTGGTTGTTGAGGACGGCCCAAGCGAGCGCGGTGTCGAGAACCTGCTGCACACCGGGCTCGCTCCATTCAGGTTCCCGCGGGTGCACGCTATTGGTGGGAGAATGATTCGCCAGGTCGCCCAGTGGCTTGCCCTCGGCGTCGAACCAGCTTTTCACGCGTGCGAAATCTCCATTCCCGGCGGCGTGTGGCAGATCGTCGGGCAGACTCCAGATGCGCAGCAGCGTCGGAAGCAGACGGGTCTTCGCATACGTGAACGCGAATTCAATGGCCTGCGATGGCGGCGGCTCGCGACGGCGCAGCACGGCGGGATCGAGATCAAGAAGAGCAGTAATGAAAGCTTCGCGATCACGTAGCACCGCCCGCTCGATCAGTCCGACCTGGAATTTTACGCATGCGTCTGCCAGCATCCATGGCTCGCCGCGCAATCCGCCGACAAACGATGTCAGGTCGCGGTCGTTCACCGCGCGCACGACCTGTCGCATGACAAAAGCCTGCCAGGGGCCGACCGGGTCGGCGTTGGTGAAGGCGAGCGTTTCACTTTCCGCCATGATGTATTGGACAAATGCGGAACGCCCCGGCCCGCCATCGATCCGCCTTCCGAGCTCAGCATCGAGCATGATCGACCGATCCAGCAGCAGCGCTGCTGCGGTCTCGTGCTGGAAATGGCAGGCACACATGAACGCCTGGTTCACCGCTGCAAGATCGTCGCTATTCGCATCAAGACACGCGCGAACGCCAGTGACGTCGCCAAGCGCAGCAAAGAACCGGAGCGATTGGGGAAGAAGGCGTCTGCGGTGGAAGAGATCGAGCAGTCCCTTTACGCGGGAAGCGATGAGGCCATCGCATACCGACGGCGCGACGACCGCGCCTGCATCGATCAGGAACTCTGCACAGGCCGCGCGCGTGAATATCTGCTCTCGGGACGGGTCGAGGCTGTCGCCGTAGGACTCGGTAGCCATCCCGAGCAGTCCGCCGTCGTTTTCATCCGCTCTCCACGACAATAGGGCAGGGTACTCAGCCAACAGCTGCCGCAGACGTTCGATGTCATTGTCATGGATGCGGCGTCGGGCTTGGGACACGGCCCACTCGAGTCCCCGGCCCAGGCGTTGCTTTACTTCCCTAACCAGGTCCAGCCAGCCTGGAAACCCATATTCGCGCGCCAGCACCAACTGGGCATCACGCTGTGACAACGGCAGTTCGGCTTGCGGCAGCTGGGCCCGCGCCCGGGCGATGGCGCTTGCATGGCCAGCTACGATTTCGCGCGCCAGTTTCTTGGCTTGCTTGCGCAGGGATTCCATGGAGGGGTGAGCAGGAAGCTTAGATGTGGTCATTACGACCTCCTTTCATGAGCGCCTGTGACCCGCTGATACAGGCTGAAAGAAGGTGCAATGCACGCTGTCTTAATCAAAGCAGGTGGGATTGTTCCCTTGCCGCGGGTCGGTGGTGCCCTGGCGCACGCTGCCGGTAGTATCCGCAACTTGTCACGGCACTGTCAAACTGGGTTTGGCAGGCCAGCTGTTTCGGAAAGAGAAGCTGAAGGCGCAAGGAAAAGACGGCAGAGGCCAGGTATTCGGAAGGTAGCTCTTGTTGCCTGAGTTAGAACTCTTCGTTCGCATCAAGCCAAAAGGCTGCCAACGCTGGCAGCCCTTGATTTACCTGTTCGGCTAGAAGCTACTGGGCAACACCCGCGGGCGGTTGTGGGGCTGCTCCGGCGGTGGTGGCGGCAGCAGCCTCGTTCAAGATGCGGTGGTGAATGGTGAACAGCGCCAGTTCCAGCCGGTCCGACACACCGATCTTGTCATACACGTTACGCAGATAATTCTTGATGACCTGCTCGGTCGTGCCGAGCTGGGACGCGATTTCCTTGTTCTTGTATCCCTGCACGATCAGCGCGACGATGCGCAATTCTTTCGCAGTCAGCCGGTCGCGGACCCGCAGTCCGACCATATCGTTTTCAGTGAGTTCGCTGGGCACGGCGACATCCTGCACCCAGGTCTCGCCGCGCGCGACTTTGCGCACACAATCCACGAGCGCGGCGCTGGTTACGTTGCGGTACACGACGCCGTGCGCTCCATTCGACATATGTTTCTGCGCGCTCTCGCCGGTATCGGCAAGCACAATGACGCGCGTCTTCGCCTTGTTAGCCCCCTGCACGATGGCAGCGAAGTCGTTATGGAATCCTGCTGCAACGACCAGCACCGCGGCGCGGAACTTATCCAGCGCCATGAACATCTGTTCCGGCGTCTGTGCCTGGGCCACAATGCGCATTTCGTCTTCGACGGCGAGCACTTTGGCGATGCCCGCTCGGAAGATCGCCTGGTTATCAGCCAAAATCAGTTTGAGCATGTTGTCAGCGCTCCAAGAAAGTCCGGTTTATGAGTTCCTGATGAACTCGTACGAGTCGATCACGCAAGCCACGCCGCGGCCTTCTCCGCCTTCTCCAGTCTCATCGGCGCGCACTACCCGCCCTTTGCACTGGATGGTCACATTCTCCTGACCACCCGTCATTTCCGGGGGCAGCGTGATTTCAAATTCCACGGGCGAACCAATCTCCATCGCGGCGTCGGCGCGGATGTACACGCCCGCCGCGCTGAGATTCCCGGTGACTCCCTTGGCATCCGCACCGGTTTCACCCTTATGAATCTTGATCGGCAATTCCAGCGGAAATCGTTTCCCGGTCCGTGCTTCTTCCCCCACGGTACCTCCTCTAGGTTGACCTGCCTGTGTACTGTCTTTGAATGAGGCCAACGTCGTCAAACCAAGCTCCTAGCGGGCTGGGGCCCACTTTGTGCTCACGGGCGGTTATATCACGGAAAGTTACTCCTGTAAAAGCCTGATAACCCGTTAGTTAACGGTAGAGCCGATTCCCCCTGGCCACCGGGTCCCCCCTCGCGGCCCCGGGCGGGTCTCTTGGAACCGCCGGTCACCCTTCCGCAACATCGACTGGTTTTTCCGTCTCCGGCATTAGGGACGGCTTTCCCCACAGCGTGACGCGCGGACATGCCGCGGTAAATTTCTGCGATGAAGGCGTTGGGATCCCCGGACTCTGCGTCAGAACGATTGGGGAGAAAATAGTAGCAGACAACGGAATCGGCTGTTTCAAGCGCACGGTCAGAACGCATGATAGTGTTTTCGATGAGGCTCCTTGGGGCACGGAAGGAATCGGTATGGCGAATGTATTGCATTTCAGCGTGGGGACCCGCGTGCGCAGCCTTTTCTTGTTTTGTCTCGGACTTTTTGGTATTGCCACGAGCGTTGCAGCCCAATCCTCTCCTCAGCAGCTAGCACCGCAATCGACAATCCAGAAGCCGACGACTGGAAAATCCGCCGTATCGTCGACAGACGCGAAGTCGCCGGAGCCACCAGGCGTTCTGGCGCAACTGAACGGTGCACTGGAGAGTCTGGCGGCCAAAGTCTCGCCGGCCGTGGTGCAGGTTCTTGTTACGAGCTACGGCGCGGCTCGCCAGGAAGATCGTTCCCAGGCGGCATTTATCGTGCGCCAACATGCGGTCGGATCGGGCGTGATCGTAGATCCGAACGGTTACATCATGACCAACGCGCACGTGGTCGAGGGCGCCCAACGCATTCGCGTGGCGTTGCCGTTGCCGATGGGGGACTCGTCGGGACAGGTTCCGATTGGCAAGCGTCGCATCGTCGAGGCCAAGCTGCTCGGTCAGCACAAGGAAAGTGATCTCGCATTGCTCAAGATCGATCAGACGGATCTTCCGACCTTGCCGCTTGTCAGCCAGCAGCGTCCTCATGTCGGGCAGCTGGTATTTGCCATCGGCAGTCCCGAGGGTCTGCAGAACTCCGTCACTATGGGAGTCGTCAGCGCGCTTGCCCGCCAGGCGGATCCGAGCAAGCCCCTCACCTACATACAGACTGACGCTCCGATCAATCCAGGAAACAGCGGCGGACCGCTGGTCGATATGAACGGCTCGGTTGTGGGCATCAATACTTTCATCCTGTCGGAAGGCGGAGGCAGCGAAGGCCTCGGCTTCGCCATTCCCGCGCGTGTAGTCGACTTTGTGTATCGCAGCCTGCGCAAGTACGGACATGTTCACCGCGTGGAGATTGGCGCCGTTGCGCAGGAAATCACGCCTACCCTGGCGGAGGGGCTGCAACTGCCCCAGCATTGGGGAGTCATGGTGGGGGACGTCAAACCGGGTGGTCCCGCGCAGGCCGCTGGACTGCAGATTCAGGACATTATTCTCTCGGCCGACGATCGTCGTGTCGAAACTCTGCCCTCGTTATCGGCGGCCCTCTATCTGCACCGTCTCGACCAGGTGGTGAAACTCGAGGTCCTGCGGGGCAAGGAACGAATCACGATCAACATTCCCGCGATTGAGCACCATGATCAGATGGACCAGCTTCTCGATACCGTGAACCCTGAGAACAGCCTGATTCCCCGGCTCGGCGTCCTCGCCATCGATATCGGCGGCGAACTGGGTACCAAGCTGAGTTCGCTGCTGCGGATTCGGTCCGGCGTGATCGTGGTGGGTAGGGCCGTGGACCTTATCACTCCTGAAACCGGTCTGCAGGCCGGAGATGTGATTCACCAATTGAACACCATTCCAATCGACTCGACGCAGACGCTGCGTGCCGCGGTCGACAAGCTCAAGGCAGGCGATCCGGCAGTGCTGCAGATTGAACGCGACGGGGAGTTGATGTTTGTCAGCTTTGAAATGGAATGAGGGCTTCATGAATTAACCCGGAGATTCGATGTCATCCTGAACGGCGGCGAAGCCACCGTAAGGGACCCTACGTCGGCTGGAAGCATTGATTTCGTGGATGGGAATGCCCGAGACGTACGCAACGTACTGGATCCTCGCGACCGCATTTCCGCTTTCAGCGCTTCGTACGGTCCCGCGGAGGGCTACCGCCCTCCTCAGGATGACATCGTGAGCAAACATCGCGAACTGAATCGCGGACAAACATCTAGCACCAATTTAGGCTTTGATCTGCGCAACATGGCGGCCGAGCGCTGATCGCAGAAAGATGTAAAGCTAATTTGCAGCGGCTAGAGAAGCCTTGGGTTTAGTGGTGATCTCGATGGCCGCGCCCAATCCTGCCACTGCAGCTTCCAGCAGCCGCAGATCATCGCGTGTAAACGCGTCCTGACCCGCACGATACAACGCCAAAACGGAGACCACTTTCCCCTCCGCCTCGATCGGCACGGCCAGAGCCGAGCGCAGAGTGCTGTACTTGGTGGGATCGTTCAGGTATCCGGGCTCAACTGAGGGATTGCCGTTCAGGATGGTTTTATGATTCTCCGCGACCCAACCCGACAATCCTTCGCCCAAAGGTATCCTCAAAGAAGAAAACAGCCGAAAGTTTTCACCGCTCACAAACTTTGCGATCAAGTCGTCGCCAGACGGACAGTACGCGGCCAAGGAATCGTGCGGGACAAGATGCTTCAGGCGAACCGAGAGCATCGAAAAGATGTCTTCCAAACGCAGCGCGGAACCGGCCTGGCGGACCAGGTCCATGATCTCCTGCGAATGCCTCCGCGCCAGTGGAATGCGCCGATCGAAATCAGAAGACGACACCGAGGTCGCCACCGGATCCGGCGATTCGGCGAATCCTGCCGCGGGAGCCGACCCTCGCTGCACCTTGATGTCAGTCGATAATTTTGGCGGCGCCTGCAGTGGCTGCCCGTTCGCCAGTTTCTCCAGTTCAATGTAGCGGCGCTTCAAAATGGCAACGATCTGCGGGTCGAAGCTTGTTCCCGCTTCGGATGCGACCTTCGCCATGGCCTCATCGAGTGGCAGCGCTTTCCGGTACTGCCGATCAGAAGCGAGAGCGTCCAGGCAATCGACCGCCGCCAGAATTCGTGCCCCGACCGGAATTACATCGCCCGCCAGCCCAAACGGATAACCGGTGCCATCCCATTTCTCATGATGCGCGCGGACAATCGGCACCACCGGATACGGAAAGTGCACCTGCTCCAGAATCTCTGCCCCGACGATGGGGTGAATTTTCATCTTCTCGAATTCTTCCGGCGTAAGCTTTCCCGGTTTGGAGATGATGTGCTCCGGTACAGCGAGCTTTCCGATGTCGTGCAGCACGGACGCGGCCTGCAGCGCTTCCTTCTCGTCTGCGCTCAAGCCCAGGTCGTTAGCTAATTCCATGGCATAGACGCGAACCCGCTGCAGGTGTTCGCCGGTCGTTTCGTCCTTGGCTTCGATGGCGAGCGCCAGCGCTTCAATGGTTCGCAGGTGAAGTTGGGATACCTGCTGGGCATGAACTTTCTCAGTCTCGAGCTTGCCGAGATACAGGCGGTACGACCGGTACATCAGGTAAATCGGCGGCAGTACCAGCAACGAGGATTGCCACCCGATATGGCCGTTCAGGAAGTGCACCAGGCCGGACACAGCTGCGCCAACCATGTAGTAAGGAAGGAGCCACAAATGGCTCTCGCCCCACACTTTTCGGATGGATTTGCCTTCGGTCAGGCCGATGATCGTTGAAAGCGCCGTTGTGTTGCACGCGAAGTGCGTAATAGCGGCAACCACGAGAGCAAGGGGCCCCGGCGCGTGCAAGACTCTGGTCACCACGAGCTGATAAGCGCCGTAGGCGGCGGCACTAGAGACCGTAACCTGGGACACATTGAAGATCAGCTGGACCGGCTTGAGCTGCCGCGCGGGACGCCAATAGAACTGCCCCAGTGTTCCAGCCAGGCCAATCAGCAAGGTCTCGGGTAGGCTGAGTTCTAGAATTCCGAGTTGCGTGAAAATGAAATTAACCGAGAGCGTTCCTTCGATGCCGGGCAGCCCGACCTTCAATGACGACGCCAGCAACGCTGCGATCAGGTAGGCAACGAACCTAACCGGATCCTTCGTCTGCCAATGGGCGAAAGCGAAGGCAAAGACAACAAGTCCCGCCAGAGCTAAGCCAGCGATAAACGCGCGCGCACCAATGGATCGAACCCACGACATGAGAAGTGCTTAAATTTTCAACGAATTAGGGACATAAGTCCGCCCAAAAAACCTTCCCTTGGTTACCAACGTTTGGACCAGTGAAATCAACGATTTGCCCTCCACTCAGACGAAGGTTGCAGCTCTCATGGGCCGTCGAAACCGCGACAATTTGTCCCGCGCCCAAGCAGTGGGACAAATTGCCCGTAACGTTTCGCAACATCACTTTCCAAGTCGTTGATTCCTAGGACCCGCGCGGCTCTTCTTTGGACCGGCACCTGCACATATGCAGGTCACTTGGGGTGAGGTTACTCGCACCATAGGGATTGAGTGGGGGATTTCATGAAGAAACTTGTGCTTCTATTTCTGATCGTCAGCGTTACTCTGGCCTACGCCGACGATTCAAAAATTTCGCCGGAACTTCGCAATCAGCCTGCCACCCAGCAGACACAGGTAATCGTCCAATACGCGCCGGGGACGCAGGTCAACTGCAGCGGCCTCCTCGGACTCGTGGGCTGCCTTGTCAATGACATTCTGAAGATTGGTGGCACGATCCTCAGCGAGGTGCCGATCATCAACGGCGTAGTCGCTCTGCTCGATGGCAATGGCATTCAGAGTCTCTCCAGCCAGTCGAACGTCGTATACATCAGCCCGGACCGCCCGTTGAAGCCAACCCTCAGCAATGCCGCCTCTGCGGTGAACGCAGAATTCGCCTGGCAGTCAAACTATACCGGTGCTGGCATCGGGATAGCGTTGATCGACAGCGGCGTGGCCAGCCATCCCGATCTGAATCTGGGGGCTGTGCCGCTCTCGCGAGTGGTTTATCAGCAATCTTTCGTGCCGGGAAATTCCAGCGCCAGTGACCAATACGGCCACGGTACGCACATCGCAGGCCTGATCGCCGGCGACGGCCTCAGCTCAACCGGCCCGCTCTATACCAAGACCTTCAAAGGAATCGCTCCCGGCGCAAACATCGTCAGCCTGCGAGTGCTTGATGCCAATGGCGCTTCCACCGACAGCGCGGTGATCGCCGCAATCGCGCGCGCCATCTCTCTGAAATCAACCTACAACATCCGGGTGATCAACCTTTCGCTCGGCCGCGCCGTATATGAAACGTACAAACTTGACCCACTCTGCCAGGCCGTCGAGCGCGCTTGGAAAAACGGCATCGTGGTGGTGGTGGCTGCCGGCAACAACGGACGCTATCAGGCCACGAACGGTTACGGCACCGTCACCTCGCCAGGTAACGACCCCTATGTGCTCACCGTCGGCGCAATGAAGACAATGGGCACGCCCCAGCGCACCGATGATCTCATCGCCAGCTACAGCTCCAAGGGTCCGACAGTCGTTGACGCGTTCGTGAAACCCGATCTCGTCGCGCCCGGCAACCTGCTGGTATCGCTGGCCGCGCCCAACTCGACCCTCTACACGCAAAATCCCGCCAATCGCGTGCCCAACAACTATTACATCCACGGCGGAAATACTTCTTCCTCCACCACCTATTTCACGCTGAGCGGCACCAGTATGGCCACAGGCGTGGTCAGCGGAGTCGTCGCCGATCTATTGCAAAAATATCCGTCCCTCACGCCCGATCAAGTGAAGGCGCGCCTGATGAAGACAGCGTGGAAGTCTTTGCCGCTCTACAGCAGCACCACCGACCCAACCACCGGCATCACTTACACTGACCAATCTGACGTCTTCACCGTCGGTGCTGGCTACATCGATCTCGAAGCCGCTCTTATCAACACCGATGTCGCCAAAGGAACGGCGATGTCTCCATACGCTACTTTTAATTCGACCACGAAGCAGGTCACCTTGAAGGACAACAGCTCCGCCGTGTGGAACACATCTTCGACCTGGTCAAACGCCGCCGTCTGGGGCTCCTCGCAATTTGTGCCAACATCGTCGAGCGCCTACTCGTCGAGCAGCACACTCTACGGCAGCAACGTGCTCTGGGGTTCGCAAGAACCATGGGGCAGCAACGTCCTCTGGGGATCGAACGCGCCCGCAGGCAGCAACGTGCTCTGGGGCAGCAACGTCTTGTGGGGTAGCAATGTCTTGTGGGGCAGCAATGTCCTCTGGGGCAGCAACGTAACCGGCGGCGAGCAATAGAAATCCAGCACCTGCATGACTGGGGGCCGCGATCATCTCGCGGCCCTTCTTCATTTGCGCAACATGAAATCGTAATTGCGAATCTCGACGCGCGAGAATGCAAGGGTGAGGCGCACCGGCCTCTGTCCCGCAACGGATCCTTTCCCAAAACGGAACAGCCGCGGAAGCAACTGTAATTCTGAAGGGCCGTTTCGCGTAGCATGCGTTGGGACGGTGGCGTAAGGTCAGACTTGCGGCTCTTCTCGCAAGTTTCTTGATCTGGTTCGGGGTACGACCTCTTCATGAAGCAGATCCCCGCAAATTGTTTTGAGTGGCACATCTTTGAAAATCCCGGTCCGGTGACAGGGGCCAGCGTTCATCCGTCGATGCGCATGGGGCCCTTCGCAACCGAACAGGAGGGCCGTACTGTCCTGGAGACCCTGCGGGTGGTTCCCACGTTCCGTGACACCTCTCTCGAGATGCCAAAGGCAATTCGGTCACGTGAGAAACGGGTAAAGATCAGACTCGGAGTGCGCGTTTCGCCGCTGGCTCGTCCGGATGTCTGCTGGGATGCCAATACGGTGGATATATCGAGTCGGGGCGCGCGTCTCGCCGACTCCGGCGACCGCGTGAAGCTCGGAGAATTCCTCGACGTCCGTTACGGACCGCGAGAGGCCATCTTCCGTGTGGTATGGATCGGCCCCCCGAGTATGCCGACTGAGGGCAATCTCGGGCTCGAATGTTTGAGTCCCGAGACCAACGTCTGGGATTTCGATCTCTCTGCGCGCACTGATGACGAGCCTCTCATGCAGGAGATCGTCGTCGCCCACAATGTTCAGCGCCAGCTCTTCCCTCGACACAAGCCGCCACTGCAAACGCTCGACTATTCCGGCAAATGCGTTCAGGCGCGCACCTTGGGGGGAGGCTACTATGACTTTCTCGACCTGGGATTCGGCCGCGTGGGTTTCGTTCTAGCCGATGTTGCCGGGAAAGGCGTGGCAGCCGCGCTGCTGATGGCCAACCTTCAGGGCAGCCTTCACAACCGGGCTGAATGCCGAGCTAGCGAGCTTCCCGCTATCCTGGCGGCCGTCAATGGCCATCTTTACGAGCACACTGAAGCCAATCGCTATGCCGCGGTTTTCTTCGGATGCTACGACGACCATACTCGCCGCCTGGCGTATGTAAACTGCGGCCACAGCCCTGCGCTCCTGCTTCGCGAGTGTGGAGAGGTTGAGCGTCTCGAAGCGACTGCCACGGTTCTCGGCCTGTTCGGAAACTGGGATTGTTCGGTTCGGGAAACTCACCTGCAAACCGGGGATGTGCTCAGTATCTTCACCGATGGCGTTACGGAAGCTACTTCTTCCAACGGAGACGAGTTCGGTGAGTCAGGCGTTCTCTCTGTACTGCACGAGACGCGCGAACTCGAGACGGATAAGATCCTGCATAAAATCGAGCAGGCGGTGGAGGAATTCAGGTCAGCCGAGTATCCGCAGGACGATCTGATGATGGTGGTAGCTCGCGCAAGCTGAAGAGAGGGTAAGAGCAAACCCCCGAGCGACAGCCCGGAGACCATTATTGCTGCTGGGCCGCCGCCGGCGCGAAGTATCCCTTGCGTGCCCGCACCTGCAGGTCTTTCTTCAGCGAGGAAATTTCGATGGTGCGGTAACGCCCGTCGGCGTCGAAATCGGCAGGTTTGTACGACACGATGTACTGGCTGCGCAACTCGTCTTCGATCGCCGCGAAGGAGTGTGTGATGTCTTTCATCTTGAAGGGAAAGAACGCCCGCCCGCCGGTAGCTTCCGCCAGCTGCTGAAGAACTTTGTCGCCGCGCATGACCAGGCCGCTGTCGTCCGTCGAAATTGCGTAGATGATGACTTCCGCCCGCTGCGCCATCTCGATCGCCTGCGCCTTGGTGACTTCACTCTGATTGTCTTCGCCGTCACTGACGATGATGATGGCTTTCCTGACGGGGCGGTCGGGATGATCTTTCAGAAGCTTGTCTTTGCAGGCGCGGTAGACGGCATCGTACAGCGCAGTGCCCCCGCCATTATGCAGGCTATGGATCCCTTTCGAGAGCAGGGCAGTGCTGTCGGTGAAGTCTTGTGTCAACTGCGAGTGACTGTTGAAGGCCATGACAAAGGCCTTGTCGAAATGCGCGCGTACCGTGTGCTCCAGAAAGCTGGTCGCCGCGCTCTGCTCAAAATCGAAACGGCTATCCACCGATCCGCTGACGTCAATCAACAATCCCATGTGAAGCGGAAGATCGATTTCGCGACGGAAATTCAGGATGGCCTGCGGTGGTTTGTGATCGTCAAGAATGCTGAAATCATTCTGATTCAAATCGCGGACGAACTTTCCATGCTTGTCGGTCGCGATAAACAGCACGTTGACCTCGTTCACGCGAGCGTGAAGCGTGATCATCGAGTTCTGCGGATCGTCCACACTCGCGCCAGCCGTCGCGTTCGAGGCATTCAGAGTAGGCAGGCCGGAGACATAGGCGGACTGGGCGCGTAACGGGGAGATTCCCGCGAGGGTTGCCAGGAAAAGGATAAAAAAACGCGAATTCCAATTCGTGTACTTCATGCCCGGGGAATCCAAATTTTTCACTGTAAAATACGTCCCAACACACTCCCAAGCTATAAGATGCACGCCATGGGCCGAAATCGGGACCTTACTGCACTTGTCTTCTGATTGAATTTAGGGGCGCTCCGGCAAAAGGCCAAGTTACAAAAGGAGCACACGTTTGGTCATGGCACAAAACATGCAATCCAAATGACTTGCACGATCTCGGTTCCCGTCATCGGCGTTGCGGTTGCGAAATGCGGGGGCTAACATAGTCGCACAATCGTCTGGTTTTTCCTTAAAATCTTTTTTTGCGGAGGGGCTCATGAAGAAACTTGTCGTGTGTTTCGTAGTTGTCCTTTTCTTGTCGATGGTGGCGTTTGCTGCCAACGACGAACGCGAAGAAGACCGCGTCAAGGATGCAGGGGAAGTGCTGAAAGAAATATTAAACATCCCGGACGACATTCCCCAGGACCTTCTCGACAAGGCCGAATGCGTGGTGGTCTTGCCGTCAGTGAAGAAGGGAGCCTTCGGAATCGGTGGCAGCTATGGACGAGGCGTGATGATCTGCCGCAGTGGCGAGCACTACAAAGGCAAGTGGGGAGCTCCGGCGCTGTATGCTCTCGAAGGTGTGAGCATAGGGTTTCAGTTGGGCGGGCAGGCCACAGACTTCGTGCTTTTGATAATGAATCCCAGAGGCGCTGAGTCGCTGTTGTACAGCAAAGTGAAGCTCGGCGCTGACGCTTCCGCGGCCGCGGGTCCCAAAGGGCGCACGGCAGAGGGCGCGACCGACATCGTGATGCGGGCCGAGATCCTGTCCTATTCGCGCAACAGGGGACTGTTCGCCGGTGTGTCCCTGGAAGGCTCAACGCTGCGCTCCGATGGCAGCGCAAACGAGAATTTGTACGGAAAGAAGCTGACGGCTAAGGAAATCATTCGCGGAGGC
This sequence comes from Candidatus Sulfotelmatobacter sp., assembly GCA_035568275.1. GTDB lineage: Bacteria > Acidobacteriota > Terriglobia > Terriglobales > Acidobacteriaceae > Sulfotelmatobacter. Next base: position 55,169 of record DATMOO010000330.1, read on the forward strand.
AAAGTCGGAACTCCCGCCTGCGCGCGCGAGCTTGTCGCCATCTTGGACAAGAAGTCTCCCGTGAACAAGTCAGACCCGAAGTCTCTGGAGTAGTTCCTCTGTGAACCTCGGTGCCCTCTGTGGTTGAGGGCTTGAAAGGCTGAATGTCGGGAACGAAGAAGTCCGCCCGCCGTGAGCTCATCCGTTGCAGTTGGGCCAAAGGCGAGCGCTATATCCAGTATCACGATGAAGAATGGGGCGTGCCGGTGCACGATGACCGCACGCTCTTTGAATTCCTCATCCTCGAGGGCGCACAAGCGGGCCTGAGTTGGAGCACGATTCTCAACAAGCGTGAGAATTACCGCCGAGCCTTCGACGGATTCGATCCCCGGCGTGTCGCGCGATACCAACCCGCGAAGATCAAGGCGCTGCTCGCTGACCCGGGAGTGGTTCGCAACAAGCTGAAGATCGCTTCCGCGATCGGGAACGCGAAGGCATTCCTGCGGGTGCAGGAAGAGTTCGGCACCTTTGACCGCTACATCTGGCAGTTCGTCGGAGGCGAGCCGCTCACCAATAAACGGAAATCCCTGCGAGAGGTTCCGGCGCGAACGCCTGAATCCGATGCGATGAGCAAAGATCTCCAGCGTCGTGGCTTCAAGTTTGTCGGATCAACCATCTGCTACGCGTTCATGCAGGCTGTGGGCATGGTGAACGATCACGTAGTGGACTGCTTCCGCTACAAGCTTGCGTAGGGGCGGACGCCTCGTCCGTCCCGCGGAGCGAAGCGACGCGCTCGTAAGAATAAAGCTTCGTCAGTGGCAGGCATTTGTTTTCGCAACCGGCATTCATGTTGCGCTTTGGCGCAACCCCGGACGAGGCGTCCGGGGCTACATGATCAGCGTGGGTGATAAAGGGCGCTCGCGGTGAGATAGATCACCACCAATCCCAACAACAGGACCGCGCTTTCCACCCGCGTCGACCAGACGTGGAGGGCATCGAATTGCACGCGCTGCGGATCACTGAGCGGGACCGTGGCGAAGTCTCCGACCGAAGCGCGCAGGGTGTCCATGCGCGGGATAATCCAGAACTGGGAGAACAACGTAAGGGCCAGCATCAGGCAAATCAGGATGTGCCGCATCGCGAAGACGTGTGCGGTTCCTTGCGTGAGATAGCTGTGGAGCAGAGAAGCAATCAAGAAGACGATACCAGCGATGATGGCAATCCAGTGCAGTTTGCCGAGCGCGCGTCCGACGACGTTGCCGGCCAGATGCGTGTTGGGCAGGACTTGAAAGGCCGTCGGCGCGAGCACGAACGCGAAGAAGATGAGACCGCCGATCCAGACAACAAGCGATAGAACCATCAAGAAACGGAGGAAGGACATGACGGGAGAATTATAGCGACACGTGAGATTCGGTGCGCAACAAGGACATTGAAGTCGGAAAGAAGATGGAAACAAGAAAGAATTTGTCATTCCGACCGAAGGGAGGAATCTGCTTCCTGCCGACATCTGATCCGCCGCACGCGACAGCAGATTCCTCGCAGCTTCGCCGCTCGGAATGAAAAGGCTAAACCGGTACCGCCACGTTCTCAACGATCTCTTTCAGCACCTGGTCCGACTGCTCGGACTTCTTCAGCGTCGAAGCGTAGAGATTATTGACGACCACGCGGTGGGCGAAGACTGGCACAACCAGCGGCTTGAAATCTTCCGGAATACAGAACGTGCGGCCTTCCAGGAAGGCCATCGCCTGAGCGGCGCGGTAGAGGGCTTGCGATCCCCGCGGGGAAACTCCAAGGGAAAGGAACTCTGACTCGCGCGTGCGTCGCACGATTTCGAGGGCGTAACTTACCAGGGAATCATCGACGCGGATGTTCTTCACCGCCTGCTGCATCTCGAGCACGTCCGCTCCGGTCAAAACCGGGCGCAGTTCTCCAAGGTGCGCCACGCCCGCTTCGGAGCGCAGGATCTGGCGTTCGGCCTGAGGATCGGGATATCCCATGCGCACACGCATCAGAAAGCGGTCGAGTTGTGACTCGGGCAGCGGATACGTACCGTGATGCTCCACCGGGTTTTGTGTCGCGATCACCAGAAACGGTTGCGGCAACTCGTGGGAATGCGCATCTACAGTGACTTGCCCTTCATTCATTGCTTCCAGTAGCGCGGATTGCGTTTTCGGCGTGGTGCGATTGATCTCATCCGCCAGCAGAACGTTGGTGAACACCGGGCCGCGTTTGAATTCGAATGCTTGCTCGGCGGCGGAGTACACCGAAATGCCCAGCACATCGGAGGGCAGCATGTCGCTAGTGAACTGCACCCGCTGAAAGGTGCAATCGATGGCGCGGGCCAGAGCCTGTCCAAGCGTGGTCTTGCCGACTCCCGGGACTCCTTCGATGAGCAGGTGTCCGCGGGCGAAGATGCTGACCAGCGCGAGCCGGACGACATCGTCCTTACCGCGAATCACGCGGCGCAGAGCCTTTTCCAGTTCAACAGCCTTCGTGGACACAGCGCTGGCGATCTCGGACGACATTCTTTCGATTCTACTATCGGCTGCAGACGGGGCAGGAGTTACCGACGTCATAGGCTAGCGATGAGCCATGAGCAGTGAGCAGTGAGCAGTGAGCAACCAGGCCTTACCAGTCCTCGACATTGGGAACGCTTCCGGCTCTAAAACTTGCACAAGTCTTGTTGGCCCGTTGCTCATCGCTCATCGCTCACTGCTCGCTACTGCATATACTCCGCCGGCCTTCCCGTCAGCCTTTCAATTCGCTTCTCGATCGGCGGATGGGTAGAGAAAAGGTTCGCGAACATCCCGGCGTTCACGCCAAGGAATGGCTGAATGATGAACAGGTGCGCGGTCGAAGGGTTCGCTTGCAGCGGGATGCGCCGGGCATAGGCGTCGATTTTCCTCAAGGCGCTAGCCAACGCGTACGGATTTCCGGTCAAGTGCGCGCCGGTCGCATCGGCTTCATATTCCCGCGAACGCGAAACCGCAAGCTGAATCAGGGTTGCGGCAATCGGGGCGACGATCAGCATGAACAATGCCGCCAGGCCTCCGCCATCGCGGCGGTCGCGATCACCGCCGAATCCTCCGAAAATCATCGCCCAGCGGCCCATGCTGGCGATCATTGTGATTGCGCCTGCAATCGTTGCCGCAACCGAGCTAATCAAGATGTCGCGGTTGCTCACATGGCCGAGCTCGTGCGCGAGGACGCCTTCCAACTCCTCATCGTTCAGCAGTTGCAGGATGCCGCGCGTCGCGGCGACCGATGCGTGCTGCGGGTTTCGTCCAGTGGCGAAGGCATTGGGCGAGTCCGTCGGGATCACATAGATCTTCGGCATCGGAATGCCCATTTTCTGGGAGAGGCGCTCAACGACCGCGTAGACGCGCGGCAGTTCTTCCAGCGACGCGGGTTGCGCGCGATACATGGAGAGTGCAATTTTGTCGGAATAGAAATACGAGACGAAGTTCATGACGACGGCAAAAGCCAGCGCAATGAACATTCCATTCTGTCCGCCGAACGCGCGTCCGATGGCCATCAGCAGCAGCGTGAGGGCGGTCAGAAGGAATGCGGTCTTGAAAGTGTTTCCCATAAACTCCTCAATCTATGCTCATTGGATGTCACCGGCCAGGGTGCGATGCATGCGGCCCATTTCTGGCGAATTTCGGCTTTGGGAGGATACTCCCGTCCTGCTCCCGTCTATTTGAATCAGCAACTTAGCGTCGCGGACGCCGGCCTACGTTTCGCGCACGGGCATGGCGCATACCGCACCTTCGGTGAAATTCTCGCCTTCAATTCCGAAGGCGTGATCGAAGCGGGCCCGGTAGTTTTCCCAGGCGATGGCGGACGTCAGCTCCACCAGTTGTGACTCGCAGAACCGTTCCCGCAAACGCGCGAACATCGCATTCGGGACTTCCACCGGAGTTCGCGTCATCGCGTCCGCGTACTCGAGCGCCAGCCGCTCCAACTCAGAGAAGTTGAAATCTGTTCGATAACGATTCAGATTTGCGATTTGTTCGGCCGTGATCCCGCTCTCTCTGCCGACGGCAGAGCCGATGTCAATTCAAAACGGGCAACCGACGAGCGTTGCCACTCGCAGCTGGGCGAGCCCTTTGAGCTTGGCGTCCACCAACTTGCTGTTCATCTGAGATTGCTCCATCTGCAGATATCCCCAGAAGATCTTGCCGTGATGAGCAGTGACCTGCACAGGCATGATGACGCGGCCGAGACTGCGACTGGTCAACCAATAGACCAGGCCTACGAACAGGCGACGGATAGGACCGCCCTGATTGCTGGGCGCACCGTTGATGCGTGCCATACGCGCTCCTTACCCTATCGGATTCACTTCGGATTGGGAGGGTTCATGTCGTCGTGGAGCTTTTGGAGAAGCTGGGCGCGTTGTTCAGTAGTCAGCTCGCGCTTCAACTCCTCGAGCGCCAGGGCCATGATGTGATAGTGGTGAGCGCCCGCGAATTTGGGGTCAGCGGTAATGTCGAGCCACAACTTATGCATCAGTTCGACATCTTGCGGCCGCATGCGGGGAGAATGTGGCCCCAGTGAATATTCGCGCACGGTACCATCGGGCGCACAGACTTCGAGCGTCAGGCGCGGACGCGGCTCGGGCAGCCGCTCCCACGCATCGCCGGTGAGTTTCGCCTGCTCATCGGAGGTGAGCTTGTTCGAAAGGCCGCAGACTACTCGGCTGGAGTCGAGACGCTGCGCGGTCACCATGATGGCTTCGAACACGTCGGTCGCCGGCACAACCAGCAGGTGGATCGGCTTCCCTTCCTTCTCGGCCACAGCCACCGCTGCCGTGAAGAGTTCCTGCTCGTAGTGATCAAATACCTGCGTCGCGTCAAAGACCGTGCTGCCACTGAAGCTATGCTCGCGATGGTAGAGACGGGCGCTCATTACCACCACGTCCTGTTTATTCGTATTCGTGTGGCTCAAGATGTGGCGCAGGTAGTACAGATTGCGTGGATCACGCACTGCGACCAGCACGTTTCCGGCGCGTACGCCCATCGCACCGCTGCCCAGTTCCTGGTTGCCATAGACGCGGAATTGATCGAGCTGCTCCGGCTTGCCGTGACGCTCTTTCGCGACATGGCGCTCGGAGACTGTGAAGAT
>DATMOO010000331.1:0-4767 GCA_035568275.1 Candidatus Sulfotelmatobacter sp.
CAGGCCGTCGCCATAGGGACGAATCGAGATTTCGTCCTGGCTGATAGTGGTGAAGATGACGCCTTTGCCGAGCGTCTCGCAGACTAGCGTTCCGCACTCCGATACTTTGCCGGCGTGCCACGCCAGCCCCGGCGGGAAACCGTGCATCAACGGAATCGCGGCAAACAATGCCGAGTCACTGCACCGCCCCGCCAGCACGAAATCGGCCCCATCCGCAATGGCCTGTTGCAGCGGCTCCACGCCCATCATGCCGACGATGCGGCTACTGCTGTCGATGACGCTGTCACTTATCGGCGGCGCGGGATCGAGGGGGAGAATTCGATTCTGCTGCAGCAGCCGCTTGAGATAAGCCTTGTCCTGCTCCGCATAGATTATGGCTGTCCGCAAGCACAAATGATGTTCGGCTACGATCTCGCGCGCGATCTCCAGAACCCAGTCGACGTGAACGTCACCACCCGCCGTGCCAGCAGACCCAATGATTACCGGGATGTGCGCCTTTCGACCAGCACGCAGCATCAGCGACAGATCGCGCTTGACAGCCTCCCGGGGAAAACCCGGTATTCCCATTCCAAGTGAAAAAGGACCTGCATCGGTGGTGCCCGCATCACAGGCGATGAAGTGCGGTGCCTGTGCCAGCGCCTCGTCCAAAGCATCGCTACAGATGCCCCCGCCTACACTGCCGACCGGTGATATGAATCGAATCTGTTGGAATTTATCGGTTGCCATTTCTTACGCGGATCGACGCCGGTTCCATCCCGGGCAGCTGACTTTTGCCGCGACTCTTTGCATAATTCGAGGCTATTGCAGGTCAACGTGCAACGCTGACGGGATGTGTCAGAGATCTGTATGGATTTGTAAGGAGCAGTCGTTCTGGCTGGTGAGTCGTGGCGTGTTGCTGTATATCCTTATTGAGGGAAAAGATCCGGCGGTATCTAGTCTGTGACGATTCAATCATCCACAAGTAAGCGGAACGCACGGGCGCCCATTGGGCGATTATTTATCAAGGTATTCCTCTGGTTTTGGTTAACTGTTCTAGCTTTGTTCGCCATCTTTCTGGCTAGCCGAATGCTTGGCACCCGTGTAGTTCCACCTACGGATGTCATTGCTTCGTTTGCTCCCAAAGTAGCGGACGAGGCAGCACACGCCTATGAATCGGGAGGTCCACAAGAATTCGAGCAATTCGAGCGAGGGCTGATTGGAAAATCCGGTATTGAGCTCTATCTAATCGATGGGTACGGCAAAGAGGTTTTGTCCAGATCCATTCCCCCGGACAGCCTGTCTATAGTACGTGCCGCCCGGAGTGATGGACGCGTTCTTTCCCGCTATGGGCTCCGGTCGCACAGCTCATCTTATAAATTCACTTCGCAGTCAGGACATCCTTACGTTCTTCTCGTGCGTTCCGGCTTGCTAGTGGGTAGATTCCTGGACAGTACGGCTGGGGGTGGGCTTCCACTATTCGGAGCGGTGTTGCTCATGGTGACGTTCTTCTGTTTCTGGCTTACCCATCACATTGTTGCACCGATTCAGGGGATTCAATCCGCTGCGAGAATGGTGGCAGCAGGCGATCTGACCGTGAGAGCCCCAGCCGAGATATCCGAGCGGCACGACGAACTGGCGGCTCTGGCGGCAGATTTCGATGTCATGGTGGAAAGGATGGGAGCGTTTGTACGCTCTCACAAGGATCTGTTGAGCACGGTCTCGCACGAGCTACGCTCCCCGCTCACGCGATTGATTATGTCTTTAGCTCTTTTGCGAAAACAGGCACCACCCGAATCCGAAGAGTTATTGCAACGGATGGAGCGCGATGTAGATCGAGTTGACACGCTAATGGGGCAGCTTTTGACCCTTGCGCGTTTGGAAACAGGTCTATTGTCCGAGGACAGAGACTTGGTGGACTTGTCTCAACTGCTTCAGGAAGTGGTGGCTGACGGCGATTTCGAGGCACGCTCTTGTGGCAAGTCTGTGAGGCTCGAAGCCGAAGCAGGCATCGTCATTGAGAGGGCTGATCAGCAGGCCTTGCGCAGCGCCTGTGAGAACATCGTTCGTAACGCAATTAGGTTCACTGTGCCAGGAAGCGAAGTGAAGGCGATTCTTAGAATCGAGAAAGTGGGCTCGTCATCACAGGCAGTTCTTTCAGTCCGCGATTACGGGCCTGGGGTGCCCCCAGAGTTACTGCAACAGATCTTCGAACCATTCTTCCGTGCAAAGGCATCAAAAGGCGATTCGAGGGCCAACAATGGCACTGGCCTTGGACTGGCGATTGCTCTTGAGGCAATTCGTCAACACCGGGGCACAATCAACGCGTCGAACGCTGATCCGGTCGGCCTTGAAGTTAAGATCACGCTGCCGATTCATGTGGCCCAATCGTAAGCGGCACAAACATTATGACATCGCATCACAGTGGCCAAGCATACACATAGCCAACTCCCCGTACGCTTCGGATTCTTTCCGCGCCATTGGTCTGTGGACCCAACTTTTGACGAAGATTGCTCACGTGAAGATCGATGCTCCGATCAAAAGGCGAAAATTTTCGACCCAGGACCCGCTCCGCTAAACCTTCCCGAGAAAGCACCTGTCCGGGTGATTCCAGGAACGCGCGAAGCAGATCGAACTCTGCCGACGTCAAGTGCAAGGGTTTTCCCGACTTGGATGCAGAATGCCCGGCCAAATCCAGTTCCAAATCAGCCGACTTGATTGAGAGTGGCCGAGGCGGGCCGGCTTGCTCCGATTGCCAACCCGATCTGCGGAGGATGGCCCCAATGCGCGCAATCAATTCACGCGGGCTGAATGGCTTTGCCAAGTAGTCGTCGGCCCCCATTTGGAGGCCCAGAACACGGTCAAACTCGTCCCCTTTGGCTGTTAGCATCAGCACTGGTGTACGGACCCGCGAGCGCAATTCTCGCAGGACATCAAAACCCTTGATATCGGGCAACATCACATCAAGCACGATCAAATCGTAGGTGCCGCTTGACCCCGCGTGGCTGCCCTCAGCACCGTTATGCACGACCGATATCACGAACCCCTCAGCTTCCAAGTAACGTTGTACGAGGTCACACAGATCCGGGTCGTCGTCCACGATCAGCAAACGCGGATGCTTTCGCATCGCTTCTTCCGCTTTTGCAACCTCGACCATGTGTAAATCCCACTCACCGAAAAAAGTGGATCCGTCACGCCAAATTCACGAGAGCGTTTGGGCCCTCTTCACCGTGCAATCATAGCTGAACCCGCAGTGTCCGTTGAAGCGCGGAGCCGAGCGTGTGTCTAAAATTCCAAGGTTGAGGCGCGTCGGAAGAACCGAGATGTGATCCCAACTACAATGCTACGGGTGGTGTTGATGTTCTGGAACCCACCAACCGGGCAGGAGTTTGGGAATGCGTAGTTTTTTGGCCCAAGGTCCCCATTGGGGTTCAAACTCAGTCAGGACGTTCCCGATACCAATCTGCAGGAACTCGCTCGCCATGTGCTGTTCGGCGTGTGTAATGTCGTTATAGCCATGCGGAAGGATCCCCATCCCAACGAACCCGCCGGCCGCCGCTGCAGCGAAATTGCTTGCGGCGAAGGTAGTTCTTCCGGAATCGGTCTTATCGAAGATCGTGAAGGCAAGCGCATGTACGGTCCGGGCGAACGGATTGGCGCTGGTGGAACGGAGGTAGCGGGGATCTTCGCGCAGAAGGGCGCCTGTCAAAAATTGGGCGGTGTTTCTGGAGGTACGATCTGCCAGTCTGTACCCATAGTTTCTGCCGAATGCGCCGGCGCCATCTTTCCATTCCTTGGGATATTTGCTCGGTGGATTGACCATTGCCAATCCTGCGCCAAAAGCAGGCAGAATGACGGCGGGTGGGCCGAAGGATTTGTGGGCATAGATAACAAATTTGTCTTCAATGGTCATCGGAGCTCTGGTCAGTCCGGGAGACAAAATTGGGTATTGATTCAGATGTGTTCCGGAGACTGCAGGCGCCTGTGGAAGTGGATCCTGGGACTGATCCTGCGGCTTGGGGGCATCGGGAAGAGTGACGATCACTGCATCATGCGCAGAGAGCATCTGCTTCTTGGCCCGGTCGGACACAGCCGAATAATCATCCTGTGAACGTAGGGTAGATGGGGATCGGCTTTCCAAATCTTGTGAGAAGAGGGCGCAAGGGTCAGCAGAAATTATCGCAGTGGCCGCCAACAGGATGCCCGACAAATTTCCAAATCTAAGGCGATGACTGGTCATGGTTCTCCGCGCAGGAAAGGTTTTCCTGCTTCAAAGTACCGGGATCATGACGAGTGTGCCGTCAGGATGCGTGGGGTGTTTGTAAGAATTTGTATGGTTCCGGGTAAAGGACACTAGAGAGGCTTGTGTGTTGTGTCGGGAATCCCAGTGGCGACGCTAATCTGTCTACTTGGCCCCTGCAAGGGAGACGAAATCGTTCTCGGGTCGTGTTTTCGTGGTAATGACCGCGCTGGCTAGATGGTGGACCGCAGCCGCCTGTGCATTAATGACATCCCTCCGAGAACAGCCCAGAAGCAAGGAGCACTCCTGCGCGGAATACTTCTCCAGGATTGACATGATGAATACAAAACGGTCGAGAGCAAAGCAACCGGATTGCTTGAAGCATGATGCTGCGCCGAGCCCACGAATGCGCCCTCTCCTTGAAAACGTAATTATTCCTCACGGAATCCTCAAATCCAGAGAGGAAGCATTGCTCGGCCTTCTGAGGATCTCCGGTCAGCAGGAGAGATAGCAAGAAAAGACCGTTCATCTCCTCGATGTATATGTGGCAG
>DATMOO010000332.1:0-38524 GCA_035568275.1 Candidatus Sulfotelmatobacter sp.
AAAAATCGGAAATCCTTCGCCGGATCACCCGTCTTCTTGAAAATCCCATGACGATCGGCGTACTTCTGCGCGAGCGCCAGCCGCAGCAGTCCTGCCGATGCGTAAATCGCCAGTTCCGAAGGCGTTACCTTCCGATGCACAGGCATCGCGGTCTGCGGACCGGCTTGCGCCGATCCCGCAACTAGCACGACCAAGTCGCCATCTTCCATCCCCGTCTTCTTCGCGATGGCGGCCGCCGCATCTGGATACTTGTTGCTGATGCGCTTGAAGTCCTCGTACACTTTGGCCCCGCCCTTGGCATGGAACATCGGCTTAATGTCGTCGCGCTCTTTGCGCGACAATTCGCCGACCTTGGGCGTGCGGATCGCAATAACCGGCAGATTGCTGTTGGTCGCTAGTTCCTGCAGATTCTCTGCGGTGAAACAATCCCGCACATCCGTAAACGCCGGCAAGCGCAAGTCCGGTTTGTCGATCCCATACAGCCGGATCGCCTCGTCGTAATCCATGCGCGGAAACGATGTCTCAATCTCGACTCTCGCGGCATGAAAAGCCGCCTTCAAAAATCCTTCCACCACTTCCCACACGCGCTCGGCCCGCGGATACGACATCTCCAGATCGATCTGCGTGAACTCAGGCTGCCGGTCCGCCCGCAAGTCCTCATCACGGAAGCAGCGCACAATCTGGAAATACCTGTCGAACCCCGAGATCATCAGGATCTGCTTAAACATCTGCGGAGACTGCGGCAGCGCATAGAACGTCCCCGGCTGCACCCGGCTCGGCACCAGATAATCGCGCGCGCCCTCAGGCGTAGACCGCGTCATGAATGGCGTTTCGATCTCAAAGAATCCCTGCGACGAAAGATAATCGCGGATGGCCTTGGCGACATTGTGCCGGGTCTCGATATTGAACTGCATGGCGTCGCGCCGAAGGTCAATATAGCGATACTTCAACCGCGTCTCTTCGTTGGTCAGAGCAGTGTCCGAAGGCAAGAACGGCGGCAGCTTCGATTCGTTCAGAATGCGGATGTCATCGGCAACCAGTTCCACTTCGCCGGTCGGCATATTCGGGTTCACGGTGTTGGCGTCGCGTAACTTCACCGATCCAATGGCGGCGATCACATACTCGTTCCGAAGAGTTTCCGCCTTTTCATGGATCGCGGCATTTCGATCCGCATTGACCACGACCTGCGTAACTCCGCTGCGATCGCGCAGATCGATAAAGAGGAGGCTGCCGTGATCGCGGCGCTTGTTGACCCAACCCATGAGCACAGCTTTCTTTCCAGCGTCCGAAGAGCGCAACGTTCCGCACATGTGGGTGCGTCGTAAATCTCCCAAAAAGTCGAGCAAAGTGTGTCCTTACAGTGAGAATTGCGGCAGTTCGCCGAGCCCATGATTATAAACGGTTTGCCGCGCGAGCCCGTGACATGACGTAAGGGTTGCAAGTCTTTCGGAGTGTCCTCCCGGCTTTCCTCCACCGCAAATTCGCATCTAGTATGGAGAGATATGTCTGCAGTCCCACCCGTCATGGAGACCCAGCAAGACCGCCCTGTTCCGCGGCTTCTGGTCGAACTGCCCTCCCGACCCTGGGTCTTTTTCGGCAATCTGCGCGACATTCTGCTTCCACGCCGTCTGCCGCCCCTCGAACTCTATTCTGCTCCAGCCCAGTTCTGGCCGGACGTTTTCGTCAGGCGTAGCCTTCCGTGGTACGCCTTCATCGAGTCCGTCGCCTATCACGTGATTGCGATGACTCTGCTCATTGGTTTCACACATCTGTTCGCCTTGCGGCCGCGGATCGAGACCAAACCAGCCTTCGATCATTCGCAGATCGTATATTACCGTCCGTCCGAATACCTTCCGCCACTCGACACCCTGCGTCCAACCGATGCTCCTCCCCGGAAAGCTGATCCTGAGTTTTCGCGTCAGCCCATCATTTCGGTTCCGCGAGAGGCTGCCAATCACTCGCAGACCATCGTTACTCCACCGCAGGTCAAACTAAAAGCAGATGTCGCGTTGCCCAACATCGTGGCCTGGTCCGACACGCTCCAGAAGCCGCGACTGGCGGTTCCGCCTGCTCCGCTCTCTCCCGCGGCAGAGATGATTCGCTTGCCACCCACTCTGCAGAATCCTGTTGTCGCTCCTCCGGATGCAAACCATTTAGCGCAACGGCGCAATTCCCCGACCCTGCAGGATCCGGTCGTCGCTCCTCCGTCCGACCTTCGCTCAAGCGCTCCGAGCCTTGCTCAAGGACTTCAACCCGCGCTGGTCGCTCCGCCCCAGGACATCGCGAGTTCCTCTTCGCGAAAGTTCGGAGATATGAACATCGCCCCGAGCGCAGTGATCGCTCCCGCGCCTCAGCTTCCAGTCGCGGCGCAGCGGACGATGTCTGGTGGCGGAGGGGCGCCCACGTTGGGCGCTCCGCAAGTCGCTCCTCCACCTGGTTCGCTGGCAGCCTCAAGAGGGTCAGGATCACCCGGACGCGTGATCGCACTCAGTGCGCGGCCTGCGATAGACGCCCCGCCTGACCCGCCAGCCGGTAACCGTCGCGGGACATTCGCCGCCACGCCCGAAGGACATACCGGGGCATCCGGCGCTCCGGGCTCTCTATCGGGAAGCGGCTCGGCAGGCTCCGCGTCGAACGGCGGTCACGGCACCGGAGAAAATGGTGCTGGCTCCACTTCGAAATCGACTGCCGATGCCCCGGCGGGCCTCTACGTTGGAAGCGCAACGAAGCCTGCGCCCGTCGCGGCAGATCCCGCCAGTAAAACGGTGGCACCTTCGGTGAACCCCAATCTCATCGCCAGCGTTCATCCTCCGCGCGTCACGTCGGCCCGCCCTATGCAGCCCGACAGCGCAGCCAAGCTCTCCGAAGTTGAACGCAGCGTCTTCGGCAACCGGCGGTTCTACTCCGTTACGCTGAACATGCCGAACCTGAATTCAGCCGGAGGAAGCTGGATCATCCGCTTCGCCGAACTCACCCACGACCTGAGCAATCGCGATCCGAATGCCCCGACCGAGGATCTATCGCAGCCCATGGCTACCCGCAAAGTCGACCCCGCCTACCCCATGCAATTGATGCGGGAGAACGTTCACGGCACAGTGATCTTGTATGCAGTGATTCGTGCCGACGGAAGCGTCGGCAATGTGCGAATCCTTCGGGGAGTCGACCAGCGCCTCGATCGCTATGCAACCGAAGCCGTCCAGCAATGGAAGTTCGATCCCGCCACAAAGAATGGCACTCCGGTGGATGTCGAAGCAACGTTCCAGATTCCGTTCCGACCATCTACCCTGGGAACAAACTTCTAGCTGTAGAGACGTAACTCGCTACGTCTCTGCTAGCAGCGTTCGTGAATGATGGCGAGGGAGACGTTGCGAGCTACGTCTCTACGGAGAATTCTGGGAAGTCTACCCGCTGGCGCCTTTGCGCCTCTCCAGCGCAGTGTAAATCCCAGGATCGGTGCAGACTTCGTAGTAAAGCCGCTCAGTCCAGCCCTTCACGGAGAAGTCCGTCGCATCAATCCGCGGAATGCGGCTCTCGCGAACAACGATCTTGCGGAAGATTTCCCGATCGACCGGCACAGTGGCGCTGAACAACCGGTATTCCCCTTTGTCGGACGAGGCAAGCGTCGCCGGCAATCTCACCTTCAATGGTTCAAGCGTGATCTCTTTTTGCAGCTTCCGGAATGCCGTCTCGTTCATGCGGATTCCGCCCAGGTTGAAGCTCAGGATGACGTCCTCCGGGTTTCCACCGGCATCCGCATCCGCCGCTTGAAACGCATAGACATGAAATGGGCCAGCCTGCGGTTCCATCACCTTGCGCGCACGCTTATTGCAGGAAGAAAGCCGGTCGCTTTCGTTCAGCGCCTCAGAGATCATGATCTGATGCTCGCCATCCATCAGGTACAGCGGAGCCGACTCCTGCAGCGTGATCCCCAAGCCCAATTCCAGTTGAGGCATCCCCGAGCGCTGCATCAACTCGTTGTAACCGCGCACGATTTCGATGATTTCCCGCGCCAGCACGCACATCCGGCTGACCGATAGCGATGGCTCTCCTTCTTTCTCGAGGATAGCCAGGATGATCGCATCGCCTTCCAGAAAGACTTTCTGTGCACCATACTTGTCGAGCAGCTTGTTGACCGGATCGTAGAAGTTCAGGCTGAAGTACGATGCTGGATTCAGTCCCTTGTCCATCATGGTCCGCGTCAAACGGGTGGAGTCCCGGACATCGGCTTTGAGCACGACGTGTCGCAGAACGCGGTCGGAATCCGTCTCTCCCTGTTCTTCGGGCAGCAGAAATTCGTAAAGCGTCCCGTTGACGCGTGAGAGTTCCTGCAAGCGCTCGTTCGCAACGAGGTTCACGGAATCCAGCGCTGCATTGAGGATTTCCAACCGGCGCAGGTCCCGATGATAGTGAAAGAAATCGGCGAGGAACCGCGCTGCCACTTTGGCTCGCTCCGCTCCGCGACAACTGGCCACCTTCGCCACCGCGGCATACAAGCTGTTCGGCGACAGTTTGCCGCCCTCTTGAATCATCCGTTCCACGCGATCACAATCCGTGCGGTCGATCAGAGCATTCTTCAGTTGCTGCGGATTGATTCTGGGTGCGTACTCGCTGAGCAGCGGCACCACGTGATACGAAGCAATCACGTTCTCCATGACCTGCTCGTCTTCCAGGAACCGGACCCACGCGGCCAGCCTCTCCTGCTGCGCTAATCCTTCACCGGAATCCTCCGGCGTGCCCGTTCCCACCAACTCGCGGGCATTCTCCGGTACGTTCATCCAGGAATCGATGGTCTCCGCACTCGTCTCTTCGCCGTACAGCAAACGCAAAAAACCAGAAACGATTTCGCGCATTCGCCCGTAGCGGTCCGGATCACGATCCCAGTTCCCCAGCATGACGTAGTGCTCTGCGCACAGATAGTCGTCGCGTCCGTCTTCGGAAAACAATAGCCGATTGAGGAACAGGGGATAGGTGAAGTAACTGCCGTCGCTGGTCTCTTCCCCGAAAAGGGATCGCCGAGTGCGCCCCAGGGTGCTCTTCTCCACTTCGCGCAGCGTTTCGAAGATCTCCTGCCCCGTTTTGCGCAGAATGATCTTCTTCCGTACCTGGAATGACGCAACCTTCTCGCGATACTCGTGCGCCCGCTGCTGGCGGTTGTTGTCATAGCTCTTCAGCAGCACCCGGCAGCGCTCCAGCACTTGCCCAAACTGCTGGTTCATTTCCGCCCGCAAGAACTTCGTCACCGCCAGGCGGGCCAACAAGTCGACAGAAAGTTTGAATTCTTTCTTCGCCCGATTCAGCGACGCGACCTGCAGCTCAGCCATCGCTGACTTCCACTCTGCGGGATCGTTCTTAGACCGCGTGGATTTTCCCAATTGATTCCTCAACCAGGATGGTCCCTGTCCCGTCTGCGGGGCCTCGGCCCCAAGCAGCCCTTCCAATTCGCCATGCCGCGCAATCAACCGCGCAATCTGCGCGCGCGCCAACTCCGCAAATTTGGGGCTGAGCACAACATCGTGCCGCAGGTTGTCCACCCCCACGGCGAGTCCCTCGAGGGAAACGAACGGAGTTGAAGCAGGCAAATTGGGAAGCTCCGGCTTCTCCGGCGCTCCACCCAGGCGAAAAATAGGTATTCTCGGCATCCTTAACGGATTCAGTGCGGAAGTTGCTGATTACAAAACTACATATCGAGGCTAGCAGGATGAGGAGGAGGACGAAAGTTACCTAGGTTACGGCAGCTAACCTCTGTGGAATCAAACATGGATTGGCACAGAAGACAAGTTTGGGTGAACCCCTTCTCCAACGCGGACCGGAGGGATTTGTTGCTGCGACTGAGCACTGGTCCAAGCTACGGCTGGCTCTTTACCCTCGCTGCCTCGAACTCATCGCCCTTCTGCCAGCCAACCAGCTTCGGCAGACTCGCCGCCTCCCACCCCAGCGCAAACCCAAACCGAGCCATGGCCGAGTCTCCGACAAAATCCATCTCCGGTCGATATTCGTCGCTAGGTTGGTGGTAATGCTTCTCAACGTAGTCCTTTTCCTGATCCAGCCCCCATGATTCCGGATGCCCCTTAAACTTGATTCCCTCGTTAATCGAGAAAGAGGGAATCCCCACCCGTGCCAGGGAGAAGTGATCCGAGCGATAAAAGTGTCCGGCCTCAGGCCGCGCGTCCGCACGAATCGCTAACCGGAAATCTTTTGCCATCGACTCGACCACGGGATAAAAACTCGTCCGTTCTGCCCCGGAAACCTGAACTTCTTCCGGCGCTCCCAAGGGCTTCACATCGTCGTAGTTCAGATCGAGCGAGATCTTCCCCGCCTGAATCGGTGGATGCTTGCCCAGATACTCCGAACCCAGCAATCCCTGCTCTTCCGCCGTTACAGCAGCAAACAGAATCGATCGGCGGGGCTTTACGTTGGCGGTTCCAAATGCGCGCGCCACTTCCAGCAGAATGCCGCAGCCGGTGGCATTGTCATCGGCCCCGTTGAAGATGTTGTCTCCCGGCATGTCTGGACGAATGCCGAAGTGATCGTAATGCGCTGTGTACATCACGGCTTCATCGGCGACCCGCCGATCCGATCCCGGCAGAATTGCCAGCACATTGTTCGATTCGAACTTGCGCACCTTGCTGACCATGTGCGCCTTCAGCCGCGCACCAAGACTTACTGGACGAAAATCGCGCGACTGTGACGACGTTATGAGCTTGTCCAGGCTCATCCCCGAAGCCGACGCCAGCCGGCTGGCGACGTCCACATGAATCCATGACGCGACTTTCAACGCCGAACCTTCTGCTTTTAAGAACGACTTCTCGCCGGAATTCGAGTTCCGCACCACTTCCCACGGATAACTCGCCATCTGCGTTTGGTGGATCAGGATCACTCCCACTGCGCCCTTGCGCAGCCCCTCTTCGTACTTGTAGGTCCAGCGCCCATAGTAGGTCAGTGCCTTGCCCTTGAAAAATTTCGGATCGTCCGACGGCGGCTCATTCACCAGCATCAGCAGCACTTTCCCGCGGACATCTACACCCTTATAGTCGTCCCAGTTGTACTCGGGCGCCTCGATTCCGTACCCCACGAACACGACCTCGGCGTCGACATCTGACTGCGCCTGCTGGCTCTGGTCGTATGCGACATACTCATCCAGCGGCTTCAAGTTCATCGTCTCGCCCTGCTTGGGAATCAGGGAAAACTGGGTCTCCGGCGATGTCGTGATTCCAACCAGGGGAACCTTCTGCATGTAAGTCCCGTGATCCCCCGCCGGCTTCAGTCCGTATTCCGCAAATTGCGTGGCTATGTACTCAGCCGCAAGATCGCCCCCACGCTGCCCCGTCCCGCGCCCCTCCAACAGATCGTGCGATAGATAGCGAACGTGCCAGCGGATATGCTCAGGATTGATTGTTTCCAGCGCAGCAAACGCCGCTCCGGGAAGGCGCGCCGAAGGCGCTTTGGACCCGCCGGCACCTGCTCCTCCCTCTGCCCACACGAGCAGACTCGCGCACAGGATTAGACACGCCGAAGTGATTCTGGCCATTCCCTGCATGATTAGGTTTCTCCCCCAACGAAGCGGCGCGCTGGAAATACAACATTTTTCTGAAGTTCTGAAGGAAATTGTAATGGACGGTCCGCCCCGGGTTGTAGGAGAAGTGGCACACGGTGGTGCACGAGAGTGCACCCACCCTTGGAATCCAGCCTTACCCACACCTGCCCTGAGGTACCTCTGTGACCCTCAGTGCTGCGTTCTTGTTCTTGAAGAAAGCGCCGGCCCGGCGCTAGTTTTTCGACCCTCAACCAGCGCGGAAGTCCCGCACTTCTTCGCCGGACTTGAACACGGCCGCCGCCGCGATTTTCCCAGTCTCAGCCATCTTGCGGTTGATCAGTTCAAACTCAGCCTTCACCCATCCCACGCTCGAGACTTCAATCTCCCCGTCCTCTGCGATCCAGAAAATCGTTGGCACATTGGTTAAGCCGTAGGCGTTCGACACCGGATACGTGCGGGTATCGTCGAGCAGCATGGGGAAAGTCACGCCGAAATCCTTGCAGAAGTCAGAAGTCTCTTTGGCATCGTTCTGCGAAACACCGACCAGCGTGACACCCTTGTTTTTGTAAGCCTTATAGAGCCGCTCCAGATACGGCAGCGCGTACTGGCAGGTGGGGCACGAGACCTTGAAGAAGACCAGCACCACGGGTCCTTTAGCCAACTCCTCGCTCAACGAGAATTTCTTGCCGTCCAACGTCTTCAGTTCAAATTCCGGAGCCTTCACTCCAGTCGCCAATGCCGCCATTTCCTTGCCTCCACGATCAGCCAGCGAGCGCCTATCTACATCCTCTCCCTAACTAGATGACTTGATGCCCTTTACGGATTCTGGGATTATCCCGCCCTTCCGTAGGATCTTCCTCGCCAGCCCCGTTAACGCAAGCTTCGTCAATCGGTGAGCAGGCCACCATTCCCCGTCGAGCTTTGCTGATACGGGCCAGACGTGCACCGTGTAATCGGTCACTGTGATCGAGTGCTTCACGGTGAGGAAGGGCTCACCGTGATCCGCCGGACAGGGAATCTCGGGCAACTCCCACATCCCCGCCATGAGCCGAATATCCGCAGCCCTTTGCGTCAGGAACACTGACCCATTCCGTCGATCAAGAGCATAGTGAACCTCGCGCTGTACCTGCCTGGATTTCTTTTCTGCACCCGCCAGTTCACCACGCGTCGCGCACAATTCCACCAGCGGGCACGTCAAACACGCTGGCGCTCGCGGCGTGCAAACCGTCGCCCCCAACTCCATCATCGCCTGATTGAAATCTCCGGGACGGTTGCCATCGAGCAGGTTCTCAGCATGCTGCCATATCTGCTCTCCCGAAATCGCCTTCCCTGCAATCCTCTGCAGCACCCGCTGCACGTTGCCATCAACCACCGCGACCGCCTCGCCAAACGCGATGCTGGCAATCGCCGCCGCCGTATATCGTCCCACTCCGGCTAACGTCCGCCATTCAGCCGAGGTTTCAGGAAAGGTCCCTCCGCGCTCGCGTGCCACTACCTTCGCCGCCGCGTGTAGCATTCTCGCGCGCCTGTAGTATCCCAACCCGCTCCACGCAGCCAGCACGGATGCTTCCCGTGCCGACGCCAACTTCTGCACGGTAGGAAATCGCCGCAGGAATTCGTGATAGTGCTCAATGACCGCAGCCACCCGCGTCTGCTGCAGCATGATTTCCGACACCCACACCCGGTACGGATCGCGGCTCTCCCGCCACGGCAGTTCGCGTGCGTGAGCGTCGTACCAGGCAAGCAGTTTCAGGCGAATGATGCCATTCTGTTGCGCATGACCGCTGTCTCGCTTGCCCAAGAAATCTGCCATGCTGTCAGAACACCTCGCCGTCCCAGCTTCTTATGCCAACCCGTAAGGCAGGAACGGATTGCGCACGGTCACGCCTCCGTACCTACGTCCGTGCTGCAAATCCTCAGAGAGGATTTCGGTCAACCCGTTGTCCTCAGCGTAGGCCCACAAGTGGGCGTCAAACCAGGAAAGCCGATACGTGTTCATACCATACAAGGCCATCCGAAACTGGTGTTCGGTCGGATACAGCACTGGGAATTGCGCCATGTAAAGTTCGGCCTGGCGAGCTGCATCCGGAGGCGCCATCAAAGGTGTTGACCCAGAGCGTGATCGAGTTACAACGCTCACGAACTCCAGAAGGGATTGGTGAGAAATGCGAAAGTCTCCTGCCCGTCCACCCTCCCGCAAGATCGCCGTAGCGGCAGCCCGCTTGGCCACATCCCGCGGATCGCAGCGATAAACCAGGATATTAGTGTCGACGAGGGAGGCCACGGTCTCCGTAAAGTTCTTCGCGCGTCCAGCCGCGATTCTCGCGAGTGATTCGTCTCTCGTTGGATTTCCAGTGCCTCAACTCCTCCGCCTGGAGTTCATCCAGCCACTTCGAGTTCTCGTCAAAGAGAGCCAGCCTCTCCTCGATGTTCAGGTCGGCCGTAGGTTCGTTGTTCTTCACACGCCGCACTCGGATACTTTCTCCAGCCGGAGTCCATTCCAGTTCGTCGCCGGGACGTATGCCGTATTTTTCAGCAATAACTTTGGGAACGGTCAATTGCAGCTTGGACGTCACTTTCGGCACATCCTTACTCTAGCAAGGATTACATCCTTGCCGCAACCGCATTCTCTTCACCTGCATTCTCTTCACCTTCCTGATCTCGCAGGGGGCAGTTCGATGCCAACCGTTTCCCTCTGCGCCATTGACCCGCCTTGTCGGGCACGAAATAATAGCCTCGCCTGGTATCCGCAGTATTGCGTGGACCCTTTCACGCTTAGGAATCACGAGGAGTGTCATGAACGACTTCAACCGCAAGGTGGAAGACGCGTCGGCGCGTGTAAGCCAAACCATCAACGAGACCGCCGAGCGCCTGGAAAAGGAAATTCCCGAATTCATCAAATACCTGAACGACGAGGTCGTTCCCGCCGTGCGGACGCACTCCACTCGCGCCCTGCGCACCGCTTCCCAGAAACTGGCGGAGTTCGCCGATTACATGGAGCAACACCCGACTCAGCCCAAATAGTGTCGTCTACCTCGGATCAAGCTCTGCCGCGCTCCCACTTCGTCAGCATACCTATGCTCCTTTTCGTGCTGATCGCGGTGCTCTTAATCAGCTCCTGCGGCCATCCCAAGCAGCCGCACGTGAATGTGCCCTCGCCTCCGCCTCCGGAACCGGCGGCAAATTTGCCTGCGCCGCCTCAGCCGACCCCCAAGGCTTCGAAGCCCACTGAGAGCGTCTCTCCGCCGAAGCCCACAGAAGAAGCCGACCTCGCCGAGCCCGTGATCCCGGCCGGCGCTAAGCCGATTGAGACCCAGACCGGTCTCGCCAGTTGGTATGGGCCGCCCTACCACAACCGCCGCGGATCGAACGGCGAGATCTATAACATGCACGCCATGACCGCCGCCCATCGCACCTTCCCGCTGGGGTCGATTGTGCGCGTTACCAACGTGAAAACCGGCAGCACCGCGCTGGTCCGCATCACCGACCGCGGCCCCTTCATCCCCGGACGCATTGTCGATCTTTCCCTCGCTGCCGCGCGCAAAGTCGATGTCTGGCAGCCGGGCATCGCTGAGGTCAAAGTGGAATTGATGCAATCGGGCCTGCAAGCGCCATCGCCCGGCAAGTGGGCCGTACAGATTGGCGGCATGCCCGACGAAAAAGCCGCGAGCAAACTGGCCGATCACCTTACGCGCCGCTATCACTCGGCCAAAGTGCTGCGTTTCAAGAGTCCCGCTGGGGATTGGTGGATCCGAGTCCGCGTACTCGATGACGACCACGACCGCGCCCAGAAACTCGCAGCCGAAACCATCACTCCCGAAGGCGCGGTTTTTCTGGTGCGATTAGACTGATACGCGATGCAAACGATCGAAGTCATTCCACCAGAGACTCGCTCTCGCGGTGTAGGCTTGATGGCTGCGGCGGCAGCCGTGTATCTGGCGCTGCGCCTCGCTGGATTTCACAAGCTCTTCGATGCCGACGGAGAAGGGGTTGGGGCGCTTCTGCAAATCATCGGCACCCTCTACAGCGTCGTGTACGCCTTTGCCACGTACGTCATTTGGGGACAGTTCGCCGCCGTCGAGAATGAAATCCTGAAAGAGTCCGGCGCCCTCAAAGACCTGATCCTCTTCAGTCGAGGTCTTAAGGAAATTTCACGTGATCCCATCGTCCGTGCTGTGCGTGCTTATGCCCGCGCGGTAACGGAATCAGAGTGGGACATCCTATCGCACGGCGAGGATAGCGAACGCACCGGACAAACTGTTCTCCGCAATCATTTCCAGTGTTATCGAGGTTCATCCCGAAAACGATTCTGAAAGCCGGGCCCACCAGCATCTGCTTCAGATCGCGAATCAAGCCAGCGCTCACCGGGACGAACGCCTTGCCCTCAGCGCGAAGCGCATTCCTCGCACTCTTCTTCTTTTCGTTACGGTCACAGCCTCTACCATTCTTTTTCTGCTTTTCTTTTTTCCCTTTCACAACCTGGCGCTTGGGCTCGTCGCCGTCGCGATTGCAACCATGCTTCTCTTCTTCGCTCACTTCGTTCTCACTGACCTCGACAATCCGTTTGAAGGCACCTGGAATGTCGACTCGAAACCCTTTCGCGGTCTAGCAACCAAATACCATTAATCGCCGGGCCCATCGTGCAACTGGCAAGGTTAGCCGCGCTTTGTTATCGTTTCCCCACAGGTGACCCAGGAATGACCGATCCCAATTGCCTCTTCTGTCGCATCATTCGGGGCGAGATTCCCTCGAAAAAAGTTTTTGAAGATGAACACGTGTTCGCTTTTGAAGACGTTAATCCGCAAGCGCCGACCCATGTGCTCATCATTCCCAAACGCCATTTTGCCGGATTGAAAGAAGCGGAACGCAGCGACGCCGAAATCATCGGCCGCTGCCATCTAGCCGCTGCCACCATCGCCCGACAGCGCAAGATCGAGCAGGGATACCGCACCGTCCTCAACGTTGGCCCCGGCGCTGGACAGTCCGTCTTTCACCTGCACGTTCACCTGCTGGGTGGACGCGCACTCAGCTGGCCTCCGGGATAAACCAGAAGAGTACCTAAGCGGGAATTTTTGCTAATGGAGGAAAATCGAACTCAAAGATGGCGGACAGAGAGTCCGCCCCAATTCGACCAGACGGCGCTACTGCACCATCGGCTCGGCGTCTTCTGGCGCCCCATGGCGCCGCAGCAATTGCGGAAGATTCTGCGAGAACGCCGACCGGGGAAGAACCATGTCGCATCCCACTTCGTGCGCCTTCTGCTTCAGATCGCCTTGAACGTGCGAAAGGAATCCAATAATCGATGTCCCCTTCTTCAGCTTGCTCTTCAGTTTCGGAATCAAGGTTAGGGGTTTCACGCCATTGTTGTTCAGGTCGAAGATGATCAGCGACGGCTTTTCTTCCCCGTTCGCCTGCATCTTCTCCATCAGGTCCTTGTCGCTCTTCACGAATTCCACTTTCACGTTGAGCTTCTTGGCGGTCTCCTGAATCTTCGCCATGAAGAACAGATCTTCAATGAAGGCAAAGATGCGCGAATTTGCATCCACGCTTGGAGGCAGAGGCTCAGGGTCGGGTTGGGAATACTGCGTCGTGAAACCAGGCCGCGGACGACCGCCCTTATGGCCATTATTGTTTCCGCCCATCACAGCGCGATAGCTGTGGTCCATGGGGGCCGTGTAGATGCCGTCCTTGTTCTCTCGGCTCAAGCCCGGTCCGGGACGCTGTCCCCTCTGATTGTTCTGACGTCGGCCTCTCCGCCGCCTTCTTCCTCCGCCACCGGAGCTTTTTCCTGGTCCTGCGTTCATAGTCCTCTCAAATTGGTTCACACAAGTTGCAAAGCTTTACAGATCTCGAAAATGCCGCTGGAATGTGACTCTACGGCGGTGTGCAAGGCTCAGCCTGGGCACACTCTCATCCTTCTTCTGCGCAGCCGCGAATTACGACGGAACACACTCTGGAACGAACCCCAAACCTGCAAAAAAACCGCTCTCGCGAATGAAAATCTAAATCGGCTTCAATTTTTCCGTTTATCGGATCCGTAGGCGTCGCCTCAGAATGGCTGACGCAGAAGGCCTTCGCGGGAACGAGGCCTAAATGAGAACAAGTTTATGGTACTCGTCCCCGTCGATCAGCGCAAGGCCCCCATCCACTCCGATTTTGCACAGGAGGTCATGCACGCGGGTGTGGCCCCCCGATCCGCAGATCAGATCACGATGGGCCTAAATTTCCAACGAGAGCTCGCGTGCCCACTGCTGTGCCTGCCAGTAGCAAGCCGCCACACCATCGGCGTGCAGCCGCAACCCGGCGCTTAGCGCAGCCGCCGCCTCCCACTCCCCGCTTTCATGCGCCAGCATCAGCTGAAATACGGGACGCAGAGCGCTAGGCTGTCCCAGCAACACCGCGTTAGTCGCTGCGTCCGGTGGGATTTTTTCCAGCACGGCCTGCATGGGTGTTTCCAGCACGGCGTCGATTAACGACAGCAGCCCCATCAGGAATAAATCCGATTCTCCATGCGCCACCTTGGGAGCGAGCAGCTCGCAGAACCGTCCCCGCACCAGCGCCGAGAGCACCAGATCGCTGGTCTTGTCTTGTCCTGCTCCGACTGCTGCGATCAACCATACCCAGCGCCGCAAATCACGTTCGCCAAGAATCGATAAGGCGTGCCTGACAGAATGGATCTCTTTCTTGAAGCCAAACACCGCGGAATTCAGATATCGCAGGAGCCGGTAGCAGACCGATGCTTCTTCCTTGACCAGCTTTTCCAGGCCCGGTACGTCCAGTTCCGGGCGCGATACTTCCTGCAACCTCCGTATGTAATTCAGCCGGTTTGCCGGCATGTCGTGCGTGCCCATCATCTCCGGCCGGCGGAAAAAGTATCCCGGGAAATAGACGAAGCCTTGATCCCGCGCCTGCGCGAACTGATTCTGCGTTTCGACTTTTTCGGCCAGCATTCGGCAGCGCCACGGCCCAAACTGCTTCATCAGTTGCTCGCGCTCGTCTAGCGTGGTGAGCAGCAAGTCAACCTTAATGATGTCAGCAATATCGGCCAGCGGCTCGCGCCGATCGTCCGCAACATAGTCGTCCAGCGCAATCAGGTACCCCTGCTCTTTCAGGCTGTGACATGCGGCCATCACATCGGGATCGGCAGGAACCGTTTCCAGAATCTCCACCACCGTCGTTATCGATGGCAGAAGCCCGACCAGGCCCTTGATCAAGGTATCGCGCGTGCAGTTCACGAATGCCCGCCGGCCGTCGCACAACACATCGAGCCTCATCACCAGCGATCGGTCGAGCGTAGCTCGCGACGCTTCATCTGCATCGCCCACAAAGCCTTTCTCCAGACTGTCGCGAAATAGCAGTTCATAGCCAAATACCTTCTCTTCGCGATCGAAGATCGGCTGCCGCGCGACCTACCGCATCGCCTTGCAATTCCCCACCGGGGCTGGAGCGGTCGCTTGTCCTGAAGACATATTGCCCACGTATGTCTGTATCGGCAAAAGGAGCAAAAGTCTGAGGGGTTCAGCAGATTTCAGTTTTCGATAAGGACATTCTCAGAGAAGACATTGGATGAGGGTGCCCCACCCTTGTCGCGTTTTGTGCGACAGGGTGGGGACTTTGACTTTGAATGCTTTGGTTCTGCCTGATTTCGCGGCTAAGGGTTCTGTCGTTCTAAGCTCTCTGAGCCCCGCCCAACTTCGTCAGCGCATCCACAATCTTCCCCGACCACTGCGCCACCTCGTCCTCGCGCAGAGTCCGCTCGTTCGATTGAAACCTCACCCGCAGCAAGATCGAATACTTCCCAGCCGCGATCGAGCCGCCCCGGAAAATCTCAACGGGATGAACTTCCGGCAACTCGGGCACACCCGTAGCTTTCACGGCCCTTTGCATCTGTTCAAAGGCTACTTCGTCGCCGAAGACAAAGGAGAAGTCCCGCTCCACCGCCGGATATTTGCCCAAAGGCGCAAATTTCACCGCGCGCGGTCCGATCCTGTAAAGCTGTTCCAAATCGAACTCGGCAAGGAACACATCCTGCCGCAACTTCCGTGCTGCAGCCACCGTGGGGTGAATCTGCCCGAACTGTCCCACGATCGCGCCATTCACTCGTACCCTTGCTGCACGCCCGGGATGAAAGTATTCCTCAGCATCTCGATCAAACACGACCTCGCGCGCAAACGGCTCCAGCAATTTCTCTACATCTCCTTTCAACGACCGGAACAGTTCCGCGCTCGCCGCATGTTCCGCCCTGCTCACATCAAGCATGCCACCCGCAGGCAGAGAAGCTCGAACAGCAGCCACGGTCGCTCCCAGACATGCACGCCGGGGCTCCGCTCTTTCTCCTCCGGACAGTTCGTATACGCTGCCCATCTCAAACAACCGTGCCTCGGGGACATCGCGATTCAAATTCCACGCCAGCATGTCGAGCATGCCCGGCACCAGCGAAGTCCGCATGACCGAAGCCTCTTCGCTCAGCGGATTCTCTAACTCCAGTACCTGCGTCCCAGACGAAAACCTCTCCGCGTCGGCATGCGAGATGAAGGTCAGCGACAGAGCTTCGTTGTATCCCAACGCTAGTGCACGCTGGCGAAGGGTTGCATCCATCTCCGCGTGGGGCAACTCCACGACAGCGCCACTGTAAGCCGGCAGAGTATTCGGGAACTTGTCATAGCCATGCAGTCGCGCAATCTCTTCAATGACGTCGATCTCGCGTTCCACATCCAGCCGCCAGCTCGGGATCTGCACGCGAAATTGCGCATCCCTCTGGCCTTCCGGAATGAGTTCGAATCCGAGTCGTTTCAGGATGCGCGAGATGAGCCCAGCGTCCAGCCCCTCTCCCAGGATCCTCCGCACCTCGCTCACGTGCAGAATGACAGGAGCCTGGTCCATCTTCTTCGAAATCAGGTCGACGACATCACCGAGCAGTTCTCCGCCACCCGAATCGAGAATCATCTGAGCGACCAGATCACAGGAAATGACGGTGGATTCGAAATCCGCGCCGCGCTCGAACCGGTGGGACGCGTCGGTGTGCAGTGCATGCCGGCGCGACATTTTGCGGACGATCCCGGGATCCCACCACGCAGACTCGATCACGATGTTCCGCGTCTTCTCCGTTATCATCGTGTCGTATCCGCCCATGACTCCGGCAAGACCAACAGGTTTCTTCGCATCGCAAACCACCAGATCGTCTGTCGTCAGCTTGCGCTCGACGGCATCCAGCGTCTTCAGCGTCTCTCCCGCCCGCGCCTTGCGCACAATAATCAGCCCACCTTCGAGCAGGTCCGCGTCGAACACGTGCGTAGGCTTTCCGATTTCCCAGAGAACATAATTGGTAGCGTCCACCGCATTCGAGATCGGCCGCTGATCAAGCAACTGCAACCGGCGTGCGATCTTCTCCGGTGAAGCCTTGATATGTGTATTCCGAATGACCCGCGCAGAAAATCGTGGACAAAGCGCCGGCTCTTCCACGGCAATAGGAAACGCCACGTCCTGAACGTTGGCTCCGTTCTTAACCTTGGCTGCGTCCTGAACCGTGGAAGAGCGGCCCTTCAGGGCCGCGTTAGCGCGACCATGATTCGCGGCTTCAGCCGCTGAGGGCAGCTTCGGCTCGAGCGCCTTCAGCGGCAACCAATAAATCGCCGCCGCCTCCCGCGCGACGCCGTAATGATTCATCGCATCCGGCCGATTCGTCCCGATCTCCATCTCGAAAACGGTATCGACGCCCGCACCACTGATCCCCTCGACCGAGATCCCGACGTTAGTCAAGTCCTCAGCAAGACGGCGGTCGTCGACTGCAAGATCAACGTAATCGCGAATCCAAAGTGGAGATAATTTCATTTACGTTCTGTCATCCTCAGCGGAGCGGGCTGATTCGCGAAGCGAATAAGCCCGCGGAGTCAAAGAATACCTACTTCCCTCGACCGAAAGCCGGCACTCGAAAGAAGCACGCACCGCCGGAGCGAACCACGACCGCTTATCCAAACTGCTCCAGGAATCTCACATCTCCCTGAAAGAAGTACTGCAAATCATCCACGCCATACTTCAACAGCGCTAACCGGTCCACGCCCATGCCAAAGGCAAATCCCGAAACCTTCTTCGGGTCATACCCGTTGTCCTTTACGAACTCGAACACGTTCGGATCCACCATCCCGCAGCCGAGCACCTCAATCCACCCAGTCTGCTTACATGGCCGGCACGGGTCCGTCCCACGCTTCCCGCTTCCGCCACAGATGAAGCAAGTCACGTAGAGTTCCGCGCTGGGTTCCGTGAATGGAAAGAACGACGGCCGGAAGTGCGTCTTCACCGATGATCCGAACAGCGCCTTCATTGCGTGATCCAGCGTCCCCTTGAGATCGCCGAAGGTAATGTTCGTATCGACCGCCAGCCCTTCGATCTGATGAAACATCGGCGAATGGCTCGCGTCCGGAGGATCGTTGCGATGCACCGTCCCCGGAATCACGATGCGAATCGGCGGCCGCATCTTCTCCATCGTGCGAATCTGCACGGGAGAGGTATGCGTGCGCAGTAGCAGCCGCTCGCGTTGCGGTTTCGACTGCTGCCCCGCGATGAAAAGCGTGTCCTGCGTGTCGCGCGCCGGATGGTTCGGCGGAAAGTTCAGCGCCTCGAAGTTGTAGTAATCAGTCTCGACGACGGGCCCTTCGGCCACGGAGTATCCAAGCTTCTGGAATACTCCAACGATCTCGTTCATCGTCTTAATGACGGGATGCTGGGTACCGATCGGCCGGCGAATGCCGGGAAGAGAGATGTCAACGCTCTCGCCGGCTTGCGAATCATCTCCGGCGACATGCGCCTTTTCGACCAGTTCCGGAACCCGCGCCTTCAATCCATTGACGCGGATTCCAGCTTCACGCTTGGCTTCTTTGGGAGCGCCCTTCAGCCAGACATCGTTGATCTGCGTCAGAATTCCGTTCTTGCGAGCCATCCACCGGTCGCGGAATGACTTCAAATCGGCATCTGTACGGACCTCGCCGGCCTCCGCCGCACACGCAGCCATGCAGTCGCCTGCAGCCTTCTCCAGCGCCGCCGCGGAATAGTCGGTCAGTTTGGGAACGGTATAGGACATGTGTTAAGCCTTGTCATTCCGAGTCGCGATGGCGACGAGGAATCTGCTGTTCACTCACCAGGAGCACACAGCAGATTCCTCACTCGTCCTCTCCGCGCTGACGCGCGTCTGCGGACGGCTCGGAATGACAAGTTACAAGAACGCGGAACGAAGTGATCGATGCTTTTCGATGGCTGTGCCCCGCCCAACGTCCGCCCTACGCCAGCGCTGTCTTCGCCTGCGACGCCAGCCCCGCAAACCCCGACGGATCATTCACGGCTAGGTCTGCCAGTATCTTGCGGTCGAGTTCGACTCCGGCTTTCTTCAGGCCGTGAATGAACTGGTTGTAACTCAACCCGTTCAGCTTGGCAGCGGCGCCGATGCGTACGATCCACAGCGAACGAAACTGTCGCTTGCGCTGCTTCCGTCCGGCATAGGCAAACTTCAGCCCGCGCTCGACCGACTCTTTCGCCGAGCGATACAGCTTCGACTTTGTCAGGAAATAACCGCTTGCGCGGTCAAGTATCTTCTTGCGTTTCTGGCGGCGTTTGGTTCCGCGCTTTACACGAGGCATGGTGCTCTCCTTTTTTCTTTCGTTTTATGGCGGCTGGAGGTAAGGACGATTCGCCTTGGCAGCGATCATTGACCTCTTCACACGCCGGGAATTGTGCGATTAAGCGATCGGGTGATTGCGCGATTTAATTCGCGCAATGGCTGAATCGCGAAATCGCTCAATTCCTTTCACTGGTACGGAATCATCCGCAACACCTTGGCCAGATCTCCATCACTCACCAAAGCGGACTTTCCCAGCTTGCGTTTATTCTTTTTGTCTTTTGACGTCAGGATGTGACGCAGTTTCGCATGTCCCCGCTTCACTTTTCCTGTCGCCGTCTTCTTGAAGCGCTTGGCAGCGCCCTTGTGCGTTTTCAATTTCGGCATAAACCCTCAGCCATTAGCATTTGGCATTCAGCACTTAGCGCAACAAAAAAGCGCCCTGGCATTCTCCCGACTGGCCAAATGCCAAGTGCTAAGTGCCAATTGCGATGAATTTTGTAACTCGTCGCTCAAGCCGCGCTACGACGCGGGCTTTGCGACCTGCGCCGGAGGCGGATTTGGGGCCACAGCGCTCTGCGCCGCAGCCTTCTGCTTTCTTTCTTTCTCTTTTTCCTTCTCGCGCTCCTTGTCCGACTTCTTCGGTGCCAGGATCGCGTGCAGCGTATTCCCTTCCTGCCGCGGACGAAACTCCACAATACTTTCCGACTCGACGTCCTTGATCAGCCGCTCCAAAATCTGTCGGCCTAATCCGGTCCGGGTCATCTCGCGACCGCGGAAGAAAATCGTGGCCTTAACTTTGTCTCCCTCATCCAGGAAACGCAGCACATGATTCTTCTTGGTCTCGTAATCGTGGTCGTCCACATTGATGCGAAACTTGACCTCTTTTACGGTGATCGTTTTCTGATGCTTCTTGGCTTCCCGCTCTTTCTTTTCCTGCTGGTAGAGATATTTCCCGTAATCCATGATGCGGCATACGGGAGGCTGCGCGGTGGGCGAAATCTCAACCAGGTCCAGATTCTTTTCGCGGGCTTTCTTTATCGCTTCATAGGGCGGCAGGATGCCGAGCTGATTGCCTTCGTCATCAATCACGCGAATCTCGCGCGCCCGAATGCGATCGTTGATGCGGATAAAACGTTTATCGATACAGTCCTCCGTGCTCTAAGCAACTGAGAATAAAGAATTATAGCATGATGCCTCGCGTTAGATTCTAGCCTCAAAATCTTCTGGAAAGGCCGCGTGACAGGCCCTGATTCTTTACGTCAAAATGGCAGTGGTCGCGTTCCGGTCCAACCGGGCGACTCTGAAGGATTCTTTCTCATGTGCCGCAATATCAAAACCCTATTCAACTTCGATCCTCCCGTCACCGAGGACGAGGTGCGCGCCGCCTCACTTCAGTTTGTCCGCAAAATCACCGGATTTAACAAACCCTCCAAGGCCAATGAAGCCTCATTCCTCGCTGCGGTGGATGAAGTGGCAGGGGTTTCCCTGCGCCTCCTCCGTTCACTCGAGACCACGGCACCTCCGAAAAACCGCGAGGAAGAAGCCGCCAGAGCCAAGGCGCGCGCCCAAGTGAGATTCGGGGATTAGGGTGCTTTCCGTTTTTGCGTCGGATTGCGACTCGACGATGCTCGGCTCGAAATCAAGCGTTGCGCCCGCGAGTGGCTGCCCGCGAGTGGCTTGACACAATGGACCGATCCTTATAATCTGCCCACCCATAAGGGTCGTTCGGTACCCGGGAAACATTCCGGTGAACGTGGCCTGCCGTCGCGGCTTCTCTTTTCCCTCCGGCCTGGGCTCGGCTTCACGTGCAACCTCATGTCCGTGTTTGCGAGGCTACATGTCAAATCGTCCCAGAATCTCTGCCCCTCCGCTCTACCTTGCGCTACCAATCTTTCTGATTACGGTATTCCTGCCGGTCCGGTGCGTTGCCCAAGGCTTTCCACCGATCTCCCCGGACGAACTAAAGATGACCAGCGAACCGCAGGCCCCTGGCGCGCCCGCAGTCATACTTTTCCGCGAGGTTGATCGCGATGACAACGGCCTGACCACGCACGAGGACAATTACGTCAGGGTCAAAATCCTAACCGAAGAGGGCCGCCAGAATGCGAATGTTGAACTTGCTTTCAACAAGGCAAACGAAGACCTCGTAAATATTCACGGCCGCACCATACGGCCTGATGGCTCAACTATCGAGTTCGATGGCAAGGTCTTCGAGAAAACCATTGAGAAGACCCAAGGGCTGAGGTATCTCGCTAAGGCCTTCACCCTTCCCGACGTACAGGTCGGCAGCATCATCGAATACCGTTACACCTACGATTTCAAAGAGCACATGTTGTTTGAATCTCACTGGATTCTGAGTTCAAATCTGTTCATAAAGAACGCGCGCTTCAGCCTGAAGCCATACGCGCCTCGCTACAACAATCCCTGGACCGTGCGCTGGAGTTGGCAAGGACTCCCGTCAGGATCCGCTCCAAAACAAGGCCCCGACAGGATCGTGCGCCTTGACGTCCAGAACATCCCCGCGTTCCAGGCGGAAGAGTTCATGCCCCCTCCGAACGAACTCAAGGCTAGAGTGGATTTCGTCTACGAAGATGAATACTTCGATCGTGAACCAGACACTTACTGGCGTCACGTCGGCAAGAAACGCAACGACACGCTCGAGAGCTTCATCGGCGAGCGCAAAGCCTATGGAAGAGGCAGTGTCTCAGATCATCACGCCTGCAGATCCTCCGGAGGTAAAGCTTAAGAAGATTTACGAGCGCGTACAACAACTTCGTAATACCTCGTACGGAGTCCATAAGACTGCTGAAGAACTCAAACGCGACAAGGAAAAGCCGGCCGAAAACGTCGAGGAAGTCTGGAAGCGAGGTTATGGAACCGGAACCCAACTCACGTGGCTTTATTTGGCGCTGGTTCGTGCCGCGGGTTTCGAAGCTTATGGCGTCTGGACCTCGAGTCGCGGCAACTATTTCTTCTCTCCGAAAACTATGGACAACCACAAGCTGAACGCCAATGTAGTGCTGGTCAAGCTCAATGGTCAGGATCTGTACCTCGACCCGGGCGCAGCGTTCACTCCGTTCGGCATGCTTACGTGGTACGAAACGGGAACCACCGGCCTGCGTCTCGACAAAGATGGCGGATCTTGGATCACCACGAGTCTCCCTCGGAGTTCCGAGTCTCGCATGCAGCGCTCTGCCAACCTCAAACTCACGGAAACCGGAGCCCTCGAGGGTACCGTCACTGTCACCTACACCGGTCTGGAAGCGATGTATCACCGGCTCGATGTCAGAAATGCAGACGACGTAACACGGAAGCGATTTCTCGAGAATCGACTGAAAGGCCAGATTTCCACTGCAAGTGAAGTGGACCTCACAAACCAGCCCGATTGGAGCAACTCTGAAACGGCGCTCATCGCAGAATTCAAAATCAGCATCCCGGGCTGGGCATCTAGCGCAGGAAAGCGAAGCGTAATGCCCGCCGGTGTCTTCACGGCTGTCGAGAAACGTCTCTTCGAACATGCCAACCGTGTCCATCCCATCTACATCGAGTACCCCTACCAGAAATCGGACGACGTCGTCATCGAGCTCCCCTCAGGCTGGCAGGTGGAAAGCGTGCCACAATCGAAGGATGAGGATGGCCATATCGTGGTCTACAACCTGAAGGTCGAGAACGAGCACAATACACTCCATCTGAGCCGCAAGCTCAGTCTCGATTTTCTCCTTCTCGAGCAAAAGTACTACACCGCTTTGCGCAACTTCTTCCAAACCGTTCGCACCAACGACGAGCAACAGATTCTTCTACAGCCACCGCCCGCGGCCGCGGCCAATTAACCTTGGAAGAAGATGAGTTCCCAAAAGCAGGCTCGTCGCCACCTGCTAGGTGGGCTGCCAATCCATTACAATCCTGGGGCGCGATAGACCTCATATGAACCAACGATGGCGAATAAGAAAACTGTCAATGTTGTGCTTTCTCCTCTTTGTTTTCGGCGGGGCATGGGCACAGCAATCCGCCGGCGGTCAGTCCCCAATCCTTGAGCAGGGAAAATTCACCCTCCACAAGTTCGAGCAGCCTATTGGAGAAGAGACCTACGAGATTCGAAAGCAGGACGACTCGATCGTGGTGAAAATGGATTTCAAGTTCACGGACCGAGCCACACTCGTCCCGCTAACGGCAAGCTTTCGCGGGGCGCAGGATCTCACACCTCAAGCCTTCGACATCAAGGGCAAGACGGCCCGCACGGCGTCGATCGACGAATCGCTAAGTATTGAGAACGGCAGGGTGCATTTCCGAACTCGCGATAAGCAGAGCGATCTCGATCCGCCGAGCGGCGCGTTCTTCACCATTGCCGGATACGCTCCCACTACGATGCAGATGCTGCTGATGCGGTACTGGGCTACGCACGGATCGCCGGCGAAACTCGCCACGCTTCCGAGCGGCGCCGTGAAGGTGGAACCGCGCGGACAGGACATCATCAAGGTCGGCGGAAAAGAGGAGAAGCTCGACCGCTACACCGTCGAGGGCCTGATCTGGGGACGTGAGACTCTCTGGTTCGACGCCAACCGCAATCTGGTGGCTGCAATCTCGACCGACGCCGAATTCGACCATTTCGAGGCAATTCGCGAGGGATACGAAAGCGCTTTGGGTGACTTCGTGGGACGAGCAGGGGCAGATGGTATGGCCGCTCTGGCCGATATTTCGAAAGGCATTTCCGCCAGCCGCGCCGATACCCTCGCCATCGTTGGAGGCACTCTCATTGACGGCACCGGGGCCGCTCCGGTCGCAGACGCGGCAGTTGTAATTCGCAAAGGACGCATCGTCGCGACAGGTCCACGATCGAAGGTGAAGATTCCCAAACACGCCAATGTCGTGGATGCCAAAGGAAAATTCATTCTCCCAGGACTCTGGGATATGCATGCTCACTTCGAGCAAGTCGAGTGGGGACCGATCTATCTGGCTGCCGGCGTCACCACCGTTCGCGACTGCGGCAACGAACTCGAATTCATCACCGCCGTGCGCGATGCCATAGCCCAAGGCCGTGGCCTCGGACCTCGCCTTTTACTTGCGGGCGTCGTCGACGGCACGGGCCCCCTCGCACTCGGTGTCGAACGAGTGGACACTCTGGAACAGGCTCGCAGTTGGGTCGATCGCTACCACGATGCCAGATTCCAGCAGATGAAAATCTACAGCTCCGTCAAGCTCGAGGAACTCAAGGCAGTTACCGATGAGGCCCACCGCCTTGGCATGACCGTGACCGGACACGTTCCCGAAGGGCTCACGGCATTTCAAACGGTCGAAGCAGGCCAAGACCAGATCAACCACATCTCTTACATTGCGGACATCATGCACGCGCCCCTGCCCGAGACCGCAACCCGAGCCGACCGCAGAAATGCCATCATCAACATCGATCTGAATTCGCCCGAGTCCCAAAAGGCTTTGGCCTTCCTCAAGGATCATCATACGGTCGTCGACCCAACCATAGCCCTGTACGAATTGTTCACCGCAACCACCGCGAAACCGCCCGCCAGCTTCGAACCCGGCGTAGACAAGATTGCAGCCGAGTTGGCCGGACAAGTCACTGACGTGGAACCGCCAAACGAAACCTCGGACGCTCAGGAAAAAGTCTTCCAAAAACAAGTGGCGATCGTCGGCGCTTTGCACCGCGCTGGCATCACGATCGTCGCCGGCACCGATCAAGCTGTTCCCGGACACAGCCTGCATCGCGAAATCGAACTCTACGTCCAGTCCGGATTCACGCCTTTGGAAGCGATCCAATCCGCCACGACTGTTCCGGCTCACGTCATGGGCCTCGACAAAGAATTGGGCACGATCGAAACCGGAAAGCGTGCCGACCTGATCCTGATCAACGGCGACCCGCTCCAGGACGTTCACAACACTCGCAACGTCGAATACGTAATCACCAACGGCACCATGTATCACACCGCCGAACTGTGGCAGAGCGTAGGCTTCAAGCCGTAACGAGTGATGTTAAGAATGGCATGATGTTGAGAGGGGTGTGATGTGGAGAGTGGGCGTGATGTTGAGAGGGGCGTGATGTTGAGAGGGTGAATGACGGCACTCCCGTGGAAGAGCGGCCCTTTAAGGGCCGCGTCACGCGCGTGCAACAGAGCGGGCTTCAGCCCCTGTGCCGGTGTCCCACGCCGCCTCGTTCACCTCAAGTTCGGCCGCGTAGCGGCGGCATATGAAAGCCCGGCACGAAGTGCCGGGAGAGTCGCAACACAAATATCGAGTTCCGTAGGAACGGCATAGTCGCCGTTGGCGCTGTGCTAGTCTGCCTGTCATGGCAACGCGCTCAACCACGAACCGAAAAAAAGTCGGGCGAGACCCGCGGTCGACCAAACGGCCACGCCCCAAACACTTCCTCAGCGACAAGGTCTCCCACTTCACCGAATCCGTGATCCGCGAAATGACCCGCCAGGCCATGCTTTACGGCGCCGTCAATCTTGCCCAAGGCTTCCCCGACTTCTCCGCCCCAAACGAAATCAAGCAAGCCGCCCAGCAGGCCGTCGCCGCTGACATCAATCAATACGCCATCACCTGGGGAGCCAAGAACCTGCGCAACGCAATCGCCCGTCAAATGGGCGTCTGGCAAGGCATCACCGTCGATCCGGAGAAAGAAATCACCGTTTGCTGCGGGTCCACCGAAGCCATGATTTCGACTCTGCTCGCCGTCTGCAACGCAGGCGACGAGGTCGTCATCTTCGAACCGTTCTACGAAAACTACGGCCCAGACTCGGTGCTCAGCGGCGCTAACCCAAAATTCGTGAAACTGCGTCCCCCGAAAGATGCATCGAGTGAGTGGACCTTCGATGAAAAAGAACTCCGCCGCGCCTTCGATAAGCACACCAAAGCCATCATCCTGAACACGCCGAATAATCCCACTGGAAAAGTCTTCACCCGTGCGGAACTCGAACTCATCCGTGACCTCTGCGTCAAGTTCGATGTATTGGCCATCACCGACGAAATCTACGAGCACATCCTCTACGACGGCACGCAACACATTTCCATGGTTTCCCTTGACGGCATGCGTGATCGCACCGTCACCATCAACGGTATGTCAAAAACCTACAGCGTCACCGGATGGCGCGTGGGATGGGCCGTCGCCCCCGAGAAGATCACGAACGCGATCCGCAAAGTGCATGATTTCCTCACCGTCGGAGCACCTGCTCCTCTGCAGGAAGCCGGCGCGGCGGCACTGAGTCTCCCTCCCGAGTACTATGCGAAACTCGCCGAGGGCTACCGCGTCCGCCGCGACCAACTGATCCCAGCGCTCACCTCAGCGGGGTTCCGCTGCTTTCTCCCGCGCGGCGCCTACTACGTGATGACAGACATCTCCACCTTCGGTTTCAAAGACGACATCTCATTTGCGAAGTACCTGGTTCAGGACATCGGCGTGGCCTGCGTACCAGGATCAAGCTTCTACCGCGATCCAAAAGACGGTGCGAAGCAAGTCCGCTTCGCCTTCTGCAAGAAGTCGCAGACCCTGGATGAAGCCGCACGCCAGTTGGGGAAACTGCGGGTGAAAAGAAAAAACTGAAAACCGCAGAGGCCACAAAAAACGCCGAGGTGTAGGAAGACAAGCTCTAAATCCTCTGCGTCACCCGCATCCTCTGCGATTTTGGTTTCGCAGCGGAAGCTATTTCGTGATCACTCCACAAGCAACGCGGTCCCCCGAGTTCCCCGCGGGGTCGGTCTTATAGTCGTCGGCCTTTGCGTGGACCACGACTGCCGCACCATTGCTCAAGAGCGAGTGCGGGCCGTCCTTGAGCGTGACGTCGGCATCCTCCAACTTAGCCTTGGCCTTGCCATCCGCTCCAACCGTGAAATTCTTTATGTCGCCGGCATGGTGCCCTTCCGGATTGTCGAATCCATGCTTCTTGCTCTCCGGATTGAAATGACCACCGGCTGACTTGAAATCCGGTGCTTCGCATTTGGGAGCCTGGTGGAAGTGGATTGCGTGTTCTCCCGGCGTGAGATCGTGCAACTGCAGTTGGAGCGCGACTCCAGATCCCTGATCCCAGATGAGGACGCTGCCCACATCCTTTCCTTGGGCATCTTTTAATTCGACTTTGGTTTTCGCGGAGCTTGCTGACGACAGCGCGAGCAGTGCAAGAAGCACTCCCCAAGAGAAGCAGGCGAGGGATTTCATCTTAAGCCTCCAGATACGCAGGAAGGCATTATAGCCAATTCTGTAAACGGTTAGTCGCCGGCCCGCGGAGTCAATGATCGAAGATAGGCGACCACCGCATCTGCGTCTGCGCGGCTCATCCGAAATTGCGGCATGGGAGGCCGCAGATGACTCCCGTCGGTCCAGACGCCGGTGGTAAGCAGGCGAATCATATCTTCGTCGCTGGCGGGCGGAGTGCCGGCAATTCGTGGCGCCTTCAATGGCCAATTCTCCGTCGGGTGAGCGGGCAGCAGCCACACCGACGCTCCATCCAGCGAATGGCTGGTATCAAGCTCTCCCGAGTCGGTGCGGGGCGTGTGGCACATGCCGCACATCGCCACGCCCTCCACGACGTACTTCCCACGCGCGACCCGGTCGTTGTTGTTTAAGGACTTTGTTTGCCTACTAGCCTGCGGGCGCCCGCTCACGCTGAGCGCGAACAGACTCACTATGATTACGACCCATGAAAACGGTCGAAGATCACGCACCGTGAAACCCCAGAAATCCATAGACTATGGTGGATTTGATGAAGAGTCTCGATCCCAGGTTGATCCAAATCCTCGTCAAGCGAGCTTTCCTTCGTGTACCTTCGAGTCCTTTGTGGTTAGTGTTTTTAGCTCCCGCCAAAAAGTCCACCCTCGGCCCGATGTCTCCACCGGAATGTGGAGTATACTGCGAACAAGTTCGAACTTCTTTGGTGGGGAAAGTGCGTTTATGGCGTCCAATGCAGTCGAGACAGTGCCAGATCAGGTTCCAGCCGACGATTTTCAGGCGCTGGAAGAGAAGATTTATCGCACCATAGAGATGTACAAGGCGGCCCGTCAGGCCCAGGCATCGGCCGAACGCGATTCCCAACGCCTGCGGCAGCAACTGGAAGACCGCGAAGAAGAACTTGTACGCCTTCGTCGCGAAACCGTGCAGCTCAAGAAAGAGCGCGAGGACATTCGCAGCCGCGTCGAAAAGATGCTGGCCCAGATCGAGTCGCTCGCCGAGGCCAGTTAGCCGCCGCAGCACTAAGTTTGAAGATAAGTTGCTTCTCCACGGAGAACATCGAATGGCGACAGCGACGAAAGATCACGCAGTAAAAGGCGCGCAGAACGCCAGCGTGCGAGTGGAAATATTTGACCAGGCCTATAACCTCCGCGGCTCCGATCCCGAGTACATTCTCAAGCTCGCCGAATATGTCGATTCCAAGATGCGGGCCGTCGCCTCCGCCACCAACACCATCGACACCGTCCGGCTCGCCGTCCTCGCTGCCCTCAACATCGCCGACGAATACCACCTGCTGAAGAAAAATCAGGGTAACGGAGCAACCGATTACCTGAAGCGCGCGCATCAACTGGTACATGCGCTCGATGAAGTTCTGCAGGATGACCGCAAGGCGGGCTAGTTCCAGCGCTGCAGCGTTGTTCTTCCTCTGCCTCTCGCTGTCAGCTGCCGTCCCTACTCAGGAAACGACGCTTCGCACCCGGTCGAACCTGGTCCTCGTCCCAACCCTCGTAAAAGACTCGCAAGCAGCCATCGTTTACGGATTACAAGCCGGCGACTTCGTCGTAGAAGACAATGGAGTCGAACAGCCAGTACGCATGGACGAAGCGCCGGAAGGCCAACCGATCTCCCTGGTTGTCGCCATCCAGCGCGGGCGCCGTGCCTCTTACGAATTTCCGAGATTGCAAGGACTCCGGACGATGCTCAGCCCTCTTTTCGAATTCGGCACTGCACGAGTCGCTCTGGTGGAATTCGACAGTCAGGCACAGTTGACTCGGAATTTTACCAATCGCGAAGCTCTCGTCGACGCCGACTTGAGCAACCTGCAACCGGGCAACGATGGCGCGGCGATCCTCGACGCGGTCTCCTATTCCATTCAATTGCTGAGAAATGAGCCGGAGGACCGCCAGCGCGTCCTGCTTCTCATCAGCGAGACTCGCGACCATGGCAGCAAAGGAAAGATCGAGGATGCCGTCGTCGCTGTGGGCCAAGCCAACACCATGATGTACGCTCTCGCCTTCTCCCCCGGAATATCCAACATCCTAGACACAGGCCGAGGCACGAACAAAGGCGAGATGCACAACGGAGTCAATTTCCTCGACCTCGCCCACCAAACCGCCCAGGCCATGCGGAAAAACGTTCCGGCCACCGTTACCTCGATGACCGGAGGCGAGTACGAACTGTTCACGACGCGAAAGAAATTCGAAGTGCGCATGAATGATTTCACCAACCACTTGCACAGCCGATATCTGCTGAGTTTCGTGCCCAAAGATCCTCGTCCCGGACTGCACCAACTGCGCGTGCGTTTGAAAGATCCATCAAAAGGTACGGTGCTGGCGCGAACCAGTTATTGGGCCGAGGGAACGGAAAGAAACTAAGCCGACTATCCTGCAATCGGATCGGTAGGGCACGACTTCAGTCGTGCCGTAACAGCACCCTCATCAGTTGGGCTTTAGCCCTTGAGGTCTTTGTGTTGGCTACTTCAGAAATGCCTAATCTCCCACCACACCCGGCGCGGAACTGGTGGCCGAGTCCAGGACTTCGCGCACCTTGGCCACCAGCGCGGAAAGCGTGAAAGGCTTGGCCAGAAACCACAGCCCGGGATCGAGCACGCCATAGTGCACGATCGCGTTGTCGGTATAGCCCGAAATGTAGAGCACGCGTATTTTCGGACTCACTCTCTGAATCCGTTCGGCCAACTGCCGCCCATTCATCCTCGGCATCACCACATCCGTCACCAGCAGCCGGATCTGTTGATGATTCGACTCGCAGATCGCGATCCCCTCGTCCGGAGTAGCTGCCGACAAAACTCGATACCCGCAGTGACTCAGAACAGAAGAGCTGAGTTCCCGCAATTGCGGATCATCTTCAACCAGCAGAATTGTCTCCGTACCCCGCGAGAATCCGATCGGAGTCTGTTCTGTGCTCGGTTGATCTGCTGGCTGGTCCACGCGAGGCAGGTAGATCTTGAAGGTCGTGCCCTGATCGGGCTCGCTGTATACCCAGACATAACCGCCGCTCTGCTTGACGATGCCATACACCATCGACAGGCCGAGTCCCGTGCCTTTGCCAACCTCTTTCGTTGTGTAAAAAGGCTCAAAGATTCTACTCATGATTTCCTCGGCCATTCCATGCCCCGTGTCGCTAACCGCCAACATCACGTACTGGCCCGACTCCACTGGCTGATGTTCGCGCGCGTAGGTCTCGTCCAAAGTGGCGTTGGAAGTCTCCAGCGTCAACTTGCCTCCCTTCGGCATGGCATCGCGCGAGTTCAGGGCCAGATTCATGATGACCTGCTCTATCTGTCCCGGGTCGGCCTTGACCATCCCCAGGTCGTTCGCTGGCGCGGTCATGACTTCAATGTCTTCCCCGATCAGCCGCCGCAAGAGTGAGTCAAGATTCAATACGATATCGTTGAGATTAATCACTCGTGGCGAAAGCACCTGCTTGCGGCTGAATGCCAGCAACTGCCGTGTGATCCCCGCCGCCCGCTCTCCCGCCGACTTTATCTGCGCGGTGCTATTCGCTAGCTTGCTTCCCGCGGGAAGTCCGTCCGCCAGAATCTGCGAGTACCCCAGAATGATGGTCAGCAGATTGTTGAAGTCGTGCGCGACGCCACCGGCGAGCCGGCCCACCGCCTCCATCTTCTGCGACTGCCGGAGCCTTTCTTCAAGGGCCTGCCGTTCTGTGGTATCCCTGATCCCGCTCGAAATCAGCATCCCCTGTTCCGTTTCCAGCGGGCTCAAACTGACCTCAATGGGGAACTCCATGCCGTCCTTGCGAAGCCCGAATAACTCCAGCCGCTTGCCCATCTCCCGCACTTGAGGCTGCTCAGCGAACTCCGCTGGATGGATGGGGTGGATTTTCCGAAAGCGTTCGGGCATCAACGTTTCAATCGGCCGGTTCAACAGTTCTTCGCGTTTGTATCCGAACACCCTCTCCGTCTGTGCATTCACCAGCACGATCTTGCCCTGCTGATCCGTCACCACCATGGCGTCGGGAGCGGACTCCAGCAATCCCCGGAATTTCGCCTCCGCCTTTTCTTTCTCCGTGACGTCGTGCACCAACGAAGCTACCCCGAGCACGCGGCCGTTTTTATCCACCAGCGGCGTGTTGTACCACTCGCAAGCGATGACGCGGCCATCTTTCGTCACATTCTTGTTCGTACTGCGACTTCCACCTTCTTGCTTCAGCAACTCCTGCCAGACTTGTTTGACTTCTAAACGCCCTTGGGCAGGCACGATGAACTCCCCGTTCTGCCCGACCGCCTCTTCTCGCGAATAGCCGAAAATCGTCTCCGCTGATTGATTCCAACTCACGACGTGGAAGCCCAGATCCCATTCCACTACGGCCAGCGGCGTATTCTCAATATGCATCCGCAGCCTCTGTTGCGATCGCCGAAACTCCTCCTCCGCGCGCTTCCGCTCCGTAATGTCCCGCGCAATGCCCAGGACTCCGACTATCTTCCCGTGCCCATCGCGGTATGGTCCTTTGGTCGTGAGAAATGTACGGCTTCTTCCTGCTGCGGTGCCGACTTCTTCGTACGTGATTGTCTCGCCGGTCGCGATAATCTCCCGATCTTTCTGCATGATGAACCGACCGGTATCGGGCGTGAATACATCCACATCGGTTTTCCCGGTCACCTGTTCGATCGTAAGACCGACAAATCGCGCCGCCGCAGGATTCACCATCACATATCGTCCCTCCCGATCCTTGACGAAAACAGCGTCGGTTGTGCTCTCCGTAATGCCCTGCAACAATGTGAGATTTTTTTGCAGTTCCTGGGAGCTCACCAGCAATTGACGCTGCACCACGAATAGACGTCCGCTCGCTGCGGCAAATGAAACCAGCACCAGCACCACCGACCAGTAAAACTGCTCCGGTGCGATGCTAAGTACCAGGGGAAATACGACTGCGGGGATCAGCAAGGGTGAGAACTGCGCCAACAGTTGCAGACTTCTGGACTGGGACTCAACTTCTACCTTCTCTTCGTTCTCATTCCATGTTCCCGCAATCAAAATCAGAAAACAGTAAGCGAGGGTCCACGCGAGATCGGGCCATTTTCCCTGTTGATAGTGTCCGGAAGCCTGGTAATACAGCGTTCCGTTGAGAACGACTGCATAGAAAGTCAGGCACGCACCCATTCGTCCAAAGTAGACCCGCTCGAGACGATTCCTGGTCACAAGTGCGCGGGCTACGAAACTCAAAGCGATCAGCCCGAAAAACAAGATGGCCGCATGCAGCGCGCGCACTTGCATGGTCTGCCCCGCCGCCTGCCATCGTGACGGAACGTAAATTTCGGACAACTCGACGGCCAACACGAGCGTGCACACCTGCGCAAAATCAAAAACGCGAAGCCATTGATATCCGCTGCCGGGATCGCGCGGACTCAAGAATAGCGTCATGAAAATGGGAACGATCCAGAAGAAGACGAGGATGTCGCTGGGCCACAACCTCCCTAACGGGACATGCAGGTAGTCGTAATAATCGGTGTAGAGACCCTGTCCCAGGGAAGAAAGCAAAGCGGAAAACGCGGCGAGACGCCAGACCCTCTTGCCGAATGGACCAGCGAAACGAGAAGCTTGCCAGCAGAAGATCGACGCCACTAGTGGCGCCAGCGTGTCAATCCAATCGCCCCAGAGCGACGCCGTGTCGCTCCCATATCGCAGCGCGACAACCACCACGTGCACGAGAACAAGAGTCGCCGCCGCTGCAATTGCGGACGTGCGCAGTCTCGACATCTTTCGACACCGCTCCAGCTGCTCGCCGATCCGCGGGCAAGCACGCGTTGGGCCCTGTATTTGCCCCAGAGTATACACTCACAGCTGGCCCACAGAATCAAGTACTTGGAACGGTCCTTATAAACTTTCGGACTGGTCTGCGCAGATTGGATCGGCCGTTCGTGTAAACAGCGCGTTACTTTAGCTGCACGCATTCTGCCAACTATTTGCGACTCTCCACTTGCCAACTGCTCCCGATTTCCCTAGCATCCACATTGAAAGCCGACCTGCCAGGTTGGTGATGGCGGGTAACCGATATTTGAACCAATGCAGAATGAACGGGAGCTCGACTCGAACTAGGATCCGGTGAGCGATGCTCCGCCATGCGGAGATGCCTAAAGGGTCTCGGCGGGCGCCCAACGTCTACCGACGGGTTCATTCTCGGCCCCGTCACACGGCTCAGTGGGTCGGCTTGTTTTTTAATTTCAATTTGCTCACGTAGCGACAGCCGCCTCGGCTGTCCAGCCGAGCAAAGCTCGACAGCCCCTTCTCAGCTGCTGCCTGCGGTCCGCAACCTACCCCGCATTCCTGCTAGACTGATCGTGTAGCAATACCATTTTTCTCTGCATCTAATAACTAGTGTTCCCACAACTCTTTCACATCGGAAGTTTCTTCCTTCCGACCTATGGATTCCTGGTAGCCCTTGGAGTCCTTCTAGGTCTGTGGATCAGCGTGCGCAACTCCGAGCGCCTCGGCTACAACGGTGACCATGCCTGGAATCTCGGGATTGTCGTCGTGCTCTGCGGCATCGTCGGCGCAAAGGTGCTTTACGTCATCAACGAGTGGAGCTACTACTCCACCCACACGCGCGAAATTTTCAGCATCAACACGCTCCAAGCCGGAGGTGTTTTCTCCGGAGGCCTGCTCGCAGCTTTCGTCGCGGCTGCCTGGTACGTCCACAAGCGCCACATGCCGCCGCTCGGCACTTGCGATGCTTTCGCTCCTGGGTTGGCGTTAGGACATGCCATCGGCCGTCTCGGCTGCTTTGCCGCCGGATGTTGTTATGGCAAACCGACGCATCATTGGTGGGGCGTCACCTTCCACAATCCTCTTGCAAATTCAATCACCGGAACGCCGCTCGGTATTCCCCTCGAACCCACGCAGCTCTTTGAGTTCGCCGTCGAGCTCGCAAACTTTCTCTTCCTGATGTGGCTGCTGAAGCGAAGAAAATTCGACGGCCAAGTCTTCGGCGCATTCCTGTTCATCTACGGCGTCGCCAGATTCTTCCTCGAATATCTCCGCGACGATCCCGGCCGCGGCTCCGTCTTCGGCGGCGTCATGAGTGGAACTCAGTTGATCGCGATCGGATTGGTACTGGGCGGTGGATTGATCTGGTGGCTCCGCCCAGGATCGAAGGCCATCCCAGCCCAACCGGTCAGCGCTACCCGCTAGGAAGTTCGCTGGGTCCTCTTGCGCATATTTGTGCGATGAAGCCTCTTACAGACCGTGGGTGGCACAGCGCTTCACAGCTTGCGGATAAATGCAGTTTTGTAAACCGTTTTGAAAGGGCGTGGCTTCAAGCCGCGCCGTTAAGTTCCACAAAATCAATCCGGCTTTAGCCGCTGAGGGACGCTGCCCGCATATAGAACGAGTTTTTCCGCAAGTTGTTCAGCGGTGCGATTAGCCACGGAAGAAAATTCGCGCCTTTAGCCGCTGAGGTGATATCTACGATAGTTTCTGTGACGGCCTGCTCCGTCATATTGGAAGACCGGAGTCTATCGCGGTTGCAGCACGGCGTACTTCGTAACCGTGTAACCCAGCGCCGCTCCCAGAA
This sequence comes from Candidatus Sulfotelmatobacter sp., assembly GCA_035568275.1. Classification (GTDB taxonomy): domain Bacteria; phylum Acidobacteriota; class Terriglobia; order Terriglobales; family Acidobacteriaceae; genus Sulfotelmatobacter. The sequence goes on from DATMOO010000332.1 coordinate 34,873, forward strand.
ATACATCTGACGGGAAATGTGCGCTCGTCGTCACGCGAGAGAAGCTGATCACCGTCGCGAAGCTATATGCCAGCCAAGGCACCCACTTGTGATTGCGATATCGACTGGCAACGACCGTTGCCACCGAAAATACTCCGGCGGCATGTCCGGAAGGAAACGAACTGCCCGAAAATGGCGACTTCCCGCCACTGAAAAAGGTGTCGTCAAATGGCTGGCCTGCAGGCACGTCAATCGGCCGCTTTCTGCGCGTTACCGCCTTCATCGCAAGATCCACGATCGCGGAATCGGCATAGGCCTCGCCACACAGGATCGCCGTGTCCACCTGATATCCGTCGTGTCGCTCGTAACCTGCAATCAAGAGTGTGGCCGGCACCGCAATCACTTCGGCAGTGGTGATGTACGAATTGAAGACGTCGTTCAAGTCATCCAACTGCCCCTGGTGATTGCGGAAATAGGGCATCGTGTTCTTATCGGTCGCGATGAGGACAGCAGTGCCGCCGGCGATTGCGAGAGTTGGAATCCAGTGCTTGCCTTTGGCTAACTCCGTAGGAAACAGCCAAATCTTCTTCTGGTCGTGAAGAAAATCCTTCGGCAGGGATCGCCATGACACCTCTCGATCCGACGCAGGATCTCCTCCGTGATGCGGATGAAACACGGTCTCTGAGGGCGCATCCGGTAGGTCGGCAATACTGTTCTGGGCGAAGCCTCGATGGAGAGGAATGCAGATGACTGCGAAAAAGAGCAAACTCAATAACCACGGCTTCCCGGTTGTAGTCATGGGGCGGTTTAGATGCTGTTTCCAATTGCAGGGAAGCCGTCGAATTCATGTAGGGGTTTTATGTAGAGGCGGACGCCGCAGCCTGCCTTGAGCGCAGTCGAAGGGTCCGCCCCGCGAACCCTGAGCGAAGCGAAGGGGAGCGTGCCAGCAATCTCAGTCATTTAGACTGTCGCTTTCCCTCCAGCCGCCGTCATGGCGCTGCGCACAACTCGTGACGAAGGCGTCCGAGGTTAACACTCCCAAAACCCCTCCCCGATAACTGATACCATCGTCCTCGGAAAATGCCCGAGGTTCTCCCCACCCAGATCACGGTCGCACCCGAAGACGCCGGCAAGCGCCTTGACCGCTTCCTGGCACTCCGCCTCGATGTAAGCCGCGCGCGGATTCAGCAACTCATCTCCGAGCAGAAAGTGCTCGTAAATGAGAAACCGGCCAGAGCCTCCCTGAAACTTCGTGGTGGCGAGCGCATAACCGTCGTAGCCCAGGGGGCACGGCCTCCATTGCGAGCCATTGCCGAAGATATCCCGCTCCACATCCTCTACGAAGACGCCGACCTCGCCATCGTCTACAAACCCTCCGGCATGATGGTCCACGCGGGAGCCGGTGCCACCGAAGACCAGCGCAATCGCGGCACACTCGTCAATGCTTTGCTTCATCACTTCGCGAAGCTCTCCGCCCTGGGTGGCGAGATGCGCCCCGGCATCGTCCACCGTCTCGACAAAGAAACGAGCGGCTTGATCATCGTGGCCAAGAACGATAGCGCTCACCGCAAGCTTGCGGCGCAGTTCGCTCGCCGCGAGGTTAAGAAAACCTATATCGCGCTCGTCCACGGCTGGCCGAAGAAAGACGCAGGAACGATTTCAGCCAGCATCAGCCGCGACCGCGTCCGCCGCACCCGCATGACCACCCGCTACGCCGGAGGCCGCGAAGCCATCTCACACTACAAAGTCCTGCGCCGCATTGATTCAGTTTTCGGCAAATTTACCTTGCTTGAAGTCAGGATCGAAACCGGCCGCACTCACCAGATCCGGGTGCACATGGCTTCCCTCGGCCAGCCGGTGGTCGGCGATACGCTTTACGGAGCCCCGCGCGAGTTGCGCTCCAGCCCCGGGCGTGGCAAGCCAGCGAATTCACGTACAATCTCTCTTCCACGGAATTTTCTGCACGCCGCCGAGTTGGACCTCAAGCATCCGCGAACGGGCGCCAGGATTGCCCTCACCAGCGCCCTTCCCCGCGAACTACAGGCATTCCTGGAGGTTTTGGAAAAAACCGCCGGCAAGGAGGTCTGATAAAACGAGGTTGCGCTGGGCGGCTATAATGTCTGTATCCATGAGCACCTTGGGGACGAAACTCATCCTGGTGGCAAGGCTCTCCATAATCGCGCTCGTTGCTCTCGGCGCAGTGACCCTTCGCGCTGAAGATCCTTCCGCTCCGGCGAACTCGCCGACGCAGCAGCCGGCGAAATCGACCACTTCGGATCAAAAGCCTCCCGACTCTGCCGAGGGTAGCGATCAGGCCGTGCCTACGATCAAGACCGGCACCGACGAGGTCAACGTCGTCTTCACAGTAACCGACAAGAAGGGTCGACGCATAACTGATCTCAAGCAAACCGATTTCAGCGTCGTCGACGACAACAAACCTCCTGAGCAGATTCGCAGCTTCCACGCCGAAACCAATCTTCCCCTCCAGGTCGGCTTGCTCATCGACGCCAGCAACTCCGTGCGCGACCGCTTTAAGTTCGAGCAGGAATCCGCCATCGAATTCCTGAATCAGACCATTCACCCCCAGAAAGATCAGGCATTCGTCATTGGCTTTGATGTAACTCCGGAAGTCACCCAGGATTTCACTGACAACACGGAGGCTCTGGCCCATGGCGTTCACGAACTCCGCCCGGGCGGTGGCACTGCTCTCTACGACGCCCTGTACTACGCCTGTCGCGACAAGCTTCTCAAAAGCGCAAAAGGCCTGACGGTTCGTCGCGCCGTCATTCTGCTGAGCGATGGCGACGACAACCAGAGTCACGTTACCCGCGAAGAAGCCATCGAAATGGCGCAGCGGGCCGAAGCCATCGTCTACACCATCAGCACCAACGTCAGCGGCACCAAGGGTGCGGGTGACAAAGTTCTCGAACGCATCGCCGATGCTACCGGCGGACACGCCTTCTTCCCCTTCCAGATTCGCGAGGTAGCCGACGCCTTCGCCGCGATTCAGGATGAACTCCGCAGCCAATACGCCATCTCCTACAAGCCCGCGGATCTCAAACACGATGGTCGTTACCGCACCATCGAAATCGTGGCGAATGACCGCAAAAATCTCCGCGTGCGCTCGCGCCGCGGATGGTACGCCCCAGCGCAATAGCAACAAGCATCTAGCGAACCAGCATCCCCTTCGTGTACCTTCGTGTCCTTAGTGGTTATTGCCTTTGTCGGGGACGACTCAAATGCCCGGATACTCCGGCACTCCGCTCCCAAAGAAACTAGGCATCAAGGACGGCTTCCGGCTCCGCCTGATCGAAGCACCATCCGAAGTCATCACCGAATTGAAATCATCGTTGGACAATTGCAAAATAACTCGCGACGCCAAAGCCCCGTTAGACTTCGCTATCCTCTTCACGAAATCCGCCGCGTCTCTAAAGAAGGAATTCACGCAACTCGCGAAGAGTCTGGCTCCCGCAGGCATGATCTGGATTAGCTGGCCCAAGAAATCTTCCGGCGTACCCACCGACCTCAACGGAAACCTGGTCCGCGAAATTGGTCTGGCCGCCGGACTGGTCGACGTGAAGGTTTGCGCCGTCACCGAAGTCTGGTCTGGATTAAAATTCGTCCGTCGCCTTAAAGACCGATAATTCATCCCAAGGAAGAAACATGATTCGAG
>DATMOO010000333.1:0-28210 GCA_035568275.1 Candidatus Sulfotelmatobacter sp.
GAACCCAGGTTCATGATTCCTCTCCTGTGCAGTCAGAAACACGTACGAGACGGATTAGTTGCTGAGCGTGCGACTCCGGTTTCATTGCAACTTCGTGCCGCCCGATATTTGACGCGCCGTCGGCACCCAGTCGAGCCCGCGAGGTCCTCCCTGCGTTTGGTTGCGAACAGTATTTCTTTTTCTTTCGAAATCTTTTCAATCGCCGTCCATTGTAATAGACTACTGTGTCTTCTCGTGGAGGATAAAGGAGTGGGAAACCCGTTGCGTACGCTGCTCGATCTGTCGGATCAGGAGCGAATCGACCGTGGCTTGGAGCACACGCCGCGCGAGATCTGGCAGCAGCCGGATACTTGGGGCACGACATACCGCATCTGCTCGACGCGAAAGGCCGAACTGAACGAGGCTTTGCGGCGTGCGGGAATCGGCCGCGGCACGGCATCACCGGCGGTCTACCTGGTCGGCGCGGGAACATCCGACTATACCGGCCGCGCTCTTGCGCCCCTGCTGCGTCGACGCTGGGGGTGCGATGCCTGGCCCGTCCCCAGCACCACTCTACTCACCGATTGCGACGAGTTTCACTCTGCCGGAAAAGAATATCTTTGGATTTCGTTTTCCCGTTCGGGAGACAGTCCCGAAGGCGTAGCGGTTCTCGAGCGGGCGTTGGAACATTATCGCGCGATTCACCATCTGGTGATCACTTGTAACCAGAAGGGAAAGATGGCGGAACTTTGCGCCCGCTATCCAGACCGGGCCTTGGCACTCGTCCTCGATGACGCAGTCAACGATCGCGGCCTGGCGATGACAAGCTCTTTCAGCAACATGCTTGTCGCTGGCCAGTGCGTGGCGCATCTCGACGATCTCGAGGAATTCGGCGCCGTTGTTTCCGGTTTGTCGGCGTGCGGCCGCCAATTCCTTGCGGTCGCAGCCGAGACGGCAGCCGATGTCACCTCGCTTGGATGTGCGCGGGCATGCTTCGTTGGATCGGGAGCACTCCGCGGAGTCGCCGACGAATGCGCCCTGAAGGTCGTCGAGCTAAGCGCCGGCAAGATCACCACGCTGGCCGAAACGCCGCTAGGATTGCGTCACGGCCCGATGTCGAGCGTGGATGGACAAACGCTTTTCGTCGCATTCCTCTCGAGCGAACCTCGCCGGCGCGGCTATGAACTCGATCTGCTGCGCGAAATCGATCGCAAGCGTCTCGGCCGAGTCCGGGTGGTGGTGACAGCCGGAGACGGCGCCGCCGTCTCTGAACTCGTCGACTATGTTTTGCCGCTGAACTGCCCCATGGATCTTCCCGATTGCTACCGTCCCGTGCTCGACGTGATGCTCGGCCAGCTCCTCGGCCTATTCGCCGCCCTGCGCTGCGGCCTGAAGCCGGACCAACCAAGTCCTACGGGAGCCATCACCCGCGTCGTACAGCCCATCAAGCTGTATTCTTAGCCGCATCGATCCAACTGACGGTTTGACGAGGAATCCGTCGTCTGGGTTCTAATTTCGTTGGGCGAAGCGGTAAGATGCTGCGTAACGACTCAGGAGGGCCATCATGAGCAAGGAAATATCTCGCCGGGAATTTCTTGAGAACGTCGGACTCGGAGCTGCTGCCGGAACAAGCCTCTTGCTGCTGAAGGATATGGGCAGCGCACAATCGGAGAAAAATGTTCTGCCCACGCGGACTTTGGGACGCACAGGCGCGAAAGTCTCGATCCTCGCGTTCGGCTGCGGCAGCCGTTTCCTGATGTACAAAGATGTCGACAGCGCCACGACAATCCTTAATCACGCGATTGATCTTGGAATCACATATCTCGACACCGCTTACGCATACGGCGATGGCGAGAGCGAAACCCGCGTCGGCCGGGTGATGGCCACACGCCGCAAAAATGTCTGGCTGGCCACGAAGATCCCCGATCGCACGCGCGATGAATTCCTGCGCCGCCTCGAAGCCAGCCTGAAACGGCTGCAGACCGATCACGTCGATCTGGTCCACATCCACAGTCTCGGCCAGGCCGACGATCTCGAGAAGATCGAGGCCAAGGACGGCGCACTCAAGGGCTTGATGGAAGCTCGCGAGCAGAAAATGGCTCGCTTTGCCGGTATGACCAGCCATACCAACGGAGAAGTGATGGCTAAAGCGATCGAGCGCCACGACCTCGACTGCGTGCAAATGGCTCTCAACGCCTCGCGCAACGGCCGCTTCGAAGAGCTCGCGCTTCCCGCGGCGAACGCGAAAAACCTGGGCGTGATTGCGATGAAAGTGACCGGTCAGGAATTTCTGGTGGGCGAAGGAGCAGGTAAGGCCGACATGAATTCGCTCCTACGCTATTCAATGAGCTTGCCTGTAACGACCGCGGTCGTGGGAATGCCGAAACCAGAAATGCTCGCCCACAACGTCGAGACCGCGCGGGCATTCTCTCGGCTCACTGATCAGGAGAAAGATCAGCTAAGGCAGAAACTCAATGGATCCCGCGAAGGCCTGGAGAAGCGTTTGGTCGGACACTGCGATGGACCAACGCAGAATCCCGAAGTCTTCTGGGCGTAGCGCTGTGCTACTTCACGAGCCGAGCGGTGCTGAAGTCGGCTCGTACGGGCAGAACGGGTCCGTGCCGAGCGCGTCACCAGTGTGGGCGAAAGCGCGAGCACGCGAGCCACCGCAGATGTGGCTATACTCGCAGGCTCCGCACTTGCCGTGGAACTGATCGGGCGAGTGCAGCCCGCGAAAGATCTCGGAGTGGCGATAGACATTGACCAGCGAATCCACACGCACGTTGCCGCAGCGCAGCGGCAGGAATCCCGAAGGATAAATTTCGCCGAGGTTCGAGACGAAGACGATGCCGTGTCCGTCGCGAATCTGGAATCCGTGATAGACCGAGTTCGCCTTCATCTCCGGTGCATGCTTTCCTGACGTACGTATCGTCTCAATCGCGATGCGGCGATAGGACGGCGCCTCGGTGGTCTTAACCTGGAAGGGCGAGTGCTGCGAGAGATCGAACACCCAGCGCATAATGCGTTCGCCTTCTGCGGGCGATACCTCATTCAGCGCCCTGCCTCGTCCGACAGAGATCAGCATGAACAGGCTCCATCGCATGACGGGAAATTCGCGAGAGAGCAACTCGTAGATAGCGGGCAGATCGTCAGCGGTCTCTTCGGCGACGAGCGTGTTGACCTGGATCGGAAGACCAAGGTGTCCACAATGACGCGCGGCTTCCATCGTGCGCTCAAACGTTCCCGGCACGGCGCGGATGGCATCGTGCTTCGCGGCGCAGGAGCCGTGCCCATTGCACCATCACGACATTCGCTTCCAGGTTGGTGGAGGCAGAGAGTACGGGCTTGGGTTCGATGCCTTGCTGTTTTATGGCGAATATTTTTACGGGCGGACTGTAGCCGAAAGCCACTAGGAAATCCCCGGCGGGTGTGAGGAGAGCCTCCCCAGGAAGAATAGTTATCCTTTGCCACCTTGGATTTGAGGAGCAAAACCAGATCATTCGCGCGGTAGGTGGGGCCGGTGAGAGATTCTGGAATGGGGAACTTGATCTCGTAGGTACCGCCATCACCGCAAACATGAGGCGAGGTGTAGTCGCTGACGAGACCCCATGCTTTGGCCTCGCTCCTAGGCAACCGGCTTGAGCGCTCGATTCCCCAATTCCAGGAGTCTACTCGGGAAACTCCTTCACAGTTCGAAAGGTCGGAGAAGGCATGGTCCGATTTAGCTTGGGCGTCGGCTTTCTTCTCGGCGTCCCACGCAGATGTCCCAAGGACTGAAGTTATGTCTAATTCCTTTCCGAGTGGATCGAGCTTGTATGTTCCGTGCTGGTATTCGACCTCAAGCGAACACGCTGGTTCCGTGAAGTACGAGACGGACAGCAGATCGGTGTTCACAAACTCAGTGGCTTGGTCCGTTTCTGAGCAACTCCAGTCAGGGTTAGGCGGATGATACTCACCAACGGCGTGTGGGACGGATCTGGCAGGAGTCGCATAGACGAACTCCTGAGCCTGATACTTTCCGGTAGGCCCTTTGTGCAAAGTGCCCACCCGCCAGAAACCATCTTTGCGCGGAACGATCAGGTCGGGTAGATCGGCGACCAGTTGTGCCCTGCCATCGCGAAAGGTGATGAGAAATGTGCGATAGCTCGGCGGAGGCTGCCCGTTGGCTTGGTCCAGATCGTCAATGTGCAGGCCTATCAGCACCGCAGCCTGGGCCGTAGCGTGGGGAATAAAGAGGGACAGAGTGACCAGGGTGCAGAGAAGCGATCTCATCCAGTTGAATGGTACTGCGAGGCTGGAGGCAGTGGAACAGCCGTGACGAAAGGGGCGCAATCGGAAGTAACTGCTGAAACCATGCGTAGCGCAATTAGGAGGTTTCGCCAACTACTCGAGCTTCTTGCCTTCGGCCCGGAAGACTTCCATGAGACTTGTTTTACCCGCCCAAGTCCTCTCAATTTCATTCCATGCCTGACGACATTGCGGCCCGAGAAACGGGATGAACGCTTCTTTTTCAAACGCTTGCCACGACGCCACGTTCTGAAGATCCTCAAGAAATCCGATTCCAATTAGATCGCACAGATTTTGGTTTCCATTCACGAGCCAATGTTCCATCAGATTGAACGCGCGTTGAAGGTCTGCAGTGTTGCCGTCTGGGTAAAGGTCTTGTACGACGAAATGAACGAATTGAGCAACGTCGTTGTAGCTTCCTGCGGGTTCTCCTTTCCAAAATTCCAGGTGCTTCTCCCATCGGGGACGAAGTCCCGGAAACTCCGCGATCAATCGCGGCATGACCTCTGCTTCGCTTGGCTTATCGTCGCGGTAAAAAATCCAATCTGGATTGTTGCCCATATTCGGGATAATCATACTGCTGTAAACAGCGTTCGCACTCAAAGCCCCGACCAAGGGGATTTGAACGTAATAGGATTTTGCAAACAATCGAGGTCTAGAATAATCCGCAACGAAAGGAAGGGTCGTATGCCTTCCGCTCTCAGAAACAAGCTGATTCGAGTAGTGGGCTCTGCTTTTTCGCTCTACCTGATTGCCCACGCACAATGTCCCGTTGATACGGTCATTGTGAAAGGCAGTGTTGAGCATCCGATTGCTCAGAATGATTATCGGGTTCGAGTGCAGCTGGTTTACCCGGGGCACAAACCGGGTGAAGCGGGTGAAGTAACTGTGGAGGATGCGAAGTTTCAGATTCCAGTCGAATTTGTGACGTCGCAAAGTTCTGTGTTCACCAACCTGCCCAAAAGATGTGGCCGCAAGCCGCAGACGGTAGTCATCACTTTGCTAAGGGGCGATCAGAAATCCGACGAAGCTTCCTTGGATTTCGCTAGAAACTTCAGGATGCTAGACACCAGTGCGTACGCGTTGCGCTCCGAACTGGCACTCAATGGTGGTTCCCAATAGTTCAGTCCCACAATTCCTGGAAAAGGTTTTGAGTGTTTAACCGCGATGTTTCGACAGTTGACAAGGTCGTGTACGAGAATAAGGGCATGACGACTCTTCCTAACCTGCACGACGGTTTCTTTGATGGTGTGTGGCTTTCGGCAGACAAACGCGCTCGCTTCTTCGTTCGCACGCTTATGGGAGAGCGTTCCACAATTATTTTGACTGACGTTGAGGCTCTGAACATCCGCGGTCTCGGGGCTGGAAATATCATTTTCGACCCAGACAGCCTAACGGTTGAAAACATCGAACAGGCTTACGACTTGAAAAGGGGTGATGTCGAGATGGCGCGGCAACTCCTCGGCAAGGCGAAAGAGCGGGGCCTCTCCGCGCTTGAAATCAACCCTTCGTATGGGGCCGAAGGTACGGCTATATTTCGCTCGGCAGCGATTGAACCGGAGCACGTTCTGGCATAGCGTCGGGTCAACTGACGTAAGGCCATGTCACTCAGTTCCCAGTCGCGGGGGGATTTGAGCGTAATGATTTTTCAACAATCGAATGGTTCAATCCAGCACAATGCGGAGAAAGGCGCCCAATGTAACTACTCCGGCGACGGTCACTGACCACCACTTTGACCCTCGTATTGCCGCTATTACCGGCAACAGGATCATCGCCAAGGGCACGAACCAGTAGGAGGGGCCGATTCTTTCAAATACAGGAAGCAGCGCATGCATCCTTCGGAAGCAGCATTTCTAACCAAATGACAACAAGACACGCGACTGCGATCCACCCTGCTACGTCGGTGTGGCGTTTAAGAAGGCTCATTGCGGAACACTTTACGCCGAGATCAAAAGCACTGCCAGCACACTGAATCGAAAAATCAAATGGCGTTGAAGCATGTCAACTGTTGTGAACAGGCCGTTACAGTGCGCCAGGGTAAACCGGCATGAAGCGGAGGAGGAAGAATCCTTACGAGAAAGGACTAGTGAACCACTCGGCCCCGAGTTTTGCACCGGGCATCGCGAGGTGCGCGGTGAAGCGTAAACAGGGGATAGGCGGGGTGGGTTATCCAACTCCGAAAACTGTAAATCCGGACGCCGACGCCTTTGTAATGCGCGGAAGGCACCATGAGCAGGAGCGCCAGCGCGAGTTCCTGTTCAGTCCGGCGTAGTCGAAGACCCCAGGCACGCCTAGAAGCTTCATGCACGAGAACCGGGAGACCTCGGTGACACCTGCGGTCCAACCAGGCAGCAGGACGGCGGGCGAAGGCCTAGGCCGCACGGCCCGCACGGACGTCCCCGAGGAGTCACACGACGGTGTAGTGCGTGCTGAGCAGCACGTTGTTCAGGAGGGTTGAAGTCCCTCTGGCGCTCAAATGAGGGGCGCCATATCCAAAAGCGGGGGTAATGCCTCGCTGGCCGGAGAAAGTGGAAGGTATGGAGACGTCTAAACGGGCACGAAAGCGAAAGCTGGATACAGCCAAGACTGACCTGGAGCCACCGCTTGCTGTACTCCGGAAGGCAGGGTGTCCATCAAGTAGACCATCACAAGATGGAATCCGAAGGGCTTGAGGAGATGGCAGCGATGGCAAAGTGCGCTCCCGGAGTTTCACGGCAGTGAGCGCGTCGTTCGTCTACGAATGGGGCTACTCCCTGGCCGAACCATGCCGTGCAAAGTTCGCCATCGAACCACAATCTGGCGGGCATCGGTCGTGGATTCTCATATCGCGCGAAGATGGTCATGGAACCACAGCCTTCGCAATCAGTGTCCACATGGAACTAATCAAGGACAGGCGGTTTCGTTCTATTCAATGGTTCACCGATGACGAGGGTAAGAGCGGCACAGCTGTCGGGCATTCACTACCGTATTAGGTTTGCTCATCCGCTCCGCTCGCTGGCTCTGCCGAGGAAATCAGGCGCGGTTGTTGAAATGTGACATCAGGTCTTAGTCGGAAGCATCATCGAAATAATCGCAGTCACCACGGTCGGCTCGTGCTGGCCTAATGTGCCCTCAAGCGTGTAGGAGCGCTCGAAGGCGTTGGGGCCGGTGATTTTCATTTCCCAGCGGTCATTCGCCTGGGAGCCCATGATCACGACACGCCAGTCTCCGGTGCGGTCGGCAAAGATGTGCTCTATGATGGCTTCCAATTCCCGTTGCAGTGTCGGATCACCGGTATTCTGCATTTCGACCGTTACAGCCATAGGCTGAGTCTACGACATACTTCTGGTCTCTTTGGGGATCATTCTGTGAATTCCGGGTAATGGAAAAAGCTTAAACGCAAAGATCGCTGAGGTTTCGCAGAGTGCGCGGAGAAAATCTGGGCAAACCGCAGTTGGAAACTGGTGTTGTCGAGTTGTTGTATCGGATCCAACCAGCAAGCTCCCAGCCCTGAAGCTAGTGTGAGGGAACATCAATGTCGAAGAACGGTGGCATCATAGGGGTATCAGATCATGGCGGTTGGGCGGTGCTGGTGACGGTGGCGGGTGATGGGACGCTTCTTGACCGTCGCCGGGTGGAACTCGTCGGAGAGGGCCTGCCCAAGATTCCGCATCACAGCGAATGCCAAGGGCTCCCGCTCGACGAGGCCGTGGACCTAGTAGAGCGCGTGCGCGTGTCGGCGGAGAGGCACGCGGTGCTTGCCTTGGACGCGGTGACGATGGCCGTGCCGCGTATCCTTGGTGTCGCCCTTCGCAAATGCCCACAGCTTCCACCCACGATTGCCGAGCGAATCACGGACTACCGCGCGCAGAACAATGCCGACTGGGTGATGTACCGCAAGGCCCTGGCGTCCGCGGCCGAGGCACGGGGTTGGCCCGTCCACTGGTACGACTCGAAGAGCGTAATGGGGGCGGCACGCCAGGCGTTGCGTGTAGAGGACCTCGACGCTCACTTCCTCCAGGTGCGGAAGGCAGTCGGGCCGCCATGGAACAACGACCACAAGCTGGCAATGGCCGCGGCCGTAGTCGCGGCTAGCGCGGTTATCGAGTAAGCCGCAGAGCAAGAGTGAGGCCACTTCAATATTTTCGTGTCCCGAAACAACTCCCTACCGGTTGATCCGCGCGGGGGTCTCGTTTGCGCGCGAACCTGGCGTTGAAGCGGGGCTATTTTCGGTGGCCCACCTCGACCCCGACCATTCGGACCGGCAGCACAGTTCAGACCCAGATAAATTCCCACTTCTGGCAAAGTTCGGCCAGAAGTGGGGCACTCGGCAACCCTGTCCTCAGACGCTTCCAAAGGGCCATCCACATAAGTAATTAGCCGGGAGTGGCGCAGGCTCCAATAATTAAGGAACGGTGTCAAAAAATCACACGGGTGTCGGGATGCGTTCCTTTAAGGTAATTACTCTTCTCGTTTTGCTGCTTACCGCGGGCGTTGTTTCTGCCACGGACAAGCTCATTGCACTGACCTTTGACGACGGGCCACGGCCGTATGTTCTATTCGGTTCGAAGGGCGAACATCCGGGGCCGGGGCTGGTCAGCGTGCTCGACAACAATGGCGTCAAGGCGACATTTTTTGTCGTGGGCTGGCGGCTTACGCCGAAGACATGGGGAGAGCGTCGCGCCGAGGAGAATGTGGGAATCACGTGCCTCGACGCTGCGGAGCAGTTGGTGAGGCACGGTTTCGAATTGGAAGACCACACTTACAGCCACATCGAACTGCGCAGCGCGGAGCGGAAAAAGGGAGAGCAGTGGGTGCTGGGCGACGTGAACCGGGGAGCGGAAGCGATCAAGGCAGTCACGGGCACGCAGCCGCGGTATCTGCGTCCTCCAGACTGGATTATCCCCGACGATGCGCGCCACGATCTGGAGCGACAAGGTTATCAACTGCTGACCATCTCGTCGGAGAATCCGATTGCGCTGCGTGACGTGAACTCGCTCGACTATCTGTGCGCCGGACGGAATCCCTCGGGATGTCCCAAGCCTTCCCTGGCGAACGGAGTGTTGAAACAGATTGAGCAGCGGGAAAAGCATGGAGTGTACACGCACATTCTTGCTTTCCATGAGCTGTCGACGACGGCGGCGGTTATGCCGGGGCTGATCACAGAACTTAAGGCGCGGGGATATCGCTTCGTCACGCTGAGTGAGTACATGCGGCTGGTGGCAGGGAAGCGGTAGTCCACTACTGCGACGGAAATTATCGCAACAATCGCTGAATGTGGCACTTGAGAAAGTGTCGCGTCTCTGCACCCTCCTTCCCGCCGCCCGCGGTATTTGTTGTGCATGTCACGACTCATATTTCTCTTTTCGATCGTCGGATGCCTCCTGACACTTTCCTACGCACAATACGCAGAAGACGCTCCGCGACCGTTCGAGGTGTATGGCCTGGCATCCGGCATGAAGACAGTCGATGCTACCGGCACTCTCGTTGTAGTGAGTCCGGGCCCGAATTCGCCTCTCGGCTTTACGCCGAGCGGGCTTACTTCCGGCGCACGGACGGGGTTCGTCTGGCGGCATGAGAAGGTCGGACTGGTCGCCGATCTCGGATTTCACAAGTATTCCGACCGCACCGGGTCGACCTCACTCGCGCCGCTGATGGTGGGACTTCGGGTTTATTCCGATGAACGCTATCGAACCAGCTTCTTCGGCGAAGGGTTGGCGGGTGCGTACCGGTGGACCGTAAATTCGGGGAAGGTTCACTTCACGACCGGCAAGGGGATTGTGTTGGCCGGTGGAGGGATGGACATTCGGCTGACCCGGCGGCTGGTCTGGCGGGTTTTTGAATTTCAGATCGGGCTTGCTGGCGCGCGGAATGGACCCCTCTCGACAGGAGGGCCATCGACGGGGATCGCCTATCGATTCGGGGGACAGTGAGTATGAGGAGGACGGTGTTGCTCTACTTCGTGAGTCGGTGACGATAACGGAACAGTAAAGACGATCGCGAGATCACCGTCAAAACCCCCATCTGTCTCTGCAAAAGAACGCGGAGACAAGAGTGGGGCGCCCTCGCACCGCCGGCTTTGTCTGACTATCTGAATAAAAATTCAACAGTCGTAAATGTCGACGTCATACCATTTCGCTTACCCATTCAGAATTGGGCCAGATCGGGGTTAAGAAGTGAGATAGGGATATACGCCCACTGGCGAGCCAGAGTTCGCCGCGCTTGCACCTTGCGAGGATGCATGACCCGGATGACCCAGGTCCCTGCCTTTCGACAGGGTTATACCGCGTTCAGGCCCTGGTAGAGCCACACGCCCGCGAGTACCAGCAGAAATACCCCGGATCCGATACTGAAGACGCGCACTGGGATGGTTAACCGGTTGAGCTTGGTCAGCAGTTCCGTCTGCTCGTCGTGCATGTGTGAACTCGCGTCATCGAGAAACAACTGGTCATCCCTGTGCATGGTGAGTGTGCTCTTGTAGATCAGGAGGACGATCAGGCCAACTGTGAACATTCCGAAGATCACTGCCACAACAGTCAACATCATAAGGCACCTCATCCCGATTCTACTCCAAGTGCAAGGGGCCTCGGGTTTCGCAGCAACTCAGCTGGGAACCAACAAGCCCGGCCCCTAACCGCCGAGCGGCGGCTGAACGATGCGACTGTATTTTAGCGGGCCGGGCCCAATTCAGAGGTATTCAGTTTTGATTTCCTCCAGCCCCGATTACACACGTTTCCACCTCCGCTGTCAGTGATTCTCGTCACCCCCCTTGGGTCTTTCGGGAGCGTCCCGTCAGTCCTTGCTTTCGGCTGAGACCGTTCACTTCTTGCGCATCCAGATGTCCCACGTCACCGGGCCGGCTTCCTCATCGGTGATTGGGTGGCCTGCCAGTTTGAGGGCGAGTTTGATCTGGCCGTGATGGTAGCCCTCGTGCCAGATCATGTGCTGGAGGAAAAGGATGGGGTGGTAGTAATGAAGTTCCATTTCGCGGCCTGATTCGACATGGCTCTCTACGGCTTTCCGGACGACTTGGGCGCTGTCGTTCAGCATCTGCGCAATGCGATTTTCGTCACTTTCAGAGTTCCACTCCTTCTCGGGCAGGGCTTTGGCAAACTCGGGGGCGTCCTCGGAAACGCACACCAATCGCACATAGTGAATGTGGGTGAGCAGTTCGGCGACGGAGGGTCCGCCCTCGATGGCCCTAACCTCGAGTCCACCCTCGGGGAGAGCGCGGAGCAGGTTGACCAGGATGATGTTGTTGCGGTTCCAGGAGTCGAGCAGAAGTTCGAGTAGGTTTTGGTTTGAGTTGTCCGACATATTCACATCTCTTCAAAGCGGAAGCTGGAACCTAGACTAGTCTAGTCTAGGCTAGGCGCTGTGCGGATGCGCCAGATAGTGCTGCCGCAGCAGATCTTTACCGTAGTCATTTCCGTTGGGCGTTCGCACCACACAGTGAATGTGCTGCTGGGTGGGTTTCGTAGGATCTGCGGCGAGCTTCCTGAGATTTGCCGGACGCTGGTGATCGAATTCAATCAGGACCACGGGGCTCTGCACGCGGTAATAGAAGACGCTATCCGGCTGCGCGCCGCCGATCCAGGTGAACCACGTGTTGTCGAGATGGCGGTCCACTTCGTCCATTTTCACGCGGGCATGGCCTTCGTCCATGTTGCTGACGTAGAGGTGGGTCAGGTCGCGCAAGCGTTGACGGGCTGGACCTGCCAATTCGTTGGTGCGGAGTCCGGCGTAGTCGATCACCACGTTGTCTTTGAAGGCTTCGGTCAAATTGTTGTTGCCGGTTTTGGAGAATTCGAGGATCGCCTTTTTGCGCTGGGCATCGGGGAGAGCCTGCAGCATTGCCAGCCCGTCATTCTGTTCTTTTTGCAGAATCTCAATGCCTTTGTATTTGCCGGACGGGGCCTTCACCGGTTCCGAGCCTATAAACAAAGGAGTCATCACGACCTGATCGCCGAGCACAAAGTAGTTGATGATGGCGTGGTGGCCTTCGAGTTTCCATCCCCAGGGATCGGTGGCTGACGGCTTGCCATAAATCTGGATGTAGTACAGCCACTCTCCCAGGAAATCGTGATCTTCGGCCAACTCGGCCAGGGTTTCGTTGAGTCGCATGATGTTGCGTGTCAGTTCGAATCCTTGCGAGCTGAGAGAGGCGCGCATCAGGCCGAAGGCGGCTTCACGCTGGCGATCGGTCATGTCAGCGAAACTCACTCCCTGGCGCGCGTAGAAATGTTGGTTCATCCACTTGCGCCATTCCACGTCGTCCACCGGATACATAGTTCTCGCCAGTTGCACGGGATTGAGAGTTCCGATGAATGCCAGAGCGGCATTGCGGACTGGTTCGGTGGAGACTCCAGCGGGTTTGATTTCGAAGAGTCCCGGCATGACGTCGCCGCTAGTGGTGATCCCTTTGAAGGGCGCGGCCAGACCCTCTTTCTCGTAGTCCTCTGACATTTTGCGAAACTGCTCGGCAATCTCCGATGGATTGCGGGATTGCTGCTGCCCCATCGCCCACGGCGCCAGAACCGCGCTGCAGAATAGTGAGGAAAGAAAATCGCGGCGCGTCGGCCCCGCTGAGAGCGGGTGCGTATGAACATGGTCATGGTGATGGTGATGATGATGATGAGGCTTGTGTTCCATGGGACCTCCCTGCTTGAAGTGGCGGCAAGATAGCACGGCGTGAGAGTTACCGCAAACGAGGCGGTACGCGCCTTCAGAAATCACTGACCATTCAAGAACAGAAGAGGTGGTCGGAATCCGGGATCAATCCGCTTCCTGGAATACGATGCGTCGGCCTTCGAACCAGCGGGCAGTGGCGGCTCCGAAAATAAAGCCTCCCACGTGTGCAAGATAGGCCACGCCGCCGGTCTGCACGTGCGCCACCTGACCCGCGTGGACGAGCTGAGTGAGGAACCAGAAACCGATCAAGAGTGCTGCTGGAATGAGCGTTATCTTCACAAAGATGAAGATCAGCAGGACGGTCTTGATCCGATCACGAGGATAGGTCACCAGGAACGCACCCATCACGGCCGCGATGGCTCCGCTCGCCCCGAGGTTAGGAACGGTGGAGTGGGGAGAGGCGGCGACCTGCGCCAGCGTGGCTGCCAGTCCTCCCAAGAGATAGAACGCAAGGTATCGTCCTCGGCCCATCGAATCTTCGATCTCCGGACCGAAAGCCCAGAGAAAAACCATGTTGCCGATGATGTGCGACCAGCTCCCATGCAGAAACATGGCGGTCAGGATCGTAATCCAGTGGTGGCCGGAAACAATCTGTGCCGGAACCATGCACCACTGAACGACAAACTCGTCACCCCGCATTAATTCCAACACAAACACACACAGGTTGATCAGGATGATGAAGGCGGTGACCAGAGGAATTCGTGTGGGGCGCCTCGACGCATCCTTTAGTGGAATCAGGCCTCCCATGACGATTTGCTCCCTTCGACGCGCAAGGCAGCGCTTGAAAAAAGTACTCCCCGAGGCTTGCGAAAGCAACCCGTTTCGGCAGGACTATGCCGCTTTATTGATCCTCGGCAGTTCGCTTGGCGTGGCCACGGCTCTGCCCACAGCCAGCGACAGAGACACCCGCGAAATGCCGCTAAGGATCATGCTAAGGCCCACCAGAGTGCCGATCGCCCAAGCCGAACTGGATGGCCACTGCATGTAGATCATGAGGCCCAAGAGCAGCGTAATGACGCCGTCGATCAGAACCCAACTCGATCCTCGCAGCGAGCGCATCTGGAAGAACAGGACGATATTCAGTATGCCCTCAATCAGAAACAGCGAGGCCAGTACCAGCGTAAGCGATGCGACACCCAGCACCGGGCGGGCAATCAAGTATCCACCGATGAAGAGATAGGCCAGCCCGACCAGCAGTTTCCAGATCACGGAGCCCGCCCGATGGGCCTGAAAAGCGAGGACAATATGGATTAACCCTGCCAGCACGATGAGCCAGGCAATCAGCACGTTAACGGCAACAGCAGCGACGAATGGCGACGCGACCGCTACCATGCCGAGGACGATCAGCAATACACCCCATAAGATCGACCATGTGGAAGCGTGCCGGACAAATTCAGCCGGAGTCTGCAGTGACATTGGAACCTCCTTCGACCAAACGTTCTCATCTCTTACTTCTAAGATGGCGGAGTGTCGATCACCGGGTGCATGAATATATGGCTATGAAAATGTCACGCGGAAGAGTGGGCCGAATTTTATGCCTGTCGCCCCTGTGTTCGCAACCCGCAGTGGCTCTCCGGAGTGGCTCTCCGGACCGTTCCTCTGGAGAAGTAGACGTGATAAGGTGCCTCGGGCGGAATTTCCGCCAGAGCGAGAACTATGCAGAGACGCACATTCATGAACATAACGGCTGGCGCGATCACGGCGCTGGCTGTCGAGCCGTTTGCGCGCGCGACGGGCCAGAACGTGAAGAGTCCCGTGGCCTATCCCGATCCGGCGGTCGAGATCGTCGATCAGCGCTTCGCGAAATATAGAGTCCAGAGCGCGGCGGTCGAGCGATTGTATACAGGCACGCGTTGGGCGGAAGGCCCCGTCTGGTTTGGCGACGGGCGCTATCTTCTATTCAGCGACATTCCGAATAATCGCATGCTGCGATGGCTGGAAGATACGGGAGAAGTGAGCGTCTTCCGCAGTCCTTCGAATTACAGCAACGGCAACTTTCGAGACCGGCAGGGAAGATTGCTCACTTGCGAGCACGATTCGCGACAGCTCACCCGGACCGAGCATGACGGCACGGTCACGGTGTTGATGGACCACTTTCAGGGCAAACCAATGAATGCCCCGAACGATCTGGCGGTTCATTCCGATGGCGCCATCTGGTTCACCGATCCGGGCTACGGGATTATGTCGAACTACGAAGGGCACAAAGCTGCGTTTGAACTTCCCGCTAATGTCTATCGTCTCGATCCGAACGCGCGCGAAGCAACCGTGGTGGTGAGCGATATGGACAAGCCGAACGGGATTTGTTTCTCGCCCGATGAGAAGAAGTTGTACATCGTTGACACGGGTGAACCCAAACATCCCGGCGACCCGCGGCCGATTCGTGTGTACGACGTCGAAAATGGCACCCGGTTGAAGAACGGGCGGCAGTTCGTGAACATGGCTCCCGGATCGTCGGATGGCATTCGCTGTGACGTGGATGGCAATGTCTGGTCGGCTGCGGGATGGGGTCCCGACGGATTCAATGGAGTGCACGTATTCGCGCCCGACGGCGTGCTGATTGGCAGAATCCATCTTCCGGAAACCTGCGCCAATCTGTGTTTCGGGGGCGCCAAGAAGAACCGGCTGTTCATGGCGGCCAGCCAGTCGCTTTATGCGGTGTACGTGGGCACAGAGGGAGCGCAGGTGCCGTAAGCAGTTCCCGCCAACATCCGCATCATTTAAGCAAGAAGAGGGGTAATCCATGGGACTGGATGTGAATCGCCGCGAATTCCTGAAGATCGCCGCAGGCGCCGGAGCTGCCCTGACGGTGCCAACTCCCGGGCGTCCTGCGGTCTCCTCCAAAATGATCGGTATACAAGTCGGAGCAGTTTCGTTTGTAGATGAAGGTACCGAGAAAGTCTTGGATGTGCTTCAGGAGCGTGGCTGCGTGAATACCCTTTTCCTTGCGGTATTCACTTACGGGCGAGGGATCGCCGGACGACAGATTCCGGGTCAGCCGCTGCCCGATCACGGCAAGCAGGAGTACGACCTCAGTTTTCACGGTGGAAACTTCGCTACGCCGCATCCTCAGTACTACACAAACACGATTCTCAAGGATACGCGCGCGCCCGACCATGGCGACCTCGACATCCTAGCCGAGGTACTTCCTGCCGCGAAGAAGCGCGGCATGAAAGTCATATGCTGGCTCGAGGACGTATTTCGCAAAGACGTGCCGAATGTGGAGAAGCTGCAGGAGCGAGATCTGTATGGACGGAATGCCGACCCGCTGTGCGTCAATAATCCGGACTACCGGAATTTTCTGACCGGTCTGGTTGAGGACTACGCGCGCTCTTATGACATCGACGGAATCATGTGGGGATCGGAGCGACAGGGTGCGCTTTGCGACAGCCTGGGTGCGACGCATGACACGCCACCGGTTGATCCGGGGAACGTGACTTGTTTCTGCCAATTTTGCCAGAGCAAAGCGAAAGAGCGCGACGTCAACGTAGATCGCGCGCGGCAAGGATTCCTGGAGCTGGAAAAATTTGTTCGCTCGGCACGAAGCGGCAAGCGCCCCGTGGACGGTTATTACGTTCAATTCTGGCGGCTGCTATTGCGGTATCCGGAACTCGCTGCGTGGGAGATGCTGTGGACCGACAGCCTGCGTGAGACCTACGCCGCGATCTACAAAACGGTGAAGACGGCCAAGCCGACGGTGCCGGTGGGTTGGCACATCTGGCATAACAATTCTTTCAATCCGATCTACCGCGCGGAACAGGACCTGCACGAACTCTCGAATTATTCGGATTTCATAAAAGTAGTGATGTACAACAACTGCGGCGGCGAGCGGATGGCGCTGTATACCGACAATGCCGGATCGACAGTTTATGGCGATCTCTCCAAACAAGGGCTGCTCGAATTCAACTACGCCGTGATGGGATTGAAGGAAGGCAGCTACGAGCAGATTCCGCACACCGGGCTTTCGTCGGATTACGTTTATCGCGAAGCGAAACGTACATTGGAGGGCGTCGCCGGGACGAAGACGCTGATCTGGCCCGGCATCGATATTGACATCCCGACCGAGCCCAATCACAGCAAATGTACGCCGCAAAGCGTGAAGCAAGCAGTACTGGCGGCGTTCCGCGCGGGGGCGCCCGGTGTAATCCTGTCTCGCAAGTATTCCGAGATGCGGCTTGCCGATCTCAGCGGCGCCGGAGATGCGATTCGCGAGTTGAAGCCATCGAATTGAGAATAGTTCAGGTGCCAAGTGTTCGCGCTCGTGGCCTGTCGCATAGATTTGGTTAGTAGGTTCGAGCGGTTGGGTTGTTGGCAGAAGGTGAACCTTGTCGTCAGATAGTTTTTCTCCGCGCTCTCGGCGGGGGTTCTCGGCGGCCTCTGCGTTTTGGGATTTCGGCCAGACTGAGGAAAACAGAGTCTTAGATCGCGGAGGTCGCCGAGAAGGTCCGGAGAGAGATCGCGGAGAAAAGCAAAATGTCTGTACCGTCGTTTGAGCTTGTTGAATTTAGGACCGCTGCGTTTCCACCACGAAAGGTTTCTGCGCGACGTCCACTAGCAGCAAAAGGGTATAGAAGTTTCGGATTGGTTTAGAGTATCTGGGAATGAACCGCGTCCTCTGTTTCCTCTTGCTGCTGTCGAGTGTGAGCGAGGCTGGCGCTCAAACACATCCGAACCCTCCCATGTTCGACATCAAAACAGCCGAGCGGTTTGCGAATCTGGCTCTCGCCTGTGTCCACAAAGAGTACCCCAATCACATCAGCCACACTTTGAGCAGCGATGCCGATGTGGCCCCGCCGCGGAAACTCACGCCTGCATTCTACGGCTGCTACGATTGGCATTCTTCGGTGCATGGCCATTGGCTCCTGGTTCGGCTGGTCCGAACATTTCCCGATGCGTCGTTCGTGGAAGCGGCTCGCGATGCCTTGCGGCAGAGCCTGACGGCAGAAAATCTCGCGCAGGAGGCGGCATATCTTCGGGGAGCAGGACGCGCCAGCTTCGAGCGGCCGTATGGGCTTGCCTGGCTGCTTCAACTCACGGCTGAGGTGCGCGAGTGGGACGATCCCCAAGCCAAAGAAATGGCGGCCAACCTTCGTCCGCTGGAGCAGGTCGCGCTGGAGCGGCTGAATGGCTGGTTACCGAAACTCTCGAATCCAGTTCGAATCGGCGAGCACGACCAGACCGCTTTCGGGCTGGGCTTGATGCTGGACTACGCGCAGGGAGGAGGCGACCAGAAAGTTGCCGAGCTGGTGGTGTCTAAATCGAAGCAGTTTTATCTCCGTGACAAAAACTGCCCGCTGGCGTATGAACCCTCCGGTGAAGATTTCCTGTCGCCGTGCGTGGGAGAAGCAGACCTGATGCGCCGTGTTCTGCCCAGCCGCGAGTTTGCGGTATGGCTCCAAACATTTATGCCGCAAATTTCTACGTCAGGCAGCGGTGCGTGGTTGCAGCCTGTGGTGTCGCCCGATCCCAGTGATCCCAAGCTGGCGCATCTGGATGGTCTGAATCTGAGCCGGGCATGGATGCTGAACGGCATTGCCTCTGCTTTGCCGACGAATGATAAGCGGCTGCCATCCATCCGGGTGGCTGCCGATGCACACGAGCGAGCGGGATTGGCTGCGGTTACTGGAGAGCATTACGAGGGCGGCCATTGGCTGGGCAGCTTTGCCGTATACCTCGTCACGCGTCGAGGTATTCCAGCTTCCCTCACTCGATGAAATCGAAGTGGCGCTAGGGCAGAAGAGTGTTCGTGAGAACTGGTCTTTCGCCCCTTCGGGGCTGGATCACTTTCCACTTTTACCCACGGCGTGCGCCGTGGGCTGCTTCTTGCGCCGCTTTGCGGCTAGGAATCACCGGTCGTGTTCCACTGCAAATCCGCGAATCGAGTTCTCACCCACATACAGAAACCGTACTTTCCTGTTTGCTCGGAGATCGGTCTTCTTCCCGTCAACCGCATGCCGGCTTGCTTCCGTTCAACTGAGGCCGCGACCAACCATCCTCGGAGAATCGGGCAAGAACTTCATTGAAACAGGCAAACAGGTGGAGCGCCGGGACGCTATTCTGCTTGAGGCCAGATCAGTCAATCCTGCTCTCGGCCGTTTGAGGAGAAACAATGCAGAAGCGAAAACTCGGAAAAAGTAATTTGCAGGTTTCGGCTCTCGGTCTGGGCTGTATGGGGCTGAGCTTTGGCTACGGCCCGGCCGTGGACAAGCAACAGGGGATCTCGCTCATCAGGGCCGCGGTCGAGCGCGGCGTTACGTTTTTTGATACGGCCGAAGTGTACGGCCCATTCACGAATGAAGAACTCGTTGGCGAAGCCCTCGCCCCATTTCGCGATCAGGTTGTGATTGCGACGAAGTTCGGGTTCAAGATTGATCCGAACACAGGCAAACAAGCCGGGCTGGATAGCAGTCCACAACACATCAAGGAAGTCGCCGAGGCCTCGCTCAAGCGTCTCAAAACCGATGTCATCGACTTGCTCTATCAGCACCGTGTCGATCCAAATGTGCCAATTGAAGATACGGCTGGCGCCGTGAAGGACCTGATACAGCAGGGCAAGGTCAAGCACTTCGGACTCTCGGAGGCCGGCGTGCAGACCATCCGTCGCGCACATGCGGTGCAGCCGGTCGCGGCGCTGCAGAGCGAATATTCGCTTTGGTGGAGAGAGCCGGAAGCGGAGGTGATCCCGACGCTCGACGAACTCGGCATCGGGTTCGTTCCATTCAGCCCGTTGGGCAAGGGTTTCCTCACCGGAGCCATCAAAGAAGATACGCAGTTTGATAAGACCGACTTCCGCAATATCGTTCCGCGCTTTACGGCGGAGAACCGGAAAGCGAATCAGGCGGTCGTCGATTTGATTGGCAAGTTCGCGCAGCAGAAGAAGGCTACGCCTGCGCAGATCGCTCTCGCGTGGCTGCTGGCGCAGAAGCCGTGGATTGTTCCGATTCCGGGTACAACCAAGCTGCATCGACTGGAAGAGAACATTGGAGCCGCTGCCGTCGAACTTACACCCGAGGATCTCCGGCAGCTCGATGTCGCAACCTCAAAAATCGCGGTGCAAGGCGCGCGATATCCGGAGGAGCTGCAGAAACTGGTGGGGCGCTGAGTCAATCATGTTCTCGAAAGCGCGAGAGTGAGAAACTTCACGTTAGAGTTGGTGAGGAATTCGCATGGAAAAAGGGAGCAATGCTCTGAAAGACCGGCTTTCTCGATCTCGCGAGATCAACGTCAGTGTGACCGGCAGAAAATCTGGGTGCACCATTTCGAATCCGGTCTGGTTCGTTTCTGAGGGAGACAAGGTTTACCTCCTGCCGGTGAAGGGGTCCGACACGCAGTGGTACAAGAATGTGGTCAAGAACCCGTCGATTCGGATCGATGCGCGGGGCGAAGAGGCTGAACTTCAGGCCGCTCCCATCACTGATGCCGCGCAGGTTGCGTCTGTGGTCGATAAATTCCGCGGCAAGTACGGGACCGATGTGAAGAAATACTATTCAAAGTTTGACGTTGCCGTCGTGGCTCAGATCGGTTGATCGTGCGTCATCACGATCGGCGAGTTAAGATGTCCGATACAAGCCCAAACGAACTCTTGCCATAACGGACTGGGGTCCGATTTGAAACAGGCTTTTTTAGCAAAGAGTTATCCGAACTCGGAAAGTTTGGAAGGGGGTTCTCAATGGTTACGCTGAATGTGAATGGAGTCCGGCACGAGGTAAAAGCGCCTGACGACACTCCGCTATTGTATGTGTTGCGCAACGATCTGGAATTGATCGGTCCGCAGTTCGGCTGCGGGCTCGCACAGTGCGGAGCGTGTTCCGTCCTGATCGACGGCAAGGAAGCGCGGTCGTGTGTTACGCCCGTCGCGAGCGTCGCCAACCAGGAAATCGTCACGCTCGAGGGTCTGCCATCGCGATGGGCCAAGCAAAAAGGCCTCTCGGCCGCGGAAGCCAAGAAGACGCTTCACCCGGTGCAGCAAGCCTGGATCGAGGAGCAGACTCCGCAGTGCGGCTTCTGCCAGAACGGGATGATGATCAAGGCAACGGAACTGCTCGAAAGCAATCCGAAACCGACCTTAGCGCAGATTAGAGAGGCTTTCACCACGTCTGGAGTGTCGCCCAATCTGTGCCGCTGCGGAACGTACGTAGCCATCATTGAAGCTGTACAACATGCCGCCACGATTATGGCGAAAGGGAGGTAAGCGATGGCAACCATGAGCGAAAAACCAGCCAGTGTTTTCGGACCGACGCTATCGCGACGTGGATTCATAAAAGCGGGTGGCATCCTCGTCGTGGGGTTCAGCTTCGCTGGCCCCGAGTTTCTGAAAGGCGACAGCGCGAAACCAACTACATTCAAGAACTCGCTCGATCCGACGCTTCCTGGTTCGTGGATTGAGATTCACCCGGACAACACCGTTCTGATTCGCACCGGTAAGAGCGACTTCGGACAGGGTTCAACCTTTACCGCGTACCGGCAGATTGTGGCCGAAGAGCTGAGCGTGCCCTTTGAAGCGATCACTACAGTAGTATCTGGACACACGGATCTCACCCCGGATGGCAGCGGGGCCTTCGATTTCCTCGGCCATGGAACGCCGAATATCCGCAAGGCGGCTGCCTATACTTACCAGGCTTTGCTCGACCTCGCGTCAGAAAAAATGGGCGTGCCAAAGGATAAGATTTCCGTGGAGGACGGTGTCGTCTCGGGAGGCGGTAAGAGCATTTCCTACGGTGATCTGGTCAAGAACCAGCAGTTGAAACTCACGATTCCAGTCAGGGGCGACCTTACCGGGATCATGGGGTTGACCATCGAGGGCAACCCGCCGATGAAGCCGGTGAGCGAGTACACGATCATCGGTAAGTCGTTCAAGAATTCCATTATCAGCACGAAAGTGGCTGCGAAGGAAACGTGGGCGACCGATGTGCGTCTGCCGGGGATGTTGCACGCGCGGGTGGTGCATCCGAAGACGCTCGGCTCGACTCTTTTGTCTGCCGGTTCAGTGGACAAGACCAAGTTTCCGAAGTCTCAAGTGATCGTAAAAGGCAATCTCGTCGGAGTGGTTGCGCCTACCGAGTGGGAAGCGATCCAGGCAGCCGATCAGGTTGCTGCCGGGACGAAATGGACGGAGTGGAAGGGACTGCCGGGGAACGCAAAACTCTACCAGCATCTTCGCGAAGAAGCTGATTGGAAGTCCGCCCCCGTCGAGAAGAGTAAATCGTCGAAGGGCGATGTAGGCCCCGTGCTGTCCTCGGCTCACAAGAAGCACGCGGCCACCTATCAGTTGTCTTACATGAAGCACGCGCCGATTGGCCCGTCCATGGCTGTCGCCGACGTCAAGTCTGACGGCACTGTGCACATCTACGTGCACAACCAGAATCCGCAGGCGCTGCGCGGCGAAATTGCGACCATGCTTGGCACCACGCCTGATCATGTGATCGTGCATTCGTATCCCGGACCTGGGCATTACGGCAGGTCGAACGGCGGCAACTCCGGCGCGGAAGACGAGGCGGTGCTCTTGTCGCAAGCAGTGGGCAAGCCGGTGCGCGTACAGTGGACGCGCGCCGACGATATGCAGTGGTCCACGCAAGCGGCTGCCGCTTTCTCCGACGTTCAAATTGCCATCGATGAAAAGGGCAAAATGGCCGCGTATCAAATCGACCATTACATGCCTGCTATGCAGGATGATCGGCCGGTCGGGGCGGTCCTCGCTGGACTACCTACCATGTCTGCCCCCGATGTCCACTCCGGTGGTGTAACTTCCACTGTTAACGGCCTTGAAGATCCGTGGGTGTACGCTCCCGTTCCCAACGTGATGGAGAGCGGCTACGGCACCTTTCAGGTGGGACAGAAGGCTTCGCCTCTCGCGGTGGGTCTACGCGATCACAGCATGCGCACGCCGGGTCAGTTCCAGCAGAACTATCCGCGCGAACTCGCGATCAGCGAGGCGGCTGCGCTTGCAGGCGCGGACGCCATCCAGTTCCGAATCGACCACGCAAGCGAAGAGCGAGCCATCGGTGTGCTGAAAGCGGTCCGCGAGGCGTCTGGTTGGGACACGCGCCCGTCGACGCCGCCCGATGCTCTCTCTACCGGATCGACGCCGGTGCGAGGGCGCGGAGTCTCGCTGATGTTGCGCAGCGGAACCTACTGGGCTTGCGTATGCCAGATCGCCGTCACTCCCAGTACGGGTGCGATCGTCGTAGAGAAATACACCGTCGCGGTCGATCCCGGCATTGTTGTGAACCCGATGCAATTGAAGCGGAACGTCGAAGGCGGCGCGGTCATGGGAATCGGCCACGCGCTCTTTGAGGAAGTGATGTTTGATGAGAGCGGAATCACCACGGAGGACTGGAGTTCCTATCCCATCCCGACGATGGCTGATATTCCTCAGATCAAAGTCGTGCTGCTCCACAATCCGAAGGTCGGCGCATACGGTGGAGGCTCGGAGGCGGCGAATGCGCTCGCTGCCCCAGCCATCGCAGCGGCCTTGCACGATGCGACGGGAAAGATCATGCGGCGGCTTCCGATGAAACCGGCTTATGTGCAGGCCGTTTTGAAGACGTAATCGAGCGTCAGCCGTAAAGGATCTTTTTCCGATACGGCTGACGCTTACCACAAGATCAACCTGTCGGCGAACGTTCGTTAGTTCTTGGCGTCGGTTACGTTGCCGTGTAACTCGGGATGTGGCTCCTGTTCGACCTGATCGAGCTTCTTCTTCTGCTCGTCGATCAGAATCGCGCGGATCTTTTTATCCGCTCCGTAGCGTGCGTCCCGCAGTTTGCTGACGTACTCTTGGTGCGGCATGCTGTGGTCTTGCACAAGCTTCATCGTGGTATCGTGCAGCTCCTGCAGGATCGGATTCATTTTTTCCTGCTGTTCGCTGTTGAGATCAAGCTTCTCAGTGAGAAATTTGAGTTGTACTTCGGCGGCAGGCACGACGGCGTGATCGCCACCGGGCAAGCCTTTGGCCGGACCGCCCCCGCCGGCGTTAGCCTGTTGCGCGGCTACCGTGAGAGTGAGCGTTAATAAGGTCGCGAGTGCGATTAGGCGAATGCGAGTCATCATGTTTCTCCTTTGCCCCACAGTCGGCAATGTAGCCGCAGAAACCAGCGAGGGTCGAGTACGATTTTGAGTTGCTGAACAAAGAGGTGGTCGATGTCCAGGAATGCGCAATCCAAGTTGCAAGAACCTGCCGCTCCGAGGAAACATCGAAGCATGCGGCGTCGCAACCTCGATCAGCGCGTCCGGCGTACGCACGAGCGGCTTGGCATGGCTCTGCTGGAATTGATTGTGGAGAAGCCCATTGATCAGGTGACTGTTCAGGAGGTTCTGGATCGCGCCTCGGTCGGCCGTTCGACTTTTTATCTTCACTTCCGCAACACCGATGACCTGCTTCTGAGTCAGTTAGAAAGATTCCTGGAAATCCAGAGCACGGCGCTCAGCGTTCGAAAAGAAAAGTCGAACCGGGTTGTCCCGGTCTCCGAGTTGTTCGCACACATTGGCCAGCAAAACAGGTTCTACCGGGCCCTCGCCACCTCGGGCCGCCTGAATGATTTCTTCGATCTTGCGCAAGGCTACTTCGCGCGCGGCATCGAGCAGCGCCTAATCGAATCCGGGCGTCTCGCGAAACTTTCCCCGCGTGAACTGAATGCGCGCGCTTCGGCATTGGCGGGAAGCCTGCTGTCGTTACTGCGATGGTGGCTGGATCGCGGCGAAAACGAATCGGCTGACGCGATGGATAAATTGTTTCACCGGATGGTGTGGAGTGGAGTCCAATGATCCCTAATAAAACGGCGACAAAAAGAAGTATGCTCGAAGTCGTGAAAACAAACGGCAAAATCGCGCCTTTCCGAAAACCGACCAGAGCAGACGGGCCGAGCCAAGCAGACCTCGCGCAGTTGGGCCGCCTGATCGCCGCCTATGCCCCGCACGACGGCAGTTTCGATCTGCGTGTCCCTGGCGTGCGCGCCATTCGTTTCTCGCGCATGAATCAAGAGTGTGTGCATGCTCTCAGCTTGCCCTCGTTATGCATCGCTACGCAGGGAGCGAAGACCTTTATCGTCGGACAGGATGTGTACGAGTACGATGCCACGCGCATGATCGTATTTTCGGTGGCGTTACCAGTGGCTGCCCAGGTCACGCAGGCTAGCCATGCCGAGCCGTACCTTGCACTCAAGCTGGACCTCGACCCGCACAAGATTGCCGAGCTGGCCTTGAAGGTGTTTCCGCATGGCCTGCCTCAGGCTCAGGAGAGAATCGCGGTTTACGTCACTCCGGTCGAGGACTGCGTTGTCAACGCCGCCACAAGGTTGATGGAATGCCTGCCGCAGCCAGGCGATGCTGAACTCCTGGCTCCGCTGGTGATGGATGAGATTCTGATCCGCCTCCTGCGCAGCCCCATTGGCGTGCGCGTGGCTCAAATGGGCTTTGCCGAGTCCAGCGTGCAACGAATTGAGAAGGCGATTTCCTGGCTGCGAGAAAACTTCTCTCAACCCATGAAGGTCGAAGCGCTCGCCGAGTTGGTGCACATGAGTGTTTCGTCGTTCCATGAGCACTTCAAGTCGGTCACGTCGATGAGCCCGCTGCACTATCAAAAGGTGCTGCGCTTGCAGGAGGCACGGCGTTTGATGTTGTCGACGATGATGGACGCCGGGACCGCGAGCCAGCGCGTGGGCTATCTAAGCGCTTCGCAGTTCAGCCGGGAATACAGGCGCTTCTTTGGCAGTGCGCCCACCAGAGACATCGCCAGATTACGTCAGGAAACGCGGCTGTGGGCGTGACCCAATTCAGTGTGACAGGCATGACACCATTCGGCGGTTGGCAGAACTTCTATGTCATCGTGGGATCGTCTGCCGGCGCGCTGATCGGATTGCAGTTCGTCGTCATGGCCCTCGTCGCTGATTTGCCCCGCACGCCCGGCCAGGCGCAGGCCGGCAATGCATTCGCGACTCCCAACATTGTTCATTTCGGAGCCGTACTCTTTCTTGCGGCGGCCCTATGCGCTCCATGGTACGGGATTGGCGCGGCAGCCGTGTGTTGGGGACTGCTGGGTCTCGGTGGAGTTGCGTATGCCCTGATCATCGCTCGACGTCTGCGGGTGCAAACCGTCTACCAGCCCGTTTTCGAGGATTGGATGTGTCACGTTCTGCTGCCATTCGCTTCGTATTCGACGCTCGCAGCAACAGCTTGCGTGGCTCGCGCCCACCCACGAGGAGCAATGTTCGGTGTCGCCGCTGCGGCGTTGCTGCTGCTCTTCATCGGCATTCACAACGCCTGGGACGCTGCAACCTACCACGTCTTTGTCCTCAGGCCCCGACGACCAGACGCTGATCCCAATGTTAAGCAAGCGCATTAATTCTTCAGTGCGATTGACGGGTAGGTTGTGGCGACGGGAAAAACGGCTCCACCCCTGGAATCGACCGGTTTTGACTCTGGACCGGGGGCCGGTGCCCGGCCCGTGCGTGCGTGATGGCTCGTGCGTACGCGCGTGCGTGTGAGCGAGGGAGGGGAAATGCTCGACGACTCTCCAGAAAACGAAAAGATGTGGAGTTAGCCGAAAGAAGTCGAAATTTGAGTGTTAACGCCTTACTACGCCAACTGATTTCGCAAATTGACAACCCAAGTCGCTGTGGAAGGCCAGTCGTTTTGCAACGTTGATAGAAAACCACTGTCCTTGTCCCCAAGACAATCCCGTTTTAGCTTAGCCACTTTCCGGTTGACTCAGCCTTTTCTGTGGGAGGATAATTCACACCGGCTTGGGAGACCCAGCCGCTCTCCAACATCTCGCGTTGTTCAGCGACCTACCTTTTCCCAGGCCAACCGACCCACAAGCAGGCATATCCCGTCGGCCCCGCACGTCCAGCAAAAAGGCGTCGTCCGATGAAACCAGGATGTCACGCTCGGGCACCTCCAAGCCATTGAAGCGGACTCAAGAACGCCAGAGTCGCAGCGAATTGTTAGGAGATTCCACTCCGGCGACTGGCGCTGCACTTGTCGGCAAACAACTCCCCTTCTACGGTCTGGAAGGGAATGCGGGACCGGTAATACGCATGAGGCAAGGGGGTTGTCGCTCTCGCGGTCTTCCATCTTTCAGCCATTTAACTCGCGGGGCCGCGCCCGGTATCAAGGAGGAACATCATGCGAATATCAAACAACATCCGGCGCGTCCTTCTGCTTTTCGGGCTCCTGCTCGTCCCACGAGGCGCGCTGGCTGACAGCTATGCAAACTGTCCCGTTGAGCCTACCTCAACGCCCATCGCCCCGGGCGAGACCTTTTCAGGTTCCAACTGTAAACTCAACACTGACGGAGACGTGGATTCCTTTGTGTTCAGCGGAACGACCGGTGAGACCTACCAGCTTGCTGTGGCGATAAACGGCGCTGCCCCGTGTGTTTGACACTCTTCAATCCCAGCAGGGTGCAGATCTTCTCCGGGTGCACCATTGTTGGCGCCGGCGTGGTCTCCGTCGTGACCGACCAGAAGCTGACTGCAACTGGCACCTACACCATGGACATAACTGAGACTTCTAGTGCCACGCTCAACTACGGCGTGTCGCTAGAACGTCTCTTCCCGTTTCCCAAAGACGCGCAACTAGTCCCCAAGCTCGGACAATCGGTCGCCGCTGATATCACTCCGCTGACAGACTCGGATG
The DNA here is from genome assembly GCA_035568275.1 of Candidatus Sulfotelmatobacter sp. GTDB lineage: Bacteria > Acidobacteriota > Terriglobia > Terriglobales > Acidobacteriaceae > Sulfotelmatobacter. The sequence continues at coordinate 27,568 of DATMOO010000333.1, forward strand.
CCTTCACGTTCCCGTCCGCTACAACCGGCACATACCGCGTGACCGCCACTATGACCAGCGCGAACTCCAATCTGTGCATGACCGTGTATTTCTCCGACTTCACCACGGCCGGATCAGGATGCACCATCATCGGGGCCGGCATAAACATCGTCCAGATCGACTTCACGCCGACTAGCGCCGAGGCCGGCACCAACATGGCGTTCCTTTCCGTAGCCGGCAACGACTCGACCGCTACCTACAATCTGGAAGTCTCGTGCCTAGCCGGCACGTGCCCCCCCGTGACGTTCCCGTCTTGTACCCTAACGGACACCCTCAGCTACAACGCAACCACCAGCACTCTAACCATGAAATTCACTGTTGGGAACAGCTTGGGAACAGCTGCCAACTGGAGCGCTTGGCTGACCTATGCTGACCCCCAGGGGACGAGCCTAGACACCATGCAGTCCTTGTTCTCAGTGTCGCAGCCAACGCAGCCAAACACGACCCCACCGAAGTCCATCACCAAGACGTTCACCGGGCTTTCTAAGGAAGGTACAGTAGGGGTTCTGTCTACCCTCAGCACACCCCACTTGTCCACAGCGAAGACAGAAGGGATTGCCTGCTCCAGTTTGGTGCAGATCAATACCGGAACCGAGCCCTAACC
>DATMOO010000334.1:0-4250 GCA_035568275.1 Candidatus Sulfotelmatobacter sp.
GAACACGAAGGAATTCTTGAACTGCGGCAAGGGTCTGGAGCGTTCCTCACATTAAAGCGCCGAACCCGATCCCTAACAGACCACGTGCAGGTTGCCCGGCGACGACTTCGCGAATTGATCGAGCAACTGCGGGAGCACGGGCTTATGGATGAGGAGATCAGGCGAGCTTTCGAGGCCGAGTTACTTTATCCGGCCGAGGTCGTGAGGAAGTGATGAGGAACACACCCGTAATTCTGACCCACGATCTTACAAAATCGTACGGCACCGTAATGGCCGTCCACGGACTAAATCTCTCGGTCGAACCGAACCGCATTACAGCTTTTCTAGGTCAAAATGGTGCTGGCAAGAGCACCACGATCAAAATGCTGCTTGGCATGATCCGGCCCACTTGCGGTGAGGGGACAGTGCTCGGAAAGCGCATTGCAAATGCTGAAGAAAACCGCGAAATGCGGCGAAAAGTTGCTTACGTTGCGGAGAACAAGCCCCTTTACAGTTACATGACTGTCGAGCAAACGGTGCGCTTTGCGAGTTCGTTCTACTCCGACTGGCGCGCGGATGTCGCCACCAAGCTCCTCAGCGAATACAGATTACCTAACAAGCGGAAGGTGAAATCGCTTTCCAAGGGAATGCGGACCAAACTCGCCTTGCTGCTAGCGTTCGCTCGCCGCCCTGAGTTGCTGATTTTGGACGAGCCGAGCGAAGGGCTTGATCCGGTAGGTATCGAGCATCTCCTCCAGACTTTGGTTGCACAGTCGGCAGAGGGCGTCTCCATTTTCTTTTCTTCGCATCAGATTGCCGAAGTTGAGCGCGTCGCAGATCATGTCTGCATTCTCGACAATGGCCGACTCCTGGTGAATGCTTCCCTCGACCGATTGCTGCAATCCTATCGACGGATTGACTTGGCTTTTCGGTTCCCGCCCCCCGAGCAGGAGTTCCGCATCGCGGGCGTCGAGAGAATCCGAATAAGTGGGAATGCACTGAGCATCCTTGCCAGCATGAATGCGGAGGCCGTGGTTGAGCGAGCACATGATCTCAATGCGGTTTCTGTCGAGGTTGCACCGGTGGGATTGCGGGACATCTTCCTTGAGACGGTAAAGGAGAATTGAATCGTGCTCTGGTACAAGGGTTGGCTTGAGACTCGCTCCAGATTCTTAACTTGTTTGATAGTCGTGACCGGATTCTGCGCTGTATTCATTCACTATACTCAAGGATACCTTCGCCCTGAGTGGAGAGTAGATTTTCACCGTTTAATGCTTGTTGCTCACCAGTATCTCGTAATCATATGGATTATTTCGGTTGTCCTTCTGGGAATGGGTGGACTCGTCCGTGAAAAGGCGAACGGTTCGTCATCACTAACACTGAGTCTTCCAGTAAGTCGTGCGCATCTGCTGGGCGTGCGAGTCGCGATAGGCGTTCTTGAAGCGATCACCTTGGGAGTCGTGCCATGGGGGGCTATCTTCCTGGTTTCCTTTGCTAGCGGGATGCCGATTCAATTTCAACAGGCTCGATTCTATGCGCTCTTACTGGTCAGTGGAGGCCTGGTCTATTTCGCGATGGCAGTGCTCGTTTCTTCATTACTGGAAGGGGAATACACGGCTCCGGCTGTCGCATTCGGATTGGTATTCTTGACGATGATTCTATTTGATCTTTGGCTCCGCGACCTCAATCTTTGGCGCTTCGTATCGGGCGATTTTTACCTTGATCGAAATACGTATCTTCTTTCGGGACCATTTCCGTGGAAGGGCACGGTAGCATGTTTGGCCGTCGCCGCGTTGATGCTGATCGCGTCGGTCAAGGTTTTAGAGGAACGGGAGTTCTGAAGGGTCAGCACGATTTTACACTCACTCCATGAAAAGAGGGTGCCAAGAGTTCCAAATCCGTGAAGAAACTAGCTGTCATGGCGGTTCGATTTGATTGCGGGGTTGTTGGCCTCGGGGGCAATTGACATAACATCCCCATTTTCACTCGTCGTGTCCTGTGGGGTTTTGAGTGCAATGGCCTGTGGCTGTTGAAAAAGTCCGGTTTCCTTCCCAACAGCCAAAATGTGTGGGATACAAAATGCTCAGAAAATCAAAAAGATTATTTCTAGGGCATCCTGGAGCAAAGTTTTTTCGGTCATTTCTCGGCGAATGAGTTTTTCAACAGCCACGCCTGATTGCAACGTTTACCTCTCTTGCAAATCCAAATAGTTTATCTGGGGTACTAGTGGGAGGAAACGGGTGATGACCAGTGAGCGTCGCGGAACTGCCATCGTCCCTCGCGATACTCCACAAGTCCGGTAAAGTATCCCGTTTCGGTAACGCTGTGCCCGGCGGTGTCGACTTGGGTCTCGCGCCACGAGACCGCGACCACGACGAACTCGTTGGTGAGCGGATCGACACGCAAATCATCTCCCCACTTCAATTCAATGTGACGGATGGTTTGGGCAAACGTGCGAGTACCTTCCTGTGCAGCAGCGGTAGTGGGGAAGGCTATCTGGCCATTGACGGCCATAAAGAATGCGGGACTCGTATCGAAGTATTTGATCCAAGCCATGGGGCCATCCTGGGTGACGGAATGGGCGACGGTTTGCATGAATGTGCGCACGGCTTGGTCGACCGAGGAAGCCCCGTCCGAGGTCACGGAGTGGGAATGGTTCGCGCCAGGCGCGCAAGGAACGCAGCCTGCCAATGTGACCGCCAACAACAGAGAACGGATTTGCAGCTTGTGCGAAAGGAACAGAACAGAAAGAACGCGAGTCGGAGACGACATAGAAACCTCCATCGACCGCCGAGCCTGAATAGGGAGGTATAACAAAGGGAATCTAGTGCGGTCAATTGGCGCAAAATCCCGACAACGCTCAAAACCCCTGAATGAGGGCATCAGTGGATCTTACTAATCAACGATATGGCACTTTTGGGGTAAGGAATGTAGGGTATCCAACGCTACCCTATTGCCACGGTATGATTCCGACGAATATTCCTCGAAATGATGAGCGACACTTCCGCAAGCCTCCAGGCAGTTGCTGAGCAGTTAGCGACGTTAAGCAAAACGTTGAGAAACAACGCCGACCCGGAAAGCAGACGTGCTCTTCTAAGAACCTTCCGAGTGTTGCTCGCCGAGGCCGACAGAGTCATTGCAGGAGAGATTCCTAACGAGTAGGGGGTGACTGCCCGATGGACAAAACCTTCACGCGTATTCGATCGATTACTGAAGAACTCTACCTCGTACGTGACGAGCTAAATAAACGTGCTGCGACCCAACCCACTGAACTTTCCTCTGCATTGTTCGAAGGCGAAGCATCTAATGAACTGGTCGCTTTCAAAGCAGCAGTCGATGAACTTCGTCAATTTCTGTGGCATTACCTACACGAGTTCCTCGGCACATCAGATTATGCTATCGGGGACCGGTTGCGTGAATACCAGATGCGGCGGGCTGCCCAACTGCTATTGGCCTTATCCGCTGCGCATGTTTACCAAATGAAGCCTCATCCCTTGGAAGCTGCTGCGCAAGACGCAATCAGTTTGGCAGAAAGGGCCAGCGCTTCCGAAAGATGATTGGCGAAACATCCCGATTGCGCTTAAAACCCTGCCCACACGGTAGCGAGCGCAATCGCCTGCGACAGTTTATTCCTGCGGTTTCTCAAGTTTTAACTGTGTCGTCTTGTGATCGTTTTCAGAAAGTGTGATGGCTTGCGGTTCCGCTTTGTAGGCGGCGGTTTCGGAAGGCGCCATGGGTCTTGCAGTTACCTTGTATTTTCCGGGCGGTATATCAGTCAGCGAGAAATGACCCAGTTGATCTGTCGTAGCACGTTGGATGCGGAGATGGTTGTAAGCTGTCAACGGATCAGGGACAAGCCGCACACGTGCCCCGATGACAGGTCCTTCGTTATCTGTAACAGAGCCGTCCAGTTGAGCTCCATCTGAACCGATGATCACCTCGATTTTCCCAGGGGAGCCTCCTTCGACCTGCAGACCTTTTTCCAAGAGATCATCCGGGCCGCGCCGCAGTGACTTCAGGTATGCGTCGCGGTCGAGCCCCCACACATGGACTGCGTAATTGCCGTCGTGGACCGATTTGATTTCGAAGCTCCCGTCTTTCTTCACGTCGCCATGACCGCCCATTTGCCCATCTTCGTCGACGGGCGTCAGCGCCAATCCGACGCGGTCGAGCATTACGGAACTTGCGCCGTCGACCCTGATCCTGCCCTGTATTGTCGCCCCGGCATTGAGAGAGATGGTCAGGGAGTCGATGTTCTCGCCCATCACCTC
>DATMOO010000335.1:0-6075 GCA_035568275.1 Candidatus Sulfotelmatobacter sp.
GCAATCGCAGGTAACCGCACATGCTCCCAACCTTCCTGCTCGAGTACATGTCCCACCAGGTCGTCCTCGTGCAGGCGCTGCATGATGATGATGATGCATCCGACTCGCTTGTCATTTAGTCGACTGTACAAGGTGTGGTCGTACCACTGATTGACGGCTTCACGCTGAGATTCTGAGAGGGCTTCGTCGGGCTTGAGTGGATCGTCGAGAATGATGAAGTCCGCTCCACGGCCGGTTAGGACGCCTCCCACCGAAGTTGCCAGCCGAAACCCATTCTGCGTCGTCGTGAACTCCTGAACCGACTGCTTGTGTGGGGAGAGACGAGTGGGAAACACGCTCTTATACCAGGCACCGGACATTAGAGTTCGACAATCGATCGAATGCTTGTTGGCCAAATCTTGTCCGTAACTGGCGCAGATGATTTGCGCGCTTGGGTTATGTCCCAGGACAAATGCTGGAAAGGCGACGGCTGCGCAGTGAGATTTTAAGAATCTCGGGGGCACGTTAATGATCAGACGAAGTATTTCCCCACGTAGACAAGCTTCCAGCTTGGTTGCGATCAACTCAGTGTGCCAATTGCTAAGAAACTTGGCACGAGGGTTCAGTTCTCGAAAACTCCGATGGATGAAAGTGTTCAAATCTTGGCGCGTAAACGCGCGGTATTCAGCTGCGCTGATCATCTTGGTGTTCGACCTCCGTTTGCTGTTCTGATTCTGATTCCGACCCTGGTTCCTGGGATTGAAATCGATTCAAGAGCTCTTGGATAACCTCTGTGTCTATTTCAGAAAAAGGAGCAGCCGTATCCATTGCCTGATCTTCGGTCTTATCAATCTGCTGAGCCAGTTCAAAGAGGAACCGACCAGCCCGTTGGTTTCCAGAGGCGGCCTGGTTCACAAGTTGCTTGACCGCGGCTTCAAGTTTCGTCACCAATTTCCGTTTGCCATGTTCGTTGATAACCACCCTTTCGCGCATGGCTTTGCGAAGCGTGGTAGTAAAGTTAAGAATTCCTCGAGGGCGCCCGTTGGGATTACCGGACTGTCCCTTCTTGAAGCGAGTTGCTAGGGGCGGTCGACCGTAGCCCACCAGTTCAACGTTTGTCGTTTCGTCCCTTTCACTGTCTGACATGGGAAGACTCCTTTTGAATGTCGTTCAAGGGTTCAAGGTACGTTTTGAACTGGAGCGAATTGCGTTGACTCCGGTGAGCTTTTGCCAGCGACGGAGAGCCGCATCCATTTTGCGAGGGCAAATCTCCATTCCGTAACAGATTCGATCGGTTTTCTCGGCCGCAATCAAGGTAGTGCCCCTACCCACGAATGGATCGAGCACAATTTGTCCGGGGACCGTGCTGTCATCAATCGCATCACCTACCAGTGAGACCGGTTTTTCCAAACCACGATATTCCCAGACGTTTGCCCGACGGCTGGTTGCTGGGGACGATTGAAGATCACTCGAGAGCGAAGCGGTGCCATTCCTGAAAACGAAAACCAATTCATGCTGTGCGGCATACAATCTGCCGGCCTGACGTAAGCCCTTGTTCCATACACACAAATCCGTGAGGTCTGAATAAATGCTATTGGTTGCAACTAGCACTTCTTCGATATATCGCCAGTCCGTGAACACATAGTGGACAGAGCCTTTTACCGAGTGCCTTGTGAGGAGTCTGCATGTTTGCGTCAACGATTCGAACTGAGGCTCGATGCTTCCACCGGGCGGATTCTTCGGATCATTGGCCTTGCCCGAATCGGACGCGACGTTGTTACTTTCTGTTTGATACGGCGGATCAACGAACACGACATCAGCTTTCTGCCCTTCCATCAAGCACGAGAAACTCGTCTCGTCCAACGCATCGCCGCAGTAGAGTCGATGTTTGCCTGCCCTCCACACATCCCCGGGTCTGCTGACCGGCATCACCTCATTGGTCGCAAGCGAATCCGGAGCTTCTTCGCGTGCCGGTGACAGTCCCTCAATCAATAAATCGATTTCCTTGATCTCGAAGCCCGTTAGTTCAAGGTCAAAATTCAGTTCGACCTCCGAAAGCGCCTTCAACTCCTTGGCAAGCATTTTCTTGTTCCACGTGGCTTGCTGGGCGAGGCGATTGTCGGCGATCGAGAGCGCACGAAACTGAGGTTCGGAGAGATGAGGAATGCAAATCGTAGGGACATCGTTTAAGCTCAGGAGCTTCGCAGCCGCAATACGGCCGTGCCCGGCGATAACCCGCCGGTTCTCATCGATTAAGACTGGTTGAGTGAACCCGCAGCGTTGAATGCTCTTGGCGAGCTTTCTGATTTGGGATTGCCTGTGAACCCGGGGGTTGTCGGGATTGAGTTTCAGATCCGAGATCGAGACTGTGACCACCCGCGGGTCCAGTCTCGGATGTAGATCAGGGCTGGTTTGAGAGTCTTTGCTGTATTCTTGGGGTTGCTGCGTCACAACAGCGATTCTGTGGCAGATCGCCGAAGGAGTGAAGTGGTTTTCGAGTCCAGATAAATCAGAAGTCGCAGAGTGGTCCCGCTGCCAAGATTCGAACTACCCTCTGAAAAAAAGATGACCGGTCTCTATCACCCTGTTCGAACGATAGTTGCGGCTGCATTGTGGCGTGAGTAAGTTGGATATCTCCCCCATGCTACAAGCAACAAGGGCTTAATTCCCGGCAGTCCGAGAGTGAGCGCCTTATCCTCCGGATCTGGCTTGCTGACTACCCAACCAAACGGAGAATTACGTGGTCGCCATCTCGCCAAAATTCTTCGCACTTCCGTCCCGGAGCATGGTATGCCAGGCAGATTTTCTCGAACATGGCTTGCTGCCTGCCTCACTGCTTCATCATGCTTTTCCCCCGCTTTCATTGCCTCGTTATAGCCGTATAGGGCATATGCCTCCCTCATAGGCACCGTCCATGGTATCTGGCCATTCTTGCTAGGTCTGCCCCGCTTTGCCATAGTTTTTGAGTTCACCTCAGAATGCAAATCAAGCTCTCTTGGGCTCAATTTTATTCGAACCGTCTCCAGTTCGCAATTTATGAACCTGGCTTGCTATTGATTCACCCAACAATAGTTCGGGAGTAGTACATAGCTTTCGAAAATGCTTCGGCTGATCAATAGATCCGGTGTCCCCAACTGCCCCGGCGCTCTTTATCAGACCCGCATAAAAGGGCGCAACTACGAACGTCTGCATTGCAACACGGATCGGGTCAACGCCGCCAAATCCAGAGATGAACCTCGGTATCGAACGTCGAATTTCGAAGAAATATGAGAATCGGCTGAAAGAATGAGAACCGAGAACTGACCCATAAGGCTCGGAAGATGCGCTCAGCTTGTATAAGAGGATGATCGTTGGCACAACCCATGTACTCATAGACAGTTCGGGAGTACCGAGAGAGCACATAACCAAGAACAATTGCATGAACAACTGCAATTCGAAGTCCGGGTTGACGACCCGATGACTCGGACAACGCCGTGGCCCCTGACATTCGCGACGAATGCGATTGTAGGGGCCGTCCATTCCAGTCCGAGTTCGCCTTTGGTTAGGGTTGTGACCGCCTACTGCTCGGTCAATCCGGCATTGCTTTGCTCGTGTTTGGTCCAAAAAAGCTTCCCGAGCTGGGGAAAGGGTTGGGAGATGGGATCCGGGGATTCAAGGCAGCTATGAAGGAACAGGAGAACCAGTTAATGGCATCCAAGACGGACGACACGGAGGAGACCGGCAAGAACTGACACACGGTGAGCACGACGCCATACCGAATCATAAATTCCCGGTTCTTCGTCGCTCATCAGGAGACGGAGAGTAGGTCAGTAGTGAAATCGACGCCTGATTTCGCCAACAATCAGTTCCATCTCAAGCAACTAGTCCGGTAGTTCGATTCGGTCGGAGTGCTTCCTATCGCGCTCGTGTTCATCCGCCAATACCTTTTCAAGCCACTTTGCTTGCTTTTCTGCAACTCGCCTGTCTACCGATTGTGGACTGTGGCCGATGAAGAATTCCTCGCCGCAACCGTCACACCTGAGCGTTCCCATCTCTTGGAATCCTAGGGTTTTCTCGCGGCTACCCTTTTTTATCGCTACCGCCCGCATGTCCTAATTTTAGATTAGTGGCAATTTGTTTGGCAGCTACTGCATGACCTCCACCTCGTCAATGTAATCGCGTGTCTACAGCGGCAAGCGAACGCAGAGCATCGTTCGTTACCCCGGTAACCTTCCCCATCGGGGCGTAGATCAGCAACACTGACGGGGCAGAGGAGCCTGACATGTCGAAGAACCACTACACTACGAAGCCGAAACGTCGCAACCGCTCAGGTAAGCGCAAGGACACTCGGCGCATAGCAGCAAATATGGCAAAAATCAAGGGACTCGAACGTAGTTCGGGTCGAGCGCAATAGAGCCGTTTTAAGCGCTTCGGACTCGCTGGGATGGCGCAAACCTAGTCAGATGCCTGAAGTCATCAACACAGCCAGTTCTACATAAGATCCCCTTTGCCGCGCGACCCGTCCGGATCGTTTCCGCCTGTTGGCAATTTCTCAATGAGCGTAATCGTCATCTGTTTACATCAACTATCCATTAGAATCGTGTCCAATGAAGGGAGCGTTAGAGTTCGTGTTGGTGCTCTGCCTTGCGGTCTTGGTTTGGGCATTGTCGTGAAGATGGAGGATCTCGGCCAGGCCAAGAAGATCACCATCGACAAGGACAATACCACCATCATCGAAGGTAGAGGCAAGCACGCGGACGTCGAAGGTCGCGTGAAGGAAATTCGCGGCCAGATTGAAAAAACCAGCAGTGATTACGACCGCGAGAAACTGGAGGAGCGGTTGGCGAAATTGGTTGGTGGCGTAGCTGTGATCAAGGTGGGCGCGGCGACCGAGACGGAGATGAAAGAGAAGAAGGCTCGTGTCGAAGACGCCATGCACGCGACCCGTGCGGCCGTGGAAGAAGGCATCGTCCCGGGCGGCGGCGTGGCTCTAGCCCGCTGCATCCCCGCCCTCGACAAGCTGAAGGCCGAGGGAGATGAGCAGATCGGCGTCAACATCGTGAAGCGCGCCCTCCAGGAGCCGCTGCGCCAGATCGCCGAGAACGCCGGCGAAGAAGGCGCCATCGTTATGGGCAAGGTCAGCAATTCGAAGGACAACAACTTCGGCTACAACGCGCTGACCGGCGAGTACGAAGACCTGGTCAAGGCCGGAGTACTCGATCCGACCAAGGTCGTGCGTACCGCATTGACCAATGCCGGCTCGATTGCGGCGTTGATGCTGACCACCGAAGCCCTGGTCGCAGACATCACGGAAGAAAAGAAGGGCTCTCCTGCCGGCGGCCATGGCGGGATGGGAGACATGTACTAGGAACCGGGCAATACCGTCAACTATTGGCGAAGAGCGGCTGTGACGGAAAGAGTGCTCAACTGCATGAGACACCAAGTGGCAGTAAGAGAATCGAGCCTTAGACGTCCGAGTGGCCGGTTGTGATCTCATATCCCGCTGAGCTTTCAGGACCGCGCCGGACATCTTCTTAAGTTCCTCTCTAACCTTAATTAGCCGCCTGCGCCCGCCCCATTTGGAGAAAGCTCCGATCTCCGTTGCCGCGCGCGAGACACGGAACGCTGCGACGCGAACAAGACTACACCGTCGCAACCGTGGGAGAGGAGTCGCGAATCCTACAGGAGAGCCCGCCCTGCTGTTTGTCTGTGTTGGCAGATTGACAATAGTGTTCCAGAGGACTAACGTTGAAAGTGAGGTGGTTTCCACCTTCCCCTCTTTCAGGTTCCCTGAACTAAGTCAGCCCATCTGAAGTTGTCTCCATCTTAGCGATTGCAACCTTTAGGAGGTTGAATATGTTTGCACGCAATGTCGCTTTTCATCTGAAATCGAACATGTTTTCTGATTACACGCGGACCTTTGAGAACGACACGCTTCCTTTGCTTCGTAAGCAGAAGGGCTTCAAGGACGAAATCACGTTGTCAAATCCCGGCAGCCTGGATGTGATTGCCATCAGTCTGTGGGACAGCAAGGCCAATGCAGAAGCCTACAACATCAGCGCCTATCCAGAAGTATTGAGAACACTTGGACGAATGATCGACGGAACGCCGAAGGTT
>DATMOO010000336.1:0-2995 GCA_035568275.1 Candidatus Sulfotelmatobacter sp.
CGGAATCAGCTGCATCAGTCCGCCTGCCCCCTTGCGGGAATAAGCCGAGGGATTCCAGTTCGATTCCGTCTCAATCACCGCGCGGACCAATGCTGGGTCCACGTTGTGCCTCTCTGCCGCTTCCTTTACGAGCTTTTCCGCACCGTCCCGGTCGATGCTCATGGCCGGTCGGTTCGCGCCCATAAAGGTAGATTCCGCAGGGAGGTAGATGGTTTTACGCGACTTCGCGACGGCAAATTTGACTGTAATCGGGGATTCAGCGTTCACAAACATCTCGCGTCCGCTGGTATCCACAGTCCTGGCGATCTGGGCGCTCGCTCCAGGCGCGTAAGATGCTGCGCACAAAGCAATTGCTCCCAGATAGCTGCTAGCCGTCATTGTCGTGCGTTTCGTCATCTGGCCTCAGGGAAGGCTGTGCAACGGTGATGCCACTTCGTTACGGTGTTATGCCACCTTGTTGGGGTGACACGACAATCGTGTTCGGGGCAGCCCGGCCGTTTCAGGTGATGCCTCTGAGACGGTGACGAGGCTGACTCGTCTTGCTGACTACGAAGCCGTGCCTTGCAGGGAGATGACGTGGCTAAACTGAAGCCTCGCAAGCGTCTCCCGCCGGACACGCTTCTGGCGCTGGGAAGCATCATAGCAACGGATCCAACAGGGCGGGGATGGTACTTAGGGCACTTTTTAGGGCGGATGTGTCCTTTCCGCCAGCCTCCGCCAAATCGGGTCTTCCACCCCCGGAACCGCCCACCATTTTTGCCAGTGCCTGTATCAGCTTGCCAGCATGGACTTTAGCGGTCAGGTCCTTGGTCACTCCGGCAATGAGGGCCACTTTGCCGTCTTCGACGGTGCCCAGGGCTACTACACCCGACCCAAGTTTTTGTCTGAGAGAGTCCACTAATTGCCTAAGGCTTTCCTTATCCGTCCCGGAGACTTCCGCTGCAATCAGCTTAACACCTTTGACAGTCTGGACTTGGCCCGCCAGCTGGTCGAGTTGGCCAAGGGCTCCCTTGCGCTTCTGGCCTTCCAGCTCCTTCTCGAGCTGCTTGACTGTGGCGGAGAGCTTTTCGACCGTTGCCAGGACCGAATCTTCGCTCGTGTTTAGCTTGCTGGCTACCTGCGAGAGGATCTGCGCCTGCTTTTCATAGTGCTCCAAGGCTCCAATCCCCGTGACCGCCTCTATGCGGCGGACGCCTGCCGCCACGGACCCTTCGCTGACGATCTTGAGGACGCCGATATCGCCGACCCGGTGAACGTGCGTGCCGCCGCATAACTCTTTGGAATAAAAGCCCCTAGGCGCGCGCTCGTCGGGAATCGTCACCACACGGACGTTGGCTTCGGGGTATTTGTCGCCGAAGAAAGCCAGCGCCCCGGAGGCGAGCGCATTGTCCAACGAAGTAATCTCGGTTCCCACTTCCGTGTTGTGGCGAATCTCGTCGTTCACCTGCTGCTCGATGTCCTTCAACTCCTCAGCATCCACGTGCGCAAAGTGCGAAAAGTCGAAGCGCAGGCGTTCCGGCGCGTTCAGCGACCCCGCCTGCTTCACGTGTGTTCCCAGTATGTTGCGCAGAGCCGCATGCACAAGATGCGTCCCCGAATGGTTGCGGATAATCCGCGCGTGACGCTCCGCGTCGGCTACAACGGAGACGAGGTCCCCGACGCGCAAAGTTTCTTTCGCGTTGACGCGATGCGCCACCAATCCTGCGACGGGGTAATACGCGCCGGTAACTTCGGCGAGCAGCTGCGCGCCCGAGTTGTCATAGAACGCGCCGGTATCGGCCATCTGGCCGCCCGACTCGGCATAAATCACGGTGCGGTCCAGCACCACTTCGCCCGATTCGCCAGCCTTCAACTCATTGACCGGCCCGCCCTTAGTGAGAATCGCCTCAATCCGCGCATCCTTCGCGGTAGTCGCCTCGTAGAAATCCTTCTCCGTCTTAAACGTCTCCGCAATCTTCGCGTACGCTGGGCTGACTGCCTCTTTCCCGCCGCCACCCTTCCACGACGCTCTCGCCCGCGTCCTCTGCTCCTCCATAGCGCGGTCGAAGCTCGCCCAGTCCAACTGCTGTCCGCGATCACGCGCAACGTCCTCGATAAAGTCGCGTGGCAATCCATAAGTATCGTAGACCGGAAAAATCGCTTCGCCGGGAATGGGCTGCTCAAAAGCGTGGCGCCATGCTTGGCTAAGGCGCTCTGCTCTCTCAGCACCGAGCGACTCGCGCACCCACTCGATTAGCCCTTCTGGTCCACGATTTGCGAACTGTTCCTCCGCTCCGGCGAGCCCTTCACTCTCAAGCTGTCTCAGCAAATTCGTCATTCGCTCTAACGGTATACGTGTCAATACCCTCTGGAGTTCGCTTTGGCCACGATCTAGCGTATTCGCGAATCTTTTCTCTTCGGCAAGAACAATGTCTGGAACTCGCGCGGCAGCGGGTTCGCGCAGTTCAGGGTAAGCATCGCCCATCAGGTCACGCACAGTGCGTGTCATTTCGTACAGGAAAGGCTTGGCGGCGCCAACCAAACTGCCGTGGCTAATCGCCCTACGCATGATCTTACGGAGGACGTAGCCGCGGCCTTCGTTGGATGGCACTACGCCGTCTGTAATCAAGAATGTTGTAGCGCGGGCATGGTCAGCAATCACGCGCAGTGATGCTGCTCCAGCACCTTCAGTTTCGTGCGCTTCTTCCTCCTTGAAATCTGCGCCGCAAAGCTCAGCGGCCCGCTTGAGAAGCGGAACGAAGAGATCGGTGTCGTAGTTGGAGATGACGCCTTGGAGGACGGCGGCGGTACGTTCGAGGCCCATGCCGGTGTCGATCGAGGGCTTGGGGAGCGGCGTGAGGGTGCCGGTGGCGTCGCGATTGAATTGCATGAAGACTAGGTTCCAAATTTCGACGTAGCGGCCGCAGTCGCAGGGGAATTGGCAGTCGGTGTGGCCTTCTTCGGAGGCTTCGGGGCCCATGTCGTAGAAGATTTCGCTGCAGGGGCCGCAGGGGCC
>DATMOO010000337.1:0-20149 GCA_035568275.1 Candidatus Sulfotelmatobacter sp.
CATGATGTGAGTGATCAGGTATGGCTCCTGGTAGATGTTGGCCCAAGGCGTTTCGCATCCGTCATACGGATAGTGCTCGAAGGACATGAACGCCAAATCGGCAAGCCGCCCGTGCGACCTAAGATATTCGATAAACCTGCCCAGCCACGAGGTTCGGCCCTGAGCATCGGGCCATACCTTGATGTCTTCTTCGACTCCAGTAAATACAGGGCCACCGAGTTTGAAATTCGGATCCACACGATGAAGTGCCGTGGCCCATTGTAAGTAGAGGGCAGCGTAATCTTCGGGTTGCATGTACTGTCCGTCGGGTTCCTCTCCCATCTCGATGAATGAAACCGCGTAGCCGCGCTTTTTCAGGTAGGTCATCTGGGCCGCCGAATCTTCTGGCGTTCCGTACAGCATTGCTACGGGAACGATGGCAGGAAGACCACGCGTAATACCGCTAGTAAAAAACAAATCGAATCCTGGCTGGTCGCCGGATTCCATGCGGTCAGGTGCAACGTACAGATCGGATGGTTCATGCCACGGATCGACAGACGAGCAGTAGGTGAGCGACTGATTCTGGTCCGTTGAGTGATGCAGAATATCGTGAAATTCCCCCACAGCATTCATCATCCCGACATACACTTCCTTAATTGCGTAACCAACACAGTTGCGACCGTCACTTGCGCCGTGCGAATCGCAAGTATTCGATGATTGTGTCATCAAAATGCGGATGAATTTCGTGCGAACCGGAGACGAACTGAGCTGCCGCGTCGGGGTCCCACCCTTGCCGTTCGTCACCGCACCAGATGGAAACAGCTTCCATCTACCCCTCAAAGGTTCAGCGATCGCGTGGCCTTCACCTTCCCAATACTGTACGTCGTACACTCGGGCGTATGGATCGGCCCAAGCGATGCGAACCGCATTTATGTTGGTCTTCTCTCCCAATTCGATGACGACCCACTGCGGGTGCTTCGAGTCCTCTTCCCTGGTAAATGCCTGAGTAAGATACGGATTGCTTTTCCAGTACGATTGCAAATCGCCGTCGTCCAAGCGTGAATACCCGTCGAATTCCGTCCCGTCGTTGCGGGTGAACCCGCGATGCTGTAACGAATAACCGTACGAGTGTCGGATCATTTCTTTGGGCGTCGGATCTCCAGTGAAATATCCTTTGCCGGAAGGATCGCTCCATATGCCAGCGGGATTCCAGTGCCAGGCTTGCACGAACAATTCTGTGTTTTGGCGATAGCTGACAACTCCCCATCCAGCCTCGAAGGTCTGCTTAAGCTGGTCGGGCGAGAAGAACGTATCGGTGGCGTTGCTAGGTACGCGATCTACGGTCGTCCCCAGCGCATAATTGGGGCTGAACTTGTTCAGCATATGGCTGGGGGTAGCATCCACGCGGATTGTTTGCGCCTCAGAAACACACTCGACAGCACAGACAAGAATGCTCGTGAGGAAAGCTACGTGAATCATTCCCGATAGACGTAGGTGTGCGCAGAACCTTCTGTTGAAACTAGCAGCGCGAGTGAAGGCTCTCTTGTGTCTGATCATCATCTTCGAATCGTGCCGCAAGTAATAGGCCCGCGCATAGTGGCCACTCCAACTTGGATTACTCGCGATTCGACACCGTGCTCCTAGACCAAGTTCTGAATGATTTCTCTTATCATCAGCAATCTAAAAAAGCCATACTGCGCCGTTGCGAATTAGTGGCGACATCTCAAATCGGACGGTTCACGCATTCTTAGATAGCTAGCGATAATCCCTGTTATCGACAGTTGTCTGGTGGAAGGCGTAAGATGCGCGGAAAGCGGCTGATTCCTCGTCCGTCCTCGTGACGCACAATTTCCCCTATTCTGACTTCGTAACAGTGAAGGGCAGCCCAAATGTACGAGGAACAATTCAGGCGACGAACGATTTGGGCCGCATTTCTATTGGCAGCATTGGCGTGCGCGCTGTTCTTACTTCTCAATCCACGCGGTTACCGGGCACTTCTCGTCGCGAGATTATTTCGAACGAATAATCCGCCGATTGTTGTTCCCCTCCCGAAGGATTTTCAGCCACGGCTTCCTCCCGGCTTCACAGCGTCCGTCCTGGCCGGGGGCTTCGACGAGCCGCGATGGCTCGCAGTTGCGCCAAACGGCGACCTGTTCGTAGCTGAGTCCGCAGCCGGAAAGGTCATCGTGCTGCACTTTTCCGTTTCCAAAGGCCGTGTTCAATCGCGGGAGATCTTCGCCGATCATCTGCTTCTCCCGTTTGGCATCGCTTTTCACGAAGACTTTGTCTACGTGGCCCTCACGAACAGAGTCGTGCGTTTTCACTATGATCGCGAAACTTCGCGAAGACTCGGTGAGGCGGAGGCGATCCTTGACCTGCCCGGATTGGGATACAACCAGCATTGGACTCGTTCGCTGGCCTTCAGCCCGGACGGGAATGAACTTTTCGTATCAGTCGGATCAAGAACGAACGTTTCGATCGAATCGGATCCGCGCCGCGCCGCAATTCTGGTGTTGCGATCCGATGGTGGAGGCATGCGGGTCTATGCTAATGGCTTGAGAAATGCCGTCGGCATTGCCTTCAGCCCTGCATCCGGCGATCTCTGGGCCACCGTCAATGAGCGGGATGATATAGCCGAGGACATTCCGTCCGATTTTTTCACCCATGTGGTTCAGGGCGGTTTCTATGGCTGGCCGTATGCGTATCTTGGGCCTCATATCGACGATCGTGTGGCTGCCCGGCCTGATCTAGTCGAGAAAGCCATCATTCCCGATCTGCTGCTAGGTGCTCACGTCGCACCCCTTCAATTCGCTTTTTATGAAGCGACGCAATTTCCCTCGTTGTATCGGCACGGAGCTTTCGTGGCTGAACATGGATCGTGGAATCGCAAGATTAGA
This sequence comes from Candidatus Sulfotelmatobacter sp., assembly GCA_035568275.1. GTDB lineage: Bacteria > Acidobacteriota > Terriglobia > Terriglobales > Acidobacteriaceae > Sulfotelmatobacter. Next base: position 2,877 of record DATMOO010000337.1, read on the forward strand.
AGTGGCTACCAAGTCGTTTTCATTCCCTTCCAGGATGGTTTCCCGTCGGGAGAACCCCGTCCTTTCCTCTCTGGTTTTGTGCCTGATCCCGTCGGCAAACAGGTCTACGGCCGTATGGTTGGTGTCGCAATCGCTCGCGACGGATCGCTTTTGGTCTCGGACGACGCGCAGAACCTTATTTGGCGCGTTTCTTATAATACGGAACCCTCGGCCGTTATTCCCTGACGGGAAGTATTGCTCATGCACGTCCTCCGGCAGATACTCGGATAGATGTTGCGAAATCCTCTTCTCACCACCAATCTCAGGTTGAGATAGCTGGTGATAATTCCTGTTCGCAACAGTTATCTCGCGCTTACGAGGGGTGTGGTCGTTGCTTAGCCATCTTCAAAGTCCATATAATTGCAGCGGCGTAATGGAATTGTGTCGGTTGATAGACTTGGGGATCTATTTCCTCAACATTGACTCGAACATGCGGATCAATGAATAAGACGATTCGAGGCAGCACCGTCTTAGTGACGGGAGCCGGGGGTTCAATTGGGTCCGCATTGTCGAAAACGATCATCTCGTACGGGCCTCAACTGCTGATATTGCTTGACCACTCTGAACAGAATCTGTACGAAATCGAAACTGATTTGGCGTCCAATCAGAAAGGCATACCCGTTTTTTCGGTAGTGGGAGATATCTGTAACGAAGGATTGATTTCCGCGATCCTAGAACAGTACCGACCGAATGTAATTCACCACGTAGCGGCTTTCAAACATGTCCCACTGATGGAAAGAAATCCGATTGCCGCCATTCGAAATAATGGGCTGGGCACGAATATTCTGGCTCAATGTGCTCAAGCACATGGAGTTGAAACGTTGACAATGGTGTCGACCGATAAGGCCGTCAATCCGCGAAGCATAATGGGAGCGTCCAAGCGACTAGCGGAACTTGCGCTAGTTCGTTGGGGTACTGGGGAAACTCGAATGCGTTCGATCCGCCTTGGAAACGTTCTCGGCACGAAGGGCAGCGTCGTCAGGATCTTCGTTGAACAGATATTAGCGGGCGGTCCGATTACGGTGACGCACCCCGACGCGACTAGGTATTTCTTAGCATTGCCAGAAGCCGTCGACCTGATTCTGATGGCTGCCGAACTACCCGGAAGCTCCGGAATTTTGATCCCCGACTTGGGAGAGCCCGTCAAAATCATTGACCTTGCACATCGAATGATGAAAGAAGCCGGATGCGATCCCGAGACGATGATCCCGATAACCTTCATTGGCTTACGGCCGGGAGACAAAATGGCCGAAGATTTTGCTTCTGTCAGCGAATTTGTGGAATCGACCACGGATTCCAGACTATCGCGCCTGATAGGGACTGAGATTCCTGCGGAGAGATTCGATACTTATATGGAGCATCTTAAAAGCGCTGTCGATCAACACGATCTTGGTATAGTGCTTGATGTTCTTCGTTGCATACTCCCCGAATATGAACCAAGTGAGTGTGTCCTTCGATCTTTGGAAGGAGCTTCAGCTTGAGCGCCAGCAAACGTACGATCGCTGCAATTACCACGTCCCGAGCAGATTACGGGCACCTGTATTGGCCATTGCGAGACTTAACAGATCGCGATGATATTGAACTCAAACTTATCGCATTGGGTTCACACCTGTCCCCGGAATTTGGTAACACGATTCAAGAAATCGAAAAAGACGGCTTCGAAATCGCCGCTCGAATCGAATGCCTGCTTAGCTCGGATAGCGATGTCGGAATGGCCAAAACCATTGGCAATGCCACGCTAAGTCTGGCGGATCTTCTGGGACATATGCGACCCGATCTGGTTCTGTTGATCGCCGATCGGTATGAAATGCTGGCTCCTGCATCGGTAGCTCTAGCACTGCGAATCCCAATCGTGCACATTGAAGGAGGTGAAATCACCGAAGGGGCGATCGACGACGCGGTTAGAAATGCACTAACGAAAATGAGTCATATTCATTTTACCTCGACCCATGGAGCGCGACTTCGCTTGATCGCCATGGGTGAAGAGGAATGGCGGGTTCATCGGGCGGGCGCACCCTCTCTCGATCATCTTCGTCGAACAGAATTACTAAACCGAGAGCAAACTGAAAGCAGCCTCCAATTGGATCTCGACCAACCTACGGTGCTCGTTTCCTATCATCCCGTAACCATTGCCCAAGATACTCTTCAGGAGGCGGACGCGTTGTTCGCAGCCCTTGAGACGTTGCCAGAGCAATTGATATTTTGCTATCCCAACGCCGATGCCGGAAGTCGCTCGCTTATCAATCGCACAAAATCGTTCCTCGATGCGCGTAGGTCCGGGCGGGTGTTTACGAACCTTGATCCGCGGACGTATTGGAGCTTGTTGCAGCAAGTGGACATGCTGATTGGAAATTCGAGCAGTGGAATTATGGAAAGCGCTTCCTATTCACTTCCTACCGTCAATGTCGGCATAAGACAGCAGGGCCGTGAGCGGCCCATGAATGTGATAGATGCCGCGCCTAGCGTTGAATCCATTGTGGCTGCCATCGAAAATGCACGATCACCTCAATTTCGACGGTCCCTCGAAGGCATGGTGAACCCCTACGGGGATGGTCATGCTTCAGAGCGGATCGTTCGAGTGCTAACCAATGCGCCTCCGTCGAAAGAACTGCTGCTAAAGCGTCAATCGCAACGCATTCTTTCCGCCGAACTTGTTCGCAGCGCGACGAAACGATGAGAATCCCCCTCTCAGCTCCAGACGTGAATGAAGAAGATATCAAGGCTGTTAGTGACGTGCTTCGTACCTCAAGATTGAGCCTGGGACCCAAACTAGGAGAGTTCGAGCACGCGATTGCGGCATACGTGGGGGCTTCGGATGCCGTCGCCGTCAATTCTGGCACCAGCGCTCTACATTTATGTCTACGTGCGCTCGGTATCGGCGAAGGCGACGAAGTAATTATTCCTTCCTTTGCATTCATTGCCGTTGCAAACGCAGTTCGCCACGAACGGGCAACCCCGGTCTTCGTCGATATTGAATCGGAGACGCTCAATTTGGATCCCAGCCGAATCGAGTCGGAAATAACTTTCCGAACAAAGGCCATCATCGTTGTGCATACATTTGGTTGTCCAGCAAACCTCGAAGCTATTCTTGAGATCGCGGGGCGTCACAACCTCCGTGTTATCGAGGATGCGTGTGAAGCGATCGGTGCCGAATACAACGGTCGGAGGGTAGGCACTTTCGGGGATGCTGGGATATTTTCTTTCTATCCCAACAAGCAAATAACGACTGGAGAGGGCGGAGTCGTAGTCACTCGGAATCTGGAAGTTTCACAATTTGTGAGGAAGGTTCGCAATCAAGGAAGGGACAATCCGGAAAGTTGGTTTCAACATTCTGAACTTGGCTACAACTATCGGATATCGGAGATCAATTGCGCTCTCGGAGTCGAGCAGCTAAGACGCATCGAGCCAATTCTGACGCGGCGCGAGGCGATTGCTCAGCAGTACAGTCGAATACTGGCTGGCAAGTCGGAATTCAAGCTTCCTCCAATGAACGTGCCGTGCGGCAGAATAAGTTGGTTCGTCTATGTTGTTGGGTTGGGAATGCAATTCGCACAGTTTCAAAGGGACTGGCTCGCGCAGGAAATGCAAATGCGCGGGATTGGCGTCGGTCGATACTTCGCGCCGATTCATCTTCAGCCGATCTACAAAGGTTGGGCAACGCCAGGGACGCTTCCGGTGACAGAGCAAATCGCCGTGCGCGCGATCGCCTTGCCATTCTTCAACCGCATTCAAAGCGATCAGATTGAAGAAGTTTGTAGCACCCTTGCCGAATTGTCAGATTTCGCCACCAATATGGAAGAGAAAAACGTCAATCGACACAAGTTGCGAACGCAATCCGCCGGTGGATGAGATCCCGACGCCTATCAATCCCAACGGAATCCCGAATTTCGCTACCGATGTGGTCTTCTCGCCCGAAGATCGCGGACCGATTTTGACGAAACTCCCTCGCCAGAAGGTGCTGCTGCATGAGGAATCTGCGCGAGTTCTTTAGAAATGACGGGCGATAGAAATTCGAGAACTTCATCAATCGGATTATTTGGCAGGGGCGTGTCCAGTCGATGCCTTAATGACCTTGCCCTCCAAGTCGGCGAAAATCTTCCAAGTAATTTCTTGGCTAGCTTCGCCCTCCGCAGCATGAACAAGTCAGCTCGATCGTCCTGTTTCCCCGTCATCCGACGCCTCACGCTTCGCCTAATCCGCCTTCGAATTGTCTGATGACATCTAATGCACATCCCAATTGCATCGTAGATTACGTCCATACGACCGCAGATCATGCAGCCGTAATCGTCGAAATACGCACGCATCTTGTTGCGATAGCCAGGCGGGATTAAGGCGCTTATCGCAAGAAGGCTCTGTCTCGGCAAAAACCAAGGCTGTAATACGAGTTCATGCGAGGTGAACCGATTCGGCCTGTTATTCGGATTGCGGCACTTGTTCGTGAATCTTTCCGTTTTGTGTTCAGAGCTCATGGCTTCCTGCCAAAGGATGATTTTGGTCAATCGCCTTGGCCATGTGGGCGGTGCTGAGCCGTGTATAGGCAAGTGTCGTGCCCAGATAGACGTGCCCCAAGAGCTTCTGAATGATCTCAATATTTACGCCATGATCGTATAGATGCGTTGCGAAGCTGCGCCGGAACATGTGAATCCCGATTTTCTTCAATCCAATCCTGAGTCCGATTTTATTCAGAATGTACCCTAATGCGGGACTGCTTAGGGGCCGATCCGGCTTTGGACGCGTAAGATTTACGCCGACTAACAACGCTTTTAATTTTTCGTTAGCATCCTGCGGGGACATGCAGTCGATCCTGCCTAGGTTTACTCGTTTTTTGATGAATGTCCCGCAAGGAAACCGTTTGCCATAGTCAACCCACCTTGCGACCCAGAACCCATCAACTGCCGAAAGGCCCGCGCTTTGCGGAGGTCTGTCGTCCTGAAAGACGAGACCACTAGTCCGGTCTCTAACATAAGCTCGTAGAGCAGCGGAGGCACTAGGAGTCAGGAAAGCACGTCGTGTTTTTCCAAACTTTCCGTGAACTCGAACAGAACGGCTTTCGAAATCCACGTCTTCCAACTTTAGTCGCGTCGTCTCATGCATCCGGCATCCCGTGCTGTAGACGAATTCCAGAAGTGCGCGCTCTCGCTTTGTCCGTGCTGCTGCGATGAGACGTTTGACCTGTGTCTCGGTAAGCAAGGGAAGGTCTGTTGGTTTTGTCGATTTCATCCGTACCAGCCGCGGGGGAACGTAGCTGACAACCCCACCCAGGTTCAAGAAATCGTAGAAGCGACGCAGCACACCCAAGTAGCGATAGGTTGTCTCAAGTGTTGCTCCGTATTCGGAAATATGCGTCAGAAACTGACGAATCTCCACGTGCGTGACTGAAGTAGTTGATCTCTTCCCGAGGAACTGATTAAATTTTCCTAAGACTTTCCGATAATAGGTTTTAGTGTTCTGAGCGTAGTGGAGCGCGGTCATCCAGTCGTCGTAGCGTTTTGCAAGCTGTCGGTTGTGGTACACAGATGATCGCACGGACTTGTTCCTCAAAATCTGACGATCTGTGGCTTTCGGTGGGGAGTTTAAGAGTCATACGTCAGATCCCGCAATGAGACGAATGTCTCTATGTAGGAATTACCCGGAGTATCGCGACTACCACTGATTGACAACCAATGCGGAACAACGCTAGATATTGAACTCTTTCGGGCACAAATTGGTGCCGCTGTCAATCTGGGCCCTCCCACTTTCCGAAGATACTCTCGCTGTGCCACAATCACACGCGCTACCCGTTCAGGAGTGCCTATGCGCAGCCAGTTCCGCGATTCTTATTGGCTCCCCTCCGCTAGCCTACAACGCCCCGCGATACCGATTCTCAACAAAACCAATTCACAACTAGCTCAAAAATTTGGTGAATGGCTGGTGGCGATGCGCTTCTCTCGCGCTGTATACCAAGCTTACACAAAGGTAGCATTTCTGTTTTGTGCTTTCCTCGCTGATCGGCCACTTCGATCAGCTTCCCACATGGACGTACGCCTCTTTCTAATCGAAGTTATGAAGCAAAATGTGGCCGTAGAAGGTTTCAATCGGCATTTGTATGCCCTCCGGCGATTTTTCGACTTCCTCTACCTGGGAGGGGTGGTTGATTCTGTGGTACCCAGGTTCGTGATTGGTCGGCACTGGAAGAAATTGCCTCCGAAGGTTCTTAGTGAAAAGCAGATCGCTGCAATCATTCGTTCAACGAGGAGCCTGCGCGACCGAGCAGTTATCGAGCTACTTTACGCCACGGGCTGTCGCGCCGGTGAACTTGTGAAAATCCAAGTCGAGGAAGTGGATTTTGAGCGGCGCACTATAGGAGTTATTGGAAAAGGAAGCGCGCGGACTGTGTTTTTTGGAAAACACGCGGCGGCTGCTCTTCGGGCATACCTACGCGGACGAAAGAGTGGAAACCTGTTTCTTTCGGAGCACCCTAGACAAAAAGGATGTGTTGGGTGGAACGGTCGGGGCTGGTGCGCATACTTCATTGACTACGGGCGAGGGAAAGTCCACGCGCGGAGAACAGCGGTCTACCTTAGTAAGACAGGTTCCCAGCGTAGAGCCTGGAACTTGTTTAAACGGAAAGTACCGAAATCAAGGCTCTACTGTCCCTTCAATCAAAGACCGATATCCACACACGTCGTGAGGAAAGCAGTCCAAGTTGCGGCTTGGCGCGCAGGGATCGGTGCCGTGACGTCCCACATGATTCGCCATTCGTACGCAACTCACCTGTTGAACAACGGAGCAGACATCAGGCAGATTCAGGAGCTGCTTGGTCACGCTTCGCTCCTCACTACCCAAATTTACACACGAGTTGTCCCAAAGGAACTAGGAGAGGTGTATCACCGATGCCATCCAAGAGAATGAAGGTGAAACGCCGAACTGAGGGCGTTGTCCCGATAGACGACCAAGTGTTCATGCTTCCGTGGTTCCTACCGAAAGAGACTTATCTTGCCGTGCGTCGGATTCTTCCCAATATTCATATCGCGAAGATGCGGTATTACTTTGAAGATTATGGCTGTATGCGGTGCGAGCGACGAGATGTTCTGTACCGCACCAACGGCTTATGCGAACGATGCAACACAATAGTGCGATGGCGACTCACACAGTGCCTCAAAAAGCGACTGGCAGAGGTAGGTGTGGTGTCACCTCAGCGGAAGTGTAGTGATGATGGCCGAGCGCTCAGTCTTGCTGAGCAGCTGCTGAGGCCGTTTCGTCGAACGAGGTCGATCAGTGGTGCTTCTTCAACTCGTCGGGGAGCGCGGCCCGCTCCCTCACCTGAGGCTTAACATACGGCTTTTTCATTTCAGCGCCGCAAGCACACTGAGGATTCTGGACGATTGTCGCAGCAGAAGCTGTGACCACCAGTATTTCGCAACCGCAGAGGCGATTCTGACACAGGAAGCGCTGTCCCTTTTTCATTGGCTGTGTGCCTGTTCCTGCAACGTCATTCTAACACACTTATATAGAATGTCATTATAAGTATAACTACTTAGCTACAGCTAAGAAGATTTGCGGATTGACGGCGTGCGCCCGGCTGACTAGAGTTCGGCGAATCGAGGCCAAAGGATGTCTTCTCTTGTTTCCGGCATGCCGTGCCCGAGTCCGACGTGCACAACTTTTGTGACACTTCGGGCGGACTGTGAAGATCCAGCCCGTTACGATCCGGTCGTCGAAGCGTGGGAGTTCACGTGTCCCGAGTGCCATACGCGCTTTCGTGCTACCGAAAGCCAACTACAACTTCGGCGCGTCAGCGCAGGCTGGCTGCAAAGTCGGAAAAGGTAAGAGAGTTTTCTCAAATCTTAGCGGTCGCAAATCGTACAACTCGGGAACACACATTAGAGCTTGCTGAAGGAAATTCTCCGGTCAACAGTCGGTAGTCTTCCCCAACTATCTTCGATTACTGTTGATAAATCCGCTTACCACCACCTATCTCAAAGTGGGACTAACATGTGCCCGCGCTAGGAGAGGCTCACGAGATTTTGCCATCACGAATCGTAGGGAGCCATTTGCCATGACCAGCGAACGCTGATTCCGAAGGGAAGGAAGGCATTCCGCGATGAACCCGAACCCGTTCGGAGTTCGCGCATCGGATTGACCGCTCGGGTGCGGCGATGCTTGAATGAAATCGTGTCGCCGCGTCAACTCAACCGTTATGCGCTGAAGAAACGAGCACGCAGTGAGTAATTAACCAAGGTGAATTCTCCATGAGACGAACAATTGTCATGGCCGCCCTAGTCCTTACGACGGCCTCTATCGCCCTAGGACAAGGGCCGCGCGCGAAGGGGGATCGAAGAAAAAGCATTGAGCAGGTCATAAGGCAACTGGATCATGAACGCATTCAGGCGCAAATCGAGTCTGATGTGGCAGCCCTTGAGCGCATCTATGCTGCTGATTTTATCGGCGTAGGACCGAGCGGCGCCGTGAGAACCAAGCCGCAGGTGATTTCAGATTTTAGGTCCGGTGAATTGAAATTCCAGTCCATCACCACCGACGACGTTCAGGTGCGCATATACGGAAACACGGCTGTCGAGACTGGCCGCTCCACAATGAATGGGCAGGATAGAGGCAAAGCTGTCCCCCGTGACAACCGCTTTACCAGAGTATGGGTAAAGCAGCAGGGGCACTGGCGGTTGGTTCTCAACCACTACTCGCCACTGATTATGCAGCAATAAGCTGGACTGACGGCCTTCTAAACGCTGCGACCTTTGCCGTAGAAGCTTGGACGGCACTTTGGATACTTACGCGTTCAGAGGTTTCATCCTTAAGGCGTCTTCGCGCTCACAGCTGATTGGATACGTTAACAAAACGACGCTCTAGGCACATTCAGCAGAGGTACGGACCTTCTGGCTTGGATAGGTGTTGATAAATCCTCTTCCCACCACTTATCTCAGGTTGAGATAGATGGTGATAATCCCTGTTATGAATAGCTACCAGAAGGGCAGCCCGACCTGTTTAGTGCATTGATAGGACAGGTCGATTTTCACTTGAAATATCGAGAATACCTGTATCAGGATAGCTGCGATACTGACCCTCTCGGAGCTTCACGTGCCGTCTCCTCGCCGATCGCCGACGCGACGACCTCGCAGTTTTAGACCAATCAAGCTTTTTGACCCTAAGGAATTCTTGGCGAATACTGGCATCGGCAGAACGATTCACGAGTATCGCGCGAAACAAGCCATTTTCTCGCAGGGACAATCTTCCGACGCTGTGTATTACATTCAGGAAGGGAGGGTACGACTCAGCGTTCTCTCCAAACAAGGCAAAGAAGCAACCATAGCACTGCTCGGCACCGGCGATTTCTTGGGTGAGGGATGCATCGCCTCGGATCAACCCGTTCGTTTGGAAACCGCTACTGCGATTACGAACTGCACGCTCCTAAAGATTCACAAGAAGGAGATGCTGCGCGCGCTCCACGAGGAACACCTGTTATCTGACATGTTCGTCGCGTATATGGTTGAAAGGCATAACCGTACTCAGGCAGACCTAGTGGATCAACTCTTCAACTCCAGCGAAAAGCGGCTGGCTCGAGCGCTTTTGTTACTAGCCCACTTCGGGAAAAAAGACAGGTCGGAAGAAGTGACCCCAGGCGTAAGTCAGGCGACCTTGGCGGAAATGATCGGTACAACCCGCTCACGAGTGAATTTTTTCATGAACAGATTCAGAAAGCTTGGGTTCATTGACTACAACGGGGGTTTGCGGGTGCGTACTTCACTTCTTGGTGTAGTCCTGCACGAGTAGTTCAGTCAGAGTCAGTCTCCCCAGCCACGATTCGTTGTTTCTCATCCCAGGCGGCCAAGCACGGGTCATTTTACTGGTGTGTGCAATTTTGAACACCTAGACGTCCTTGTTCGCTTATACCGTGTGGCAATGGGGACCTACCAGCTCAGGTGTCCATCAAATCCTGGGGGTGCGTTATGTACTGCCTATCATGCGGGTCAACCAAACAAGCGGAATTGACGGCTGAAATGATGATTCATTTCCGTGGGCTCGAGCATCTGGACAAGCCCGGCGTCTTGTTGTTCCCCAAAATACGGGTGTGTTTGGGTTGCGGCCTCTCCCGTTTCACGGTCCCCGAGACGGAATTGGCGTCACTTGCAAAATGCACGCTGGAAGCTAAATCCTATACGTTGAAGGAGAGTGCCGGCGCTGTCGTTTTGCCTTTCAGGATCGCGTATTAGGCGAGAAGTTGTCTTTCGGTGCGAAGTGGGCGCTTAGGGCTGCTTAGTAGCCTGCCCATTCTGAACACACCCCTGAGTGCTCCGCACAGATTTTCTCGTAGACGTGGCGTTCCGGTTCACGCTGAAAGCTTTTCATCACATACCCGCACAGAATATCTACCTCGTATGTGTTGGCTAGTTCGCCCGAGAGATGTTCGAGCTGGATCGCCGCCTCCGCTCTTCCTTCCGCCCACAAAAGAGGTGCGCATTCTCCACAAAATGCAACGCGTGGGTGCTCTCCCTTCGTGGCCTGGTAGGCTGTCACAATCAGATCACCTGTAATTTTAAAGAATCGAAGCGGGTCAGGCAGATCATTAACCATGAATGTTGAAAGCGTTTCGGCAGCGTCCAATGCGATGTAGCGTCCCTGATTGATGGCTGAGGAAATATCGAAGCCCTGGGCCTGTAATCTCTGGACAAGCCTATCTCTGTGGGGTTTGGTCGCCATGACGATAACCGCATTCCCCGCGCTCAAAGTGGCGCTGACGAAGGGAGTAAATCCATCTACGAATGAGGCCTCATCATCATAGAACTGAACCGCGTGGTGGTGACCACTTTCTCCTGTCAATGAGGGGGCTCCGGCGGTAGCTTCTTCGCGGCGGAGCCGGCGGGCGGCTGGTAAATTCCCAAGGCTGTCGAAAGAGTGACCCGCCAATTTGCGGCTCAAATACCGCTTCCCTTTCAGGACTGCTTCTATCGCGGCGATTAGCTCGTTTTCAGCATCGGACTTAACGACGTAACCGTGTCCGCCCACACTCAGAGCCGCCCGAGCCACAGCGAGGTCAGACTCTTGACTCAAGAAAAGTATTTTTGATTCGGGAGCAGTGTTGCGAATTCTTCGAGCAGCTTCAATCCCATTTAACTTTGGGAGTCCGACGTCGAGAAGAATCAAGTCCGGTTGCAGCGCTTCCGTCTTCAGAACGGCTTCCAATCCGTCCGACGCAACGCTGATGACGCACAAATTGTGATTCCCCCGGAGCTTCGCAAGGACAAAGTCGCGCCAAGGGGCAAAGTCATCTACGACAAGAACGCGGGCTGCTAATTGGTTGCTGATGGCCTTCTCCTGCTAAGCGTTCGAGGCCAGGTTGACGGGCTCTTGGTAACGAAACAATTTGCGGCGCTACCCTTCCTTAACGTCTTCCTGGCGCATCAAAATGAACACAACATCTAGAACGCACAGGAATGGAAGCAAGTTTGGTATCACCACTATGGCGAGAACGATAACTTCGCAGGCCTCCCTTGAACGATGGAGGCGACGTCACTATGGGGTCGGCGAGAATGTGATCTCGCTCGGGGGTGAGTCGCCCCCATGCCCGCATTAGTAACTCCGACCGGACCTTCTTGGAATTGTCAAAACTAACAGAGTGATGAAATCGCTTGGACGAGGACCTTCAAAACGGACAGGTGTCGACAAATCCTCTTCCCACCATCTATCTCAAAACGAGATAGCTGGTGATAATCCCTGTTCTCGACACATATCGCATCCGATGTGCGGTTATCGCGTTTTCCATGCACCTCGAGGAAATAAGTGACGTACGTAGCGATAGCGGATTTCATGAATGGATGGGTCTCTGGCAGCGCGCGCCGGCATCCTCGTGAGACACTATTGAAAGAGGAGCCATGACGATGCGATTTGAGAAACCGAAGAAGTCAGCACGACCAGATTTTGCGGCCGGGCGAATAGCGGAACTTGAGCGCCAACTGGCAACAGAAACAAACGAAACGAGAAAGAGTGAGTTACGAAATGAAATTAACGAGTGGCAAAGAAGCCGATCACAACAAAGGCGCGATGGCGGAACGTAGAGCCAGGTTGCGAATGCTGCAGGGTGATGGTTATTCCGAATTTAATCTTCAGCCGGTCTTTTTCTGGGACTTGTCTAGGGGCACCTCGTCGGGTCGTGGTGACGTACGACGCAAATGTCTTATGAGCCTGTCCGCTTGATTAGAATACAAGTAATAGTCCGACGACGGGTCGTTAGTCGCGAGTTCCTCTACTCGGTTCATGGCTTGTTCGAGACCTTCAACGGCTTCCAACCAGCGAGGGCTTCTCGGTGGGTCGTCTTTGAAAATTTCGTACCTAGTCGTATCACGCATGATACGTCTCCACTGTCACGGGCTAGCGCTCAGAAATAGCGAACTCGTAGCTCTGAATGATTTCAGCGAGTACCAAATGACGATGCATCTGCGTCACCTCACATACAGAGGGGTGCAAAAATTGTAGGGCGCGGCAGTGGAGGGATGCGATGCTGCGAAGCATGTAGTCGCATGCGAACTTTGCGGTAGGCAAAAAACGCCGCGGATTGGTCAAAAATCCCGACGATAGACGGCCTCCGAGGCGGTCCCGAGAATGAGAAGTGCGGCAGTTGGCTTGGCAACAACCGCCTTGCATCACTTGCTTGTTTCAGCGAGAGTTACCGAGCGCTTAGGCACACTCCAGGAGAAAATGTGGACTTCGTAACCAAATTTGAAAAGGCACTTCGTAAGAGATATCAGCACCTCAAGACGGAGATGGCGAAAATTGAACATCTGATTGATGCTTTTGAGAAGGGTGCTAAGCGCGGTGCCAAACCGACCGGTCGCGGTAGGTTATCGGCGGCAGGCCGCAGACGAATCTCATTGGCTCAGAAGGCTCGCTGGGCAAAGAAAAAGAAGGCATAGCTCGAAGCACGACCCTCCTCACGTTAATCGACGATATCAACCACGCGGCGACTGTACGGAATCGGTACTCGCAGCACTACTGATCGCATCCGAGAGATAATGATTCACGGTCTGGATAGGTATTCCGAAATTCGTGAGATCATCTTTAATCTGAGATCGTCTCGTCTGACATAGATCTGGGATTTATAATGGCTCATGAGAATTCTTCTATTCACTGGCAAGGGCGGCGTTGGAAAGACTAGCCTGGCTGCTGCGACAGGAGTGAAACTTGCCAAGCTTAACCACCAAACGCTAGTAATGAGCATCGATGCGGCCCACAGCCTTGGGGATTCCTTCGACCTGGACACCGATCTCTTCCACGTCCAAACGTCGGACCCACTTTCAATCAATGATCGCCTTTCGATAATGGAACTGAATATTCAGAAAGAAATCAAACGGCACTGGAAGGAGATTTCTTCTTACATCAGCGCCGTGCTGCGCACAACTGGCGTCACTGGAGTTGAGGCTGAAGAACTCGCGATCTTACCGGGGATGGAAGAGCTCAGCGCAATGATGTACATCAACCAGTATTGGCGTGAGCGAAGTTACGACGCCGTCGTGCTCGATGCGGCTCCGACCGCCGAATCCATGCGATTCATCAGTATGCCAACGACCCTCGATTGGTACATGAAACACATCTTTCCATTCCAGCGCAATTTGCTCCGGGCCGTGCGGCCGATTGCGAACCGGGTGGCTCCGTTCGAGCTCCCCTCGGACAGTTACTTCCTTAACATCCGTGATCTATTTGAGAAATTAGAGGGCGTGAACGAAATTTTGGAGGATCCGCAGGTCACCAGCGTGCGGTTGGTTACCAATCCCGAAAAGATGGTTCTGCGCGAGACGCAGCGGGCATTCGTGTATTTCTCTCTTCACGGGCTGACAGTAGACACCGTGATCGTTAATCGATTGCTTCCGGCGGACGTCACGGATGGATGGTTCAAAGAATGGCACAAGTCCCAGGAGAAGGTCCTCAACGAGATCGAAGAATATTTCGCACCTGTTCCGGTTAACCGCGTGCCCCTATTCGAGCACGAGGTCTTGGGGAAACAGCGCCTCGAAGATCTCGCGGAGGTGTTGTATCCTGGCCAAAAAGATCCATCGGCGGTGACCCGAACGGAAAAATCCTACACGTTTGCAAAAGTAGACGGAGGGTACGAAGTGCAGGTGCTCTTGCCGTTTGCCACAAAGGGCGAAGTTGCGCTGTTCAAGAAAGGTGATGAACTTGTGGTAGAGATCGGCACGCTACGCCGTCATATCGGCCTTCCGAGGTCGATGGAAACGTTGCTGCCGAGCCGAGCGAGGCTTGAGAATCAGGTTCTGACGATTGAAATGAAGGAGACTCAATGAACGAGCAAAATTCACACGAGCAAACGGCTGGCGAACGCGGCCGTCACGAGGGTTGTCTCTGCTGCGAAATCTTGGATCATCTGCACGAATGTTTTCATGTTTCGCCTGCGGTACGACAACACTTATCAAACTCGCGAATTGAATTTCTCAAGGCGATTCGTGGAGTGATTGAACAGCGTATCGAGCACTTGTCAAATTCGGGCCAACGCGGCGCCAAGATAGCCGTCGAGTAACGAGTCTGGCACAAAGCGTCGAATGACGGGATCTTTCAACTATCTCTGACTCCTGAAGGGGAGTTTCTCGAACATTTTATGGGGTCAGTCGCAGCCGGAAGAGCTTCAGCGACTATCTTGTAACGGCCCGCGCAATTTAAAACGATTTCCGGGAGTACCGTCTTAGTGACAGGGGCAGGCGGTTCGATTGGGTCCGCGTTGAGCGAATGGATCGCTGCCTCTGGTTTATTTCTAAAGCTGTGCGTGAAGAAGACAGGGCGGCCATACGCGCTGACCATAACACTGACATTTTGATGTTCGATGTTCCGCTCCCTTTTTTATCGCAGGGTTTAGATGCCTATATGACGACCTGGAAGAAGTTTACTCGTCGTGAGGAGGGTGCGCTGGCCTAGACCGCAGCGGCAAGCACGAAGAAGTTCAATTTCGACTGACCATTTGTCTCCGAAAGATTGATGAGCGCTGGCAGGTTATGCACGAGCACCATTCCGTGCCTGCTGAGTAGATCTGATTCATCCGTGTAGAGAGCGCTTCAGTTCGGCGAAATAGCGAATAGCGAGGGTTCAGTTTCATTTCTGCCGACGACTGCGCGTTCGGTGGCGTCTTCAATGGCGTAACTGCGAGTTACGACTTCCGCTTATTTGAGGCACACTCCTCGTTCGCGCAAAACCAGACCGTATTCCCAATCGTTCCTCCACGCTTCGCCATATAAAGGCGATGGGAACACTCGTAACATGGTTCCTTGTTCGTTGCGGAAGGATCCAAATCGTCATGCTCGATCGTGTGGTAGCCGCGACTCATGTCGTAACGCAGGAGGCAACCTCTTATCGAACAGGCATACCAGTGGTAGGTCGGATCAAGAATTCGTTCGGGATCTCGCTTCTCTTGGTCCAGAATCATCGGGACGTTGTGGTAAAGACACAGCGGGGAGATGTCGAGCAGCATTTGCGAGTCCGTTACTAAAGATAGGTCTGACACACATGCTACTCCGCCTGCGATGGACAAATCAAATTACATCACGCGCGCTTGCTGATAATCTCGGCGATCCAAGCTTCTAGTATGGACCGCTCATCGGATGTGACATTGGTGAACGCAATACCCATGCCAAAATTAGCATGAGTGTAAACCACTTTGCCGTTGCTCTCGAACGCGCCCTGATCCCTGATAATCCGCAACTTAACCAAAGTTCCCTCGGGAAACGGAGTCAGCGCGTCAACATAGCAGCCGCCAACGCTCAGTTCCGAAATTCGGGCGGAAAGCCTCGTGCCAGAATGTAGGTCGGTCACTTCCGCAGAAGCTACGAGCGGGCAACGAAGAACCGAACGCTGATTAGTCCATTGCGGAGGCTTTTTCTTTTGGATCATCAACACCAGTATGCTGCCCCATCTAAGACTACCGCTCAAGGCGTATTCCCGATCGCGTGACATGCTCGTTTTACTACAGCTGTGGCCCTAGGTATCTGTGGCCTTCCGCGCGTCTGGTTGTCTACTTCTGGCAGCGGGGATCGGCGGTAACGCTGTAGCGGAAGAAATGGTGGAAGAAGGTCTAACACGAAAGTAACAACTCAAGAGGTGGCGGACATTCTAGGCATCCATATCCAACCTCTGCCAAATGATGCGGCCAGGGGGAGATTGCAGCGCCGCCTATTGTCTTTGACTCCAGAACTACTTCAGTTGGTCAGATGTAGTCCGAAGATGACGTTGAGGCGGTGCGGACAGCCTTGAAAACCGCAAGCGCTGATTCCCAGTGCCTGCGGCGCTTGAGTTTTTCCAAAAAGTGTTTCTCTCTTATCGCAGCGTACCAAGGAACGTGATGACACCGATCACAACTCTTTTGATTGCAACCGCAAACCATTCCGTTAATATAAACGCGATCATGAGGGCCGCGAGCGTGCCCACACCTATCGCGACAACGATGCGCCTCATAAAATTATTAGCAGAAAGTTTTGGTTCGCGATCTTTACGACGTCGCCAGCTTCGCAACCAGCAACCGCACAAGCCCTTTGTCGCGCTTTTTCAGCTTGGTGAACTTACGGCCCAGGCTCTCGATCTCGCGCCGCTCGCCGAGGGACAGCTTCTCCCCGTTTAAATCTACCCCTTTGATCTTCTTTGGGACCTCTTCACCATCGTAAAAGAGTTGATACAGCGGAATTTCGAGCGCTTGCGCGTATTTCGCAAGTGTCTCGATGCTGAGAACCGTGTGGCCGTTCTCGACGCGGGAGGTGTAGCAGCGCAGCATGCCCGTACGTTTTTCGATGTCGCCCTGTGAGAGGTTCTTTGATTCGCGGATTGTCCGCAAACGTTCTCCAATCATCAGCATTGTTTCATCTCCTCGATTCTTGAACCGGTTCACGCACACAGCGGAACCCAATCACGATACTTCGGACGTTGGGCTTTTGGATATAACGGGAGGAAACGCGCGCCTGTCCCCTGACAAGGCCGCGAAAGGAACCGCCACGCGAAACGCGATACTCTCCACTGAGAGGTCCCTTCGGATCGGATTCAGGACTGCGGCCGTAATAAGTTATGCCGTACCAGTCCTGCACCCATTCCCAGACGTTCCCCAACGTGTCATACAATCCAAACCTGTTCGGCTTTTTCTCACCGACGGGATGCGTCGTTCCACCCGAATTGTCTCGGAACCAGGCAACCACATCCAAAGAACCATACCGGCAGGAATCATCTCCGCCACGTGCCGCATATTCCCACTCTGCCTC
>DATMOO010000338.1:0-3675 GCA_035568275.1 Candidatus Sulfotelmatobacter sp.
TTTCGTCCTTCACAGCGACCACTGCATCGCCCAATTCGAGCAGGTATTCCTTCTGCATGGCGAGCAGTTTCTGCCGGACCTCCTCTGCTTTCGCCTCAGTCGGGAATGCGATTACGACGAGATCACTCATGCGATCCTCCTTTAGGACATTGATCGTCAGTAGCGAGGCAGTCACGAGAACAGAGGGACGATGACCGTGCCGCCAGTTCGATTCTTCATGGTTATAAGCAACTCCTTGCATTCACTGCCCAAGTGCATGGGTCAGGTTGACGGTCTCTCAAAGGGATTGCGCGGAAAGCGCGCTCATCGCCTCACCTGTCGCGTGCGGACGCCCCGTGGGGCGCCCGCTGTCTCATTTCATTTTTGTCGCAAGAGCCTAGTCGCTGCTGTGAGAGGCATTCGCCTTCTTGACCTCCGCAAGGACGCCGCTGAGATTGTAGCTCTCAGGCGCCTGCAGTGGCGGGAACTTTTCGTAGGACGTGAGGTGCTCCAGCCACAGCTGCTGGCCGATCGGCAACATGTTCCAGTCGTATTGGAAAGCCGTCACCGGACCTCCGAGCGCGCCGCCGAGGCTCATCGCCGATTTCTGGTCGATGCCGACCGCTTGCTCGAAGGGATCGCGCTTGATGTTTTGCACCAGGGTAAAGTGGAACGGAACGAGCGGCATGATCCAGCCGGCCGGTCCGGGCTGCGACATGGTGTAGTACATCTTCCAGTTCTTGTAGCGCACCGCGGACGGCGTCGCGCCCGAGAAGTAGAAGAAGTGGTCGCGCGCCGACTTGTCCGACGAGCCTTCGAGATAGGCGCGCTGGTTGAAGCCGTCGAGCGTGGTCTTGACGATGCCGGGGTATTGTCCGGCCTCGATCTGCGTCCTCAGCCCTTCACCCTTGGGGCCGCCCGCGATATCGACGAACGTGGGCACCCAGTCGAGCGCCGCAAACAGCTGGTTCTTGACGGTGCCCGGCTTGATGTGGCCCGGCCAGCGGATCACCAACGGAGCCCGGTAGCCACCTTCCCAGGCCTCGCCCTTTTGGCCCTTGAACGGGGTCACGCCACCATCGGGAAAGCTGATTGCCTCGGCACCGTTATCGGTGGTGAACACGACAATGGTGTTGTCGAGCTGGCCGATGTCTTCGAGCTTCTTGAGAACGAGGCCGATGTTATCATCCATCTGCTTCATGCCGGCTTCGTTCACGCCCCAGTCCTTGCCGCCGGGTTCACCGACCATCGCCATGTACTTGTCCGACAGCACCGTGGTGACGTGCATCCGCGCCGGGTTGTACCAGACGAAGAAGGGTTTGTTGGTCTTCTTCGGGTCGTTGCGGTCGATGAAATCGATCACTTTTGCCGAGATTTCCTCGTCGACCGTTTTTGACCGATCCAGCGTCAGCGGGCCCTCATCCTTGCACGTCTGGCTCTTCTCTGTGCCATCGGCCGACTTGCACGCGAGCACCGGACGCGGAGGCGTCAGGCATATGGTTGTCTTGGGATCGACGGCGCCGGGAACCTCAGGGACACCGGGGATCGGCGTGTTCATGCACGGCGGAGCCACACCCTGCACCGTCGGGGTTTTATTGATGTCGGGGAAGCTCACCCCCTGCATCGCGTCGAGGTGATAGAGGTAGCCCCAGTATTCCTGGAAGCCATGCGCCGTTGGCAAGGCCGCCGTATGGTCACCGAGGTGATTCTTGCCGAACTCGCCGGTGTTGTAGCCGAGATCGAGCAGGAACTTCGCAAGCGCCGGCGTACCGGGTCGTAAGTAGGACGGACTGCCGGGGAGCTGCGGCGGGATCATGCCAGTGCGGAGCGGATACATGCCGGTGAAGAATGCATTGCGTCCGGAGGTGCAGCTCTGCATGGCGACGTAGTCCATAAAGATCGCGCCTTCATTACCGATACGGTCGATGTTGGGCGTCTCACCCACCATCAGACCGCGGTGGTAGATGCTCGGCTGCATCCAGCCGATGTCGTCACCCATGATGAAGAGGATGTTCGGTTTGCTCGCTGGCGCCTGGGCGACGGATGGGGAGTTGAGCGCGGGCACAATCAACGCCGTCAGGGCGCCCGAAACCAGTATGCTTCTTGCTGTTCGCTTATTGATTGTCATGACTCCAGGTCCTCCTTTGCAATCTTTAGTCGCGTTCTTCTCAAGGTTGTTTTTGGTAATGCCTGAAGGCGCTTCAGTGATGGTCTGAAGTGAGTTGTCTCGCGTTCGAAACAGCGGAAAAATTTGCTTCAAGAAATTCCAGAGAGGGTCCGCGCGCGCGATTGCGAGGGATCAAAATTAAAGGTCCTTTGCGCTGGTCGCGGATTGATCCAGATCAATCCGGCTAAGCGCTTACCCTCAAGCTGCGCGACGGTTTTGTTACACGTGCGCTTGCTGAAATCATGCGCAGTGAATCGTTGCCCTAAAATCAGTCACGCTGGCCGCGCGCCGCCCTGCTGGCACTTCGAGGCCATTCCCCGCACCTCGCTGTGCGTTGGAATGGAGTGTCAATAGCTGCTGGCTTGAATAGCTGCTGCGCTGCATTACCGGTAAAATTTCACCGCAGTTACGTTCCGATGCATCTAGCCAACATCGGAAGTGTGATAGGTCGTTGGCTGGCCGTGTCAGGCCGCTACCTGAACGGTTGGCCACGGGCAGCCGCTCTCGGCGAAGACCAAGGTCCCCCTATGGCGCTTGCGTTGGACGGTCCACGATGCTGAGCAGGACGGGGATGGCACTGCTCATCTCGGCTGGCTTGCGGAGTTCGGCCGAACAGTGCCAAACTCGGAAGTCGCCGCTTGGCACATCGCGACATTTCGCTGCCGGCCCGATCATTGTTTGACGAACGCTGCGCAGGTTGAGAGCGCAGGTCTTTTAAACATCCCTTTCTTCCAGAAGTGCTGCAATTCTCAGCTTATTCGGGTCGCGTTCACCATTCGCCGCCGCTGCGAGGATACGCGAGGCCAACTTTGCCTTCATGGCAGATGTTCGCTCGGCCTTAGGCAAAGTGATCGCCGCCTCATCTAGCGCGGACCTCATCAGCTTGATTTCGTCGGGCTGATATCCCGTCCCGAGTGCTACCATTCTCATCTTCTCCTTGCACGGCCCCTACTTAATGCCCTCCCGAGCCGCGCTCTGATGCAGATCAGCGCGGCTTGAGAATGCCATTTTTCGGCGGAGGCTCTTTTGCTTCCTCATCCGCCAGCAATTTCAAAAAGACTTCCCGCTCCGCGTCGGTGCGCGCTTCCGCGAGACGTTTCTTGAACAGGGTCAGGTTCTCCCTGCGAATGAACTTCTCCATTTCCATGGCTGACCTCTCCGATTGGAGCGAAGAGCTTTGGGCGGGCGCCGCGTGCAACCCATGCGTGTCACACCTCCGACTTCAAAGGGTCTTCCGAACTTCCCGGCGTCCCGGACAATGCGCTGCGTCTTCGGGCATTCCTTGCACCCGGGGAAATCAAACACGCACAACTCATGGCCTGAAGGCGCTTCTGCATTTCGAAGCGGCACCTCAATTCGACACGCTGAATTGGTTGGGCTGAATTTGGAGCATGATGCCTCCCCCATGGATCAGGCGGGAGCAAAACACTCTCTGTCACCGGTGGATGCCGAGGTCGGAGCGGTGATAGAAATCACTAGATTCCCTTCTTGCCGAGTAGTCCACAGAAAAATGTACCCGTGGCACCGGC
>DATMOO010000339.1:0-4020 GCA_035568275.1 Candidatus Sulfotelmatobacter sp.
TGAAGGAATTTGTAGAGCAGGAGTTGCATCTCGAATTCAAATTCGATTCGCTCATTAACCCGCGTATTGACTGTTCGCAGAGTCCGTTGGCGGTGCGGCTGTCGCCGGAGGAAGTCGTCGTTCTCGACCTGCATTGGCCGAAAGTGGCCGCCGAGCACCGTGAAGCCGCGAAGAGGGACTTGGAGAGGAGTGTGCCTCCTGCAGAGGGTGGCACAGTGTATTCCTGCGGCGGCGGCGCAGATTCTTTCGCCATCGATCCCTATGGGCATATGAGCATTTGCGTGCTCTCTCATCAGAATACGTATGACATTCGCTTGGGTTCCGTGCGAGAGGGCTGGGAGCACTTTCTGTTGAAAGTGCGCGCCGAGAAGAGGAAGAGGATTTCCAAGTGTGTGCAGTGTCGCATTCATTCCTTATGCAGCATGTGTCCCGCCAATGGCGAACTGGAGAATAACGATCCGGAATCGCCAGTTGACTTTCTTTGTGAGGTCGCACACTTGCGCGCAATGGCCTTGGGATTCGAAGTGCCTGCGCATGGTGAATGCGACTTTTGCTCGGGAGGCCGGCGCTATGACGCAGTGAAGGAATCAGCAGACAGAATTGCCTCGAAAGACATCAGCGTGTGCGAGTGGACCAGCCCGCAAGTCCTGCTCCCGATCCTGAACAATAGGCCCCCAAATTCTTACAGCGCCTGCGGTGGCTGCGGAGGGCAGTCCTGATCATGAAAGAGCGTGATTGATGTCTGAAAACGGAGCTTCTCAAAAGAAGGAACCATACGAGTCGCCCAAAGTCTCGGTGATCAGCTTACGTCCCGAGGAAGCTGTACTGGGATCGTGCAAGAACATGTCATCGTCGGGACCTGTTGGGTCCTGCCTCGCATCGAACTGCAATATCCCGGGATCCTGATCTAGAGAGCTCTGCCACTCAGCGAGCGTGGAGTGAGGATGTACCTTGAAACCTTGAACGTGGTCCATGCGCAGTCGGCTGGGATGCATCGCTCGTACCTTCGAATCGGCGACGTATCGATTGGTCTCCGCGGAGATTGCGCAGACGACGTGGAAGTACCCCAGGAAATGAATCGATTCCGAACCACTCCTGCGCGGTGTGATGTCGATATTCGGGTTCAGTGGATAGATCGGTTGCGAAAGCCGGAAGGCAGAAAGCTCTTTGATTCCGGAGCCGTCTGGGTGTTGCACGAAACGTACGACGGCTATGTGTTCGACTTTGCGACGCCGGTATTGGGCGATCAGCCGTACAAGCGACTCTCAGTCGACAAGAAATTTTCCAATGCACGGTTGTTATTGAACCAGGCATATTTGAGCGATGGGCGGCGAGTCTATCCGCTCGAGTATCCCTTGGACGAGCTGCTGGTCACCAACTGGCTAACCAGAAATGGAGGAGTCGAGGTCCATGGTTGTGGCCTGCTTGATGACAGCACAGGCGCCCATCTCTTTCTCGGTCACTCTGGTGCTGGAAAGAGTACGACTGCGCGCCTATGGAGATCTCTTCGAGCTGCGCGTGTTCTGAGCGACGACCGCATCATCTTGCGCGAGGAGTCGAATGAGATCTGGATGCATGGAACGCCCTGGCATGGAGAGGCCGGTTTTGCCTCCCCTAAAAAAACCCAGATCAACAAGATCTTCGTGCTGGAGCACGGCGACAGAAACGAACTCCGGCGACTTCCCCAAGCGAGAGCAGTGGCTGAAATGTTTGCGCGTTGCTTCCCGCCCTTTTACAGCCAGGAATCACTGGCTTTTACGTTTTCCTTCCTGCACCAGATTACGAATCGCGTGCCCTGCTACTTGTTTCGGTTCGTTCCTGACGAAAGTGCAGTGGGGGAGATCCTGAATTTCCGTGATTAATGACAAAGCAGACTCACGGCTGTTTGGCTCGGTTATCCAGGGTCTGCTTTCGGTAGGCATCGGCTTTCGTTTCCGCGCGCAGGGGCGCAGCATGCACCCCACGATTCGGGATGGAGAAATTCTCTACGTAATGCCCGTGGCAGTTGAAACCTTACGAAAGGGCGACATCGTGCTGTTCGCCGACAGCCTCAAATACAAGGCCCACCGCGTGGTATGGATCGATGGGGAACAGCGTACATTCATCGCCCGTGGAGATGCCGGAACTGTGGCGGATGGTGTCCTAGCCACTGAGCAAATTGTGGGGCGGGTCGTGGCGAAGGAAGAAAACGTCGGGAAAGAGGGGAAACAGGTACGGATGGTACCGCTGTGCGGGAGGCGCGCACGCCTTAATTTTCTCGCTTGCCAGGTTCGGTCGAAAACCGCAAATTTTGCGCGTAGTTTTCCAGTGCTGCGAAGAGTTCGAGGATGGAATGCCGTGCGCAAGGTGCTTGTCGCCTGCCTGTTTCTTTGGTCGTCCAGTTTGTTTGGGCAGGTTGCTTTTGACAGCACGTCCTCAATTGCTCAGCGAGTCACCGGCGCGAGTCCCACCATTACTCTTGCCCACACAACTGCTGGAACAAATCGGGTCCTGGTTGTTGGGGTCTCCATGAACATCACCAACAATACCGGAGCCACCGTATCCGGAGTGACTTATCAGGGCGCAGCTCTGACTTTGAGCGGCGCGCACAATGATGCCGGCAATACCCGGCGCGTCGAGTTGTGGTACTTGATCGGTCCTGCGACCGGAACTAACAACGTGATTGTTACTCTGAGCTTGCCGGGGGGCACAGGAACCCTCGGAGTTGTGGTCGGAGCGACGACCCTGACTGGCGCTGATCAGGCGAAGCCCATTCGATCGTTCCTCGCAGCGGATGGGACCACGAACCTCGCGCAACTAAACCTGCCGAGTGCCTACGGCGACATAGTAATTGATACGCTCGCCATCGGCGGCACACAAACGGTCACTGCCTTTGGTCCCAGTCAGACACCGCAGTGGGCGTTAGCGTCCGCAGCCACTCCTGCGTCCCCTCCTGACGTCTACGGAACCGGCTCGACGCGCGCGGGCGCACCCAGTGTTCCCCTCTCGGAGCAACTCAGCGCAGCTTCCAATTGGTCGGTGGCTGCGGTTTCCGTCCAACCGCTCCAGGCAGACTTGTCGATCAGTGTGGTTGGTTCATCCGCATTCTTTCCGCAGAACCTCACTTATACCCTCACGGTCACGGACAACGGCCCTTCGGTCGCGAACGGCATCACATTGACGGACACATTGCCGGCCGGGGTCACCTATGTTTCAGCCACTCCGAGCCAGGGCACCTGCAGCTTCACTTCGCCCACCGTGACCTGCAATCTTTTGAACCTCAACGCTACCGCGACCGTGACCCTGGTTGTCACGCCGGGTGCCATCGGCGGATATCCGGACACGGCGAGCGTCACGAGTACCGTGCCCGACCTCAACCTGGGCAACAACTCAGGCACCGGTACAGCATTTTCCCAGTCGAACGCGTGCGCTACACCTGCTAAGAACGGAACTGGAAACAATCTGAAGACCGTCCTCAATACCTATTACCCCCCTTCGGCTGCCAATGTGACGGTTGCTGCAGGGGCGACCTCAGTGGTGCTGGGGACGTCGCGAGGTGCGAATACAGGGATCGCGAATGGAGACCTCCTGCTCTTTATTCAGATGCAGGATGCGGCCATCAATTCGACCAATACCTCGAGTTACGGCGACGGAGCGAGCGGTACCGGTTCCACGAATCTCAATAACAGCGGGGTGTATGAATTTGTGAAGGCGGCCAGTGCAGTTGGTACTGGGGGCGGAACCCTGAGCTTCACGGGCACTGGACCCGGCAGCGGCCTTCTGTTCACTTACACCAGTGCCGCGGCTACGGCCACTCAGGGGCAGCGGGCGTTCCAGGTCGTCCGGATCCCCCAATACTCCTCTGCTACGCTGGCTTACACCGCGGCCACTACCGCTGCTACAGCCTGGAACGGCTCCACGGGTGGCGTCTTTGCCTTAGATGTATCGGGGATTCTGACTCTCAACGGGGCCACTCTGAGCGTCGACGGAACCGGCTTCCGCGGAGCAGCTGGACTGCAATTAACCGGCACAACTGGTTTT
>DATMOO010000340.1:0-36258 GCA_035568275.1 Candidatus Sulfotelmatobacter sp.
GCACTCCTGTTCTTAATCGATTGTCTATGTGACGTTTATGAGGATATCACGGCGGATTGCGCGCGGTAAAGGATGGCTTGTCCAATCATTATTGAGTTGTGCGTTCTGCTTTTGTCCTCTTCCATTCGATGATTGCGGGCCCTGCGAGTGACTCGAGGAAGCGTCGCTAGGCCCGTTCATGTTTGCTTCGACACGGCCGAATCGCACGAAGTCGAATCGTTCAGTGAGATTTTCCGGAATGCGGGGCAGAAATTTTTGCTTCGCTGGAATATTTCTCGGGTTTCTCAGTTTTGGCTTAATGAAGGTAGCGCTTAAAACCTTGCTGGAACCTGTGGCCGACGCGACTTTCATGACGCCAAAGGGTTACGAGCAAGAGAGGAATAGGAAAGATGAAAGCTCGTTGGAGTGCAGTTCTTTACGCCTTTTTCATAGTTGCTGGGTTAGGAACATGCAACCTGCAGGCACAGCAGAGCGCCATTGCGGCGTCCGTCCTGCACATTCAACAAACTCAGACGACTTCACAGGGTTCACAGAATGGCTTTCCGACCTATTTAGCTATGTATCACATACTCGATGGCGCGAAGTCGCCCGCCGAAGCCCTGTCGCTAATGGGGACCATCTCGCTGAAGAACTATGATCCGACGTTCAGCGAAGTCCTATGGATATTGGTCTATTGGCAGGGCAAATGTCCCGCCCACGATATCAACTTGAGTGAAGCCACGAGGCTTTGGAGCGACATTCTGAAGAATCCCTCCCAGTCCGATTCCACATTCACTGTAAATCTCGATTTTCCGCATCCCCTGCCGATGACTGGATGTGTGGGTCTTTACTATGGCGGCGGGCCACTGTTTGAAGGCAAAACTACAATGTCCGCCGACCTGAACCTGAGGTATAGGCCGGTGATAAATTCAGATCCGGACACGGTACTGGACCTGTCAGGCGAATATTGTTTTGGTCAAGACTGGGGCTGCCAGAATGCCACGGCGATTGACGGAGAGGGCTTCGCGGTTCCGTACAGGATGCAAGCTGCTGGGCATTTGCTGGAGCTCTTTGGGAACATCAGCGACAGCACGTTTGATGGGACACAGAACTTCGGGCCGCTTCCGGCAGGCGCATCGTGGGGCGCTGCGAATGACTTCTACCTGCTCCCCGGAGGATGCGGGATATTCGCGGAGAACCTCAATAGCCAAGGGTTCCCGAATCCGGCCCCGCTATCGACTCTGCACAACTGGCTTCCTCACGATGCGCTGCACCTGGCGAGCATACCGTTAGTAGACAGGATTTCGTCCGGAGAAACGGGCGAGGCAACGCTTCAGGGCAAGGTCGAGAATATTTTCTCCGTCCCGGTGAAAGTAAATGCCGGAGATTGTGTGGTTGTGATCTACAGCAGAAGTGGCAATGGAGCGACCGACAACGAGACCCAAGTACACGCTCTGTTGGCGCCGTGAGGAACTATTCGGCAATCTTCTTGGTGCTGTGGTCAAGATAAACAAATGCCCACAGGGCTAGGACGTGAGTGCCACACCTTTTCGCTTGCCGTAAAATCGTGCGGCGTTTCTGCCACCTTGGCCGGACTCTATACCTGTAAAGAAGAATTGATCGAACTGAGGGGGCGGGTCTTGACGCAGAAACTGAGTCTTCAATCCACATTTCTATCCCCCCGCATTTCTAGTCTAGGGGCCCGTTAGTTTACCAGGTAGCGGAATCCTGGCCCGCCGAAGGGATTGGCTTCTGTCAATCGCTCCGGATGAGCTATCCTAATGGTATGAACCATTTAGAAGTGCTTCGGGAAAAGATCGGTTGTCTCCGCGCCGAGATCGCGCAGATTCAAGAGATGAATAACGAATATCGACGTGCGGGCCGACATGAACCGCAGGCTCAGGTGGCTCACGGCCAAAGGCATGAACGCTTACAAGCGATCCAGAACGAGCTGGCAAAACTCTCGGACCTTGGCCGACGAGTTCGTTCGGTTGAACAAATGAAGGAACAGCATCGCGGCCGTCTGCATTTCGTCAAGAACGCGTCATAGAAAGCCCCGCCCTACCGTTCGTCGAAAACGTTGTCATCACCTTCGAATCCGCCTGTGCGGCCGCCAGCAGAAAACCCCGCTCAAGCTAAGCTTGAATGGGCACCCTCGTTCTGGGAATGCGTGATCGTCCGGGCCTACTGGAAGAGTGGGCCGCAAGTCCCTCCGTTCTGCGTAGGTCCGTCCACGGCGTTGAAGCTGTTCGCCGAAACGGTGTTCGTAGCCGTCCCCGTAGTGAGGATGCCCGCACACGCCTCCGTGATCGAATTTCCCGAAACTGTATTTCCACTTGCGTCGTTGCCGCCGAACGTCGAATGGAAATGAATCCCCGACTGCGCCGAGGCCACGATCCTGCTGCTCGTAATCCTGTTGCCGGTGGAGAAAATGTAAATCCTTCAAGGGCGTGCCCCATTCAAGCCCGATTTCGGCTTGAGTGGGCTCTTCCGCACTCAGTCCCATTTTTGAAATAGGTGGCCCACAAGGCCTCTTTTGACTTTGAGTGGGGATGTTGAGCAAGCGACGCTGAGACGCAACGCGCGGCGAGGGACGAGTTGAAATCGATTCCGAATGGACCGCACAAAAGCGCGAGCGAAAAGCGGGAAAACTCTGTCAAGCGTCGCACTGCCCACTCAAGCCAAAATCAGGCTTGAATCGGCCACCGTCAAAAAGGCGCAACGCAGCAAATCTCGCTGGCCAGTCGTGTTACTCAAATCGTAATGCTGCCATCGGATCGACCCGCGTCGCTTTTCTCGCTGGCACCCACACGGCTACGAATGCCACTGCGCACAAGAAGAGAGGTGTCAAAATAAATGCTGTCGGATCCCACGTCTTTACTCCAAACAAGAATCCCGTCAAGAACTTCGTGAGCCAGAATGCTCCGCCAATCCCGATGACAAGCCCAATCCCCGCCAGCAGCATTCCCTGGCGAATCACCATATTGCGAATATTCGAAGCCTGCGCTCCCAGTGCCATTCGAACGCCCAGTTCCTGGGTGCGCTGCTGTACCGAATACGCCATTAATCCATAGATGCCGATCGCCGCCATCAGTAAAGCCGAAGCGCCGAAGGACGTGAGCAGCAACATGTTGAAGCGTTCGCGTGACGTCGTAAGCACGACGATCTCGTCCATACTGCGAATGTGCGCCACCGGCAGCCCGCCCGTAGCTTCGCGGATCGCATTGGTGACGGCGGCCGTGAGGGTGTGCGGTTCCATCCGCGTGCGTACAATCCACCACAGTGGCGCAATGCGCGAGTTCAGTTCCGTAACTTTGTCGGGCATTTGCGCCACCGGGATATACATCGTCGGACCCGGATCCTGATTGAGCCCGCCATCCCGCGTATCTCCCACGACACCGATCACCTGCCGCGGTGGTTCGACAAAGACCGGTCCCATGCCCGCACCAATCACGACGCGTTCGCTCAGCGGATCACCCTTGGGCCAGAACTGTCGCGCCATCGCCTCGTTGATGATGACCACACCCGGCGCTGATCCGTTGTCCTGTTCCGTGAAAATACGCCCCCGGACGACAGGCACTTTGAATACATCAAAATAGCCCCACGAGACCGGGAAGTATCCCGCTCCGCCGGTATTGGGATTGTTGCCGTTCGCCCGTCCCACAATGTTGAAAGGCAGCCCAAAGCCACCTTCCAGCGGCAGACAGCACGCAGCGGCAGTAGCAGTGACGCCGGGAACCGCATTGATCCGCTCGGTGCCGTCGTGAATCACCTGCGCGACACCGCTGGTTTTCAGAAACCGGTCGCCGCTGATCGACATGGCCATGGTGAGCACATTGTGCGTGTCAAAACCAGGATCGACCGATTGCAGTTTCATAAACGTGCGAATGAGCAGCGCCGATCCAATGACAAGCACCAGAGCAAGGGCCATCTCGCTGATCACCAGAACAGCACGCACTTTGCCGCTGCGGAAGCCCACTCCTGCACGGTTGCTGCTCTCGTTCAGAACTGCCGCAAGATTCTTACGCGAGGCGCTGATTGCGGGCACCAGGCCAAACAAAATTCCGGTCAGCAGTGAGACTCCAAGCGTGAACAGAAGGACATTCAGATCGACCTTGACCGCCGATCCATCTTCACCGATCCGCGGGATGCTCCCCGGGTTGATCGCGAGCAACAACCGAACCCCGGCGAATCCAAGAATGAGTCCAAGCACTCCGCCAGCGAGCGATACCACCAGACTCTCTGTAAGCAACTGACGAATGATGTGCCAGCGTCCAGCACCCAGCGCAGAGCGCGTAGCGAGTTCCCGCTTGCGCGCCGTGGCGCGAATCAGCAGCAGATTCGCGACATTGGCACAGGCAATCAACAGCACAAGTCCCACGGTCCCGAGCAGCACATAAAGTGACGACCGCGTATCGCGGACCATCAACTCCTGCATCAAAATCACTCCGAAGCCACCATTCCGCCCCAAGGTGCCCGGATAGGTCGTGCGGTATTGATCCGCGGCCAGCTTCAGCTGCGCGTTGGCCATGGGCACAGTCACGCCCGGCTTCAACCGCGCGATCACGCCGAAGTAGTGCGCCTGGTCCGGCGAACTCATTTCAAACTGAAACGGCAGCCAGAGATCGGCCGGATTGTCAGTAACAAATTCGCGCCCGATCACGCCCACAACCTGGAACGGCTGTCCATTGAGTTCAATATTGTTGCCGACGATCCCCCGATCTCCGCCATATCGCCGCTTCCACAGACCGTAACTCAGCACCACGAAATTTCCGCCATGCGGGCTGTCTTCCGCCGCGGTAAAAGTCCGCCCCGCAATCACCGGCGCGCCCAGAATCGAAAAATAGTCGGCGCTTACATGCACGCCCTGCACCTGTTCCGGCTGATCGTTGCCGGTGAGGTTCAATCCCGCGCCGCCGCTGTCGAAAGCCGCGACCTGCTGAAAAATGCCCGTCTGCTGCCGCCAGATATTGAACTTGGGCACGTTTGCGCCGGGGAAGGATCCTTGATCCCCGGTGTTCATCAGATGCACCAGCGATAGCGGATCAGGATAAGTAAGCGGCTTCAGCAGAACCGTGTTGATGACGGAGAAGACAGCAGTATTCGCGCCGATCCCAACCGCAATCACAAGAATCGCGACCACCGTGAATCCTGGAGCCTTCCGCAGCGAGCGCACCGCAAAGAGAATGTCGCGCCAGATATATTCAGTTGAGCCAAACGAAGAGCCAACTGACACGCTCTGTCCGTTGCCAAGCCTTTGTTGATTCATGCCGCTCCCCTTTGTGATTTGGAGAAATCTGCGATTTAGAATGGACGCAACCTCTCCCCGAAGGTTAGCCCGACTTCCGCCACACCCACAACTGAAGGTGCCCCACTTCTGGCCGACTTTGCCAGAGGTGGCGATTTTGTCCGTGCAGGGAGGCGGAACGCCCACCCTTTCAAATCAAAAAGCCCGGCCTGATCGGGGCCGGGCTTGCTACTCGGGCTGCCCAAACTTCTAGGCAGCTGCGGATCTCTTGGAGCGACCCTCCGTCGTGACCGGTTGTGCTACTTTGCGCACGAGGAAAGGTTGCAGATTCGGCTCAGAGCCGGCCCACTCCAAACTGATAATTGAGTGTCCAGGCTGGGTCGTCACGAAATAGCGTTCTCCGTTGGGGCTGGTGACTTCGAACTTGCCGGTCTCGCCCTGTAAAGCCTCGGCTACGTCGTAGGTTGAAATGCTGTCATTTAGTTTCATTGGGGACTTCCTCCATTTCGTTACAGATTGTTGTGGGTTGTCCCCTGCTCTAGGGAGGAGCGTTCCTTTGATGATAGTACGGCAGCGTACAGAGTCAAGGCTGCGGGGGTGGATTTTTTCTTGTCGAATTTCTATTAGGGAGTTTGCCCGAGTAGCGCGTGGCTAACATCAACGTCTGGGAAAACATGGGTCAGACGGGTGGAGTGCACCCTTTTTCGGTTGAGTGATAGAGTTTCGAGATGCGATTCAACAGGTCTGTGCCGCCTTGCGCCGTGATTCCTGTGCTCATTTACCCTGATCCCAGTGCGGCAGTCGATTGGCTGTCGAAGGCTTTTGGCTTCACCACCCGTCTCCGCATCGCCAATCACCGCATCCAGATGAAAGCGGGCGAGGGATGCTTCACCATCGCCGAAGGAAATGCGACGCCCAACAATTCGCACTTGGTTCAGGTTCGTATCGAAGATGCCATGGGGCACTGCCAGCGCGCGCGGCAGCACGGAGCCACCATCCTGACGGAGCCGAAAGATCAGCCCTATGGCGAGCGCCAATACAATGCCCAGGATTTTTACGGCCACCGCTGGGACTTCACCGAAACCATTGCTGACGTGGCTCCCGAAGAATGGAGTGCCGGCGCATTTCATCTGGAGTGAGTCGATCCTGAGACGTTAACGCCCCTGCTTTCGGTGGTCCGGAATTCCCATCCTTTGCGGAAACCGCAAAGAATCGGCGGCCCCTAATCTGTGCTAGGTTCAAAGGGTGGGCCAGCCACGTGGGTCTTCACCCTTTCTTATAGGCTCGCTACTCAGCACGCAGAGACTTCTTCATTTCCTCCATAACCTCGTAAACGATGGGGCAGGTGAACGTCCGCTCAATCATGCTCCAAGTGCGCGCGACGAAACCCGGCTTGTACAGATGGGGGTAATCGATGCAATCCCCAGGACGGTCCTCGTAGATGCTGCACAGGTTACCCTTCAAAAATGGGCAGGGGGTCGTGCGAGTGTTCCAGCGGTTCGATTCACCGTGCTCCGTTTCTTGCAGATACATGTTGATGAATTGCTGGCGATCCATACCGAGGCGACGCGCCACTCGACTAACGTCTTCCGCGCTGAACGTCGGCTGCAACTCCCGACAACAGTTGGCGCAGGTGGTGCAGTCAACTCCAGCCCAGACACGTTCGGTAATCTCGGCCACGAGGCGGTCAATACCCAGATCATCCTCCGATCCTTTGAGGAACTGACGGAACCTCCAGTTTTCCTTTTCCTTATTCGCCGCCATTTTGCGAATTTGAACCAGATCGATTTGTTTCGGCGTCATGTCAACCTACCTACCTTCCACGTTAACAATGCTGTCAATAGGTGACTCTTTCGACTGGCGGGTGGTCCATCCTTTCGCGGTGTTTGCGAAAGGTCCACGCAGCCAGCACTCCGGAATCGCGACCCTTTGCCAAAACGTGCTAAGGATGGAACCACCCTGAGGTCATCCAATCAGGCTCCCCCTTCAATGTCCGGATTTGTGCAGCGGTGTCCCGAAGCGGACAGCCGTGCCCCCGTCGACCCCACGCCAAGTGGTTTCCAATCTGGGACTTACCATTGGCAGCGATAGTGCTACAGTCTAGCGGGGATGGGATTCAACATGTCATTCATTCGCGACTTGCGAGTTGCCTTTCACTCGTTCTGGCGAACGCCCGGGATGGCGATCGCCGTCATTCTGACGCTCGCTCTCGGAATCGGCGCCAATGCAGCCATCTTCACACTGGTGCGCGGAGTTTTGCTCAAGCCGCTGGTCAACCGCGATGAAGACACTCTGATCTATATTCGGCAAAGTGCCCCCGGCATCCGCGACGCGAACGCCAATTTTAGCGTCCCTGAGATTCAGGATCTGCGTGCCAGCATGAAGAGCCTTAGCGCGATCGGAGACTTCTCCACGATCGGCTTCACTATGATCGGCTTGGGAGAGCCTCGTGAGGTCAAGGCCGGTGTGGTCGGCGGCTCCTACTTCGACGTCCTGGGACTTCATCCCGTTCTTGGTCGTCTCATCGGACCGCAAGACGATGGCCCTAACGCGGCCGGCGCGGTCGTCCTCACCTATCGCTTCTGGTCAACGACGTTCAAGAAAGATCCTTCCGTTCTGGGGAAAACGGTACGCCTTGGAAGCTTCGGCGATCGGTCCGCGATGGTCATCGGCGTACTCGAGCCGTGCGTCCCCTATCCGGAAGATACTGAAATTATCGCGAACGTTGTGACCAGCCCGCATCACTTATCGGCGACCATGGTCACGGGCCGCATCCACCGAATGACCGAGGTGTTTGCCCGTCTGGCTCCCGGCGCAACGCTCGATCAGGCGCGCGCCGAGTTGCACTCCGTATATGCCACCATCAAGAAGGATCATCCGGAAGCCTATCCTGCACAGGGCGACTACCGCATTGACGCGAAAATGTTCCGTGATCAGATTACATTCGGCGCGCGGACGATTCTGCTGGTGCTGCTCGCGGCGGCAGGACTGGTTTTCATCATCGCCTGTTCCAACGTCGCCAACCTGATTCTGGCGAGAACGGTTCGCCGTGAAGGGGAGCTGGCGGTTCGGGCAGCGCTGGGTGCCAGCAAGGCAGCCCTTCGCCGTATGCTGCTAGCCGAAAGCCTGTTGCTGTGTGGCATCGGTGCCGCGATTGGTGTGGCGACCGCGCAGCCGATGGTGGCCGTTCTGGCCCGCTACGCGTCCCGGTTCTCTGTCCGGGCGCTCGATCTAAAAGTGGATTCGAGCTTGCTTTGGGTCGGGGCAGGCCTGGCCCTCGTCGCGGCGGCAGTTTTGGCATTTGTTCCGCGACTGCCCTCAGCCGACGCCGCCAAGGGCTTGAACCTGTCGAGCGGCAGCGTCCGCATTATCGGCAGTACCAGCCGCAGGCAACGCATTTTCGCCGTGACGCAAATTGCGGCCTCGTTCGTACTGCTCGCGGGCGCAAGCACGGTGATCACAACGCTGATTGAACTTCAGCGCATTCAGACTGGCCTCGATACCCGCCACGTCCTGGCCATTGATGTTCCGCCGATGACGTATGGAAAAACGCCGCAGCAAGTGGTCGAGTTTTACAAGGAATCGATGCGGCGCATTGATGCATTGCCCGGTGTCAACAAGACAGCGTTCGGGATGGCAGTCCCATGGCGCGAGGTCAACGGCTTAGGTTTGCAGTTTTCTGCCGACGGGCATACCCATATTCCGGGCGAAGATCCGCGCGCCCAGTTCCGCGTCATCTCTCCCGGATTTTTCGCGGCGCTGGGAGTTCCCATCATCGCCGGGCGCGATTTCAATGAACTCGACACGAATACGAAAGATCCGGTCGCGATCATCAGTGAAACGCTCGCCCAACGCATGTTCCCCAATCAGGATCCCATTAATCGGCATGTCTATTGGACAGACCCGGTCCTGCAATTCGTCCCCGGTATCCCCGCCACGCCTCATCGCATCATCGGTGTCACCGCCGATATTGACGACCTGCATATCGTTCCGGAACCGAGTTTAACCATCTACAGCACGTTTGAAGAGGGACCAGTTTTTGCAGGCCGCCTTTTCATCCACTCCAGTGCCGATCCTTATGCGCTGGTCACGCCGGTGACGCGAACGATTCGCGGGATGTCGGCCGATCAACCGGTGGAGCATGCAGCGACCCTCGAAGATGTACGCGCCGACGTGCTGACGCCGGATCGTCTGAACTCGCTGGTGTTTGGCGTGTTCGCCGCTGTCGCGCTGGCGATTGCAGTTGTTGGCGTCGCGGCCGTGCTGACATTTTCCGTCACCGCACGCATGCGGGAATTCGGCATTCGCCTGGCACTGGGATCGAAGCCCAAAGATCTGCTCCGGGGCGTGATCATCGAAGGTGCCCTGATGGCTGCAGCGGGTGTAGTAGCCGGCGCCGCCTTCGGATTCCTGGCGGCCCGACTGGGGGCCAGATACTTCCTCGACATGAAAATGCCAGGAGCGTTGCCGGTGGCGCTGTCAGCGATCGTGCTGATGGCGGTCGCGGTGATCGCCTCGACGATGCCCGCGGCCCGCGCTGCCCGTGTCGACATCATGCAGGCATTGCGCTCCGAGTAAGCACTGATTTGAAGGCCAGCCTAACGCGACGGGTGGCCCATTCGAGCCCGATTTTCGCTTGAGTGGGCTCTTCCACAGTCACCACCTCTAGATTCCCACTCACGCTAACACCAGGCTTGAGCGGGCCATCCGCCCGTTTCCTTCATGCAGACCTGCGTGAACATTGAATCCTTCGCAGCTCTGGGATCAGGTCTCTGCCAACATTGCTCTTATTTACATAGCCGCTCACGCCAGCCGCTAATGCGGCCCACTGAAATCCCCGAGAATCGTGCTGGCTGACGATGAGAACCTGAACGGAAGGAAATTCCGTCTTGATAATCTCAGCTACTTCCAAGCCATTCATGGTCGGCATCGTGATGTCGAGGAGTACGACATCAAGCTCGTGTTCTCGTACTTTGCCGACGGCATCAGCCCCATCCACCGCCTCGCAAACTACTTCGATGT
Source organism: Candidatus Sulfotelmatobacter sp. (assembly GCA_035568275.1). Taxonomy (GTDB): domain Bacteria; phylum Acidobacteriota; class Terriglobia; order Terriglobales; family Acidobacteriaceae; genus Sulfotelmatobacter. Next base: position 10,250 of record DATMOO010000340.1, read on the forward strand.
CAGCTTGGGAACGGAGAATTTGGCAGATACTGCGCCGGACGCTCTCGTTGTCATCTACCACGAGCACACGAAGTGTGCGTCTAGCCATAGCATCTCCGGAAGGGCCTTGCTTTCACACCACCGCAATGTCCGAGCGGAATTCTAAGTACAGTACGCGTCTCGTCGGCTTACCGTATATAAGGTGAACTGGGTATTCCAAAGGTCACCAACGTTATGTTTCAGGAGGGCCTGGAACAGGAAGCGCCACACGAATCAGGGTTTTTAGTGCAATCGCGGGTGTCTGTCGAAAAAGTCCAGTTTCCTCTGAACTGCCAAAACGACGCCGACGCCTGCAATACGAATGTCTATCCGCAGCTGTTGAAGACGCCCCATCCGCCTTTTGCGAAAAGATGGGGCGCTCAATTCGACATTTGGACTAGCAAACCACCCGAAATCCTAAACGATGGATCGACACTGCAGAGGCGGAAGAAAGATTGCTCGGTGTCCCGTGGGTGCGGAAACGCACGGGACATCGCCCCTTGGACGGGGTTGTGGTTCCCAGGCACGCGCCGACCTCAAGCGGGCGCTGCAGTCGATCGCCTGCAATGTGCTTGCCTGGTACGAGCGTCATGACATAGGTTTGTGGAATTCCCGGATCGAAAATTCCGGGAACCCCGCTCGCTACCCAGTCAAGCGGCGCGTTTCTTCGCAGAGAGCAGGCACTCTGAAACCTCGCGAAGCACCTGCTCGTAGTCGGCGGCGATCGCCCGCTCCACATGAATGCGAGCGCCTTTTACGCCTGCTTCTTGCGCCAACCGCTGGAACTCACCCTGCAGAAAGACTTCCAATTGCTTCGGAGTCAAGACGGCAATCGGAACAGTAGAGGACTGGCCGGTCCCGGTCTCGATCTTGACGCAGTACGGGGATTCGGATTGTTGTGTTTCCGGAGTCATGCGATACCCTCCCTTTTCTGGACTGACGAAAGTGGCCGGCAAAATTCTTAGCATTCTAACGCGTCCCGCCGCCCCGTGCCCGACTCGATAGTGAGGGGTCTCTCCCACCTATTCCGCCGTCGAGTGCTCCACAATTCGCGGTTTTTAAAACGTTTGGTGGGGACGGGCGCTTTCGCCCCTCCCGCGAGCGAAGCGAGCGTCCCGGCACCCGCCACTTTTCCACATCCGCATGTGACATTTGCCCTTGCGCTCCACAACCGGAATCCGCAATCATTGCCGAGGCAACGAGAGTGGGTAGACACCGCCTGCTGTCCCGATTACGGACCGCGTCAGCCAAGCGCAGCCCGTAAGTTCTTTAACATCAAGATTTTGCCCGCAAGTAATTGTGTCTCAAGGTTTTATTTCAGATTTTCCCGCAACTCGATGATTCCAATAGACCAAGGGGAAGGGGGACAGGGGACCCTTAGCAAGGGCGAGTTCCCTTTTCCGGAATTCTAAGCTGCAAGCATCTCCGAATTTTTTTCGCGCCCAGCGCGCTGACGTTATCCGTTCACCTGAGCGTAGGTCGCGCGTTTCAAGAATTCTCCCTGCCCCGCTCGCCCGAGGAATTTGTCCCCATCGACCACGACTTGCCCGCGCGATAAAACGATGTCAGGCATTCCTGTCACCTGAATACCCTCGAACATCGAGTAGTCGACGCGCATGTGGTGCGTTTTCGCGCTGATCGTATGCTTCCGTTTGGGATCGAAGATCACCAGGTCTGCATCGCCTCCGACCGCGATGGTCCCCTTGCGCGGATACAGTCCAAACAGTTTCGCCGGCGCGGTTGAAACCAGCTCCACAAATCGATTGGCACTGAATCGTCCACTGGCAACGCCGCCGGAATAGATCAAGCTCATGCGGTGCTCTACACCAGGACCGCCATTGGGAATCTTGGTGAAGTCGTCGCGGCCCATTTCCTTCTGCTCTTTAAAACAGAACGGGCAATGATCGGTGGAAACCACCTGCAGGTGATCGCACTTCAAGCCATTCCACAATTTCTCCTGATGCCATTTCTCGCGCAGCGGAGGCGTGAAGACATACTTCGCTCCTTCGAAGCCAGGTGCGTCGAAGTTCTCAATCGACAGATAGAGGTATTGAGGACATGTCTCGGCATAAACCGGAAGCCCACGATCACGCGCTTCCCGAACTTTCTCGAGGGCATCATTGCAACTCAGGTGCACGATATAGATCGGAGCTCCAGCCATTTCCGCGAGTGCGATGGCACGAGCTGTAGCCTCAGCCTCTGCCGTCGTCGGCCGAGTGAGCGCGTGATATTTCGGCGCCCTCTTCCCTTCTGCCAGCGCCTGCTGCACGATGACATCGATCGCGCTCCCATTTTCCGCATGCATGCAAACCATGCCGCCATTCTTCGACGTAGTCTGCAGAGCCTTGAAGATGCTGCCATCGTCGAGCATGAACACTCCCGGATAAGCCATGAACAGCTTGAAGCTGGTCACTCCTTCGTGAACCAGATCGTTCATCTCCGAGAGCTGCCCGCCGGAAACGTCCGTCACAATGCAGTGAAAGGCGTAATCGCAGACCGCCTTGTTGGATGCCTTACTCATCCATGTGTCGAAAGCCTGTCGCAAGGGCTGGCCTTTGTATTGAATGGCGAAATCGATCAGCGTGGTCGTTCCACCGAAGGCAGCGGCTCGCGTCCCCGTTTCGAAATCGTCGGCGCTGGTCGTGCCTCCAAACGGCATGTCGAGATGCGTGTGCACGTCAATGCCTCCGGGCAGCACGAGTTTGCCCGCCGCATCCAATACGTGAGAGGAATTTTGCGTTGGCAGATCTTTGCCGATGGCAGCGATCTTTCCATTGGCGATGGCAATGTCTGCCAAATACGTATCGGTTGCGGTCACGACGGAACCATTTCGAATGATCGTGTCGAAACTCATCAAGGCCTCCACTGGCGGAATGAGAAGGAAATTATGCTACACTGCGGCACTTTAGTTCTTCACAATCCTCTTCCGGACTGTGCATTGAAAGGGATCCGCCATGCATTTTGGCATCACGCTCAAGCCTGACATCTCGATCGAACGCATTGTGGGACTCACACGCAGAGCGGAGAAAGCTGGATTCGAGTACGGCTGGATCTTCGACTCTCACGTTCTCTGGTTGGAGCCCTATCCGCTACTGACACTGATGGCGACCAACACGCAGCGTATGCGTCTGGGCACCTGCGTCACCAATCCCGCAACGCGTGACCTTACCGTGACTGCAAGTCTGTTTGCCACGCTCAACCTGATTTCAGGCGGACGAATGGAACTCGGCATCGGCCGCGGTGACAGCTCGCGCCGCGTCATGGGCAAGAAGCCGGTGAGTTGGTCCCAACTGGAAGCCGCGGTCCGCGAGTTTCGTGATCTGACATCCGGAAAAGAAGTCCAGCACGATGGACAGCCGACCCGCCTCACTTGGGCCAAAGTCCCTCCACGAGTCTGGATCGCGGGTTACGGGCCCAAGGTGTTGCACATGGCAGGCCGCGTTGCCGATGGCATCATTCTCCAATTTGCCGATCCGGCGTTGATCGACTGGTGCATGGGCTTTGTGCGAGAAGGCGCTCGCGCCGCCGGACGCGATGTCCGTCAAATCGAAGTGATGGCGGCCGCTCCCGTGTGGGTTTCAGACGACTTCAATGTGGGACGAGAACGCGTGCGCTGGTTTCCGGCGCTGGTTTCCAATCATGTCATGGATTTGATCCGGCAGTACAAGCCGGAAGATCTCCCTGCGGCACTAACCTCGTATGTGCAGGATCGCGGCCACTACGATTATCAGCACCATTGCGAAGTGGAAAGTGACAATGCCAACTTCGTTTCAGACGAGGTCGTCGACCGGTTTTGCCTGGTTGGACCCGCCAAAGCACATCAGGAAAAGTTGCGTGCGCTGGAAAAAGTAGGAGTCACGCAATTCAACATTTATCTGATGTGTGGCGATGAGGAAGAAACGCTGGACATCTACCAGAAAGATGTCTTTCCGGAGTTCCTGAAGACGAAGAAATCGTAGACGATTTCTACGCAACTTCCTGCGGAGCCAGCACTCCCTGACGCTGAAACCGCATCATCGCGTAGTAGGCAACGAAAGAAACCGCAAAACCGACAAACCAGGAATAGTCATACAGGACGCGGATCGATGGAAGTTCCAGCCCCGCGAGTGCAGTCCCTGCTCCCAACCCAAGAGCAACGAGCGCCCGCCAGTTGAATCCGCGTGAATACTCGTACAGCCCGCCTCTGAGATACAAGTCGTCGACCTGGAGCACGCGTCCGCGGATCAGGAAGTAATCACAAATCATGATTCCCGCCACCGGCCCAAGAAAAGCCGCGTAGCCGCCGAGCCAACCCAGGATGAAGGTTCTGTAGTTGGCCAGCAGCTTCCACGGCATCATCGCAATTCCCATGAAGCAGGTGATGACGCCTCCCGTGCGAAAGCTAATTCGCCGCGGCCACAGGTTGGAAAAATCATTGGCTGGCGAGACCACATTCGCCCCGATGTTTACGTTGAGCGTGGCCAGGAGAATAGCGACGAGCGCTATCACCACTGCCATTGGAGAATGGAAACGGCTCAGCAGTTGAACCGGATCCCAGATCGCCGTGCCGTAGACGATCACGGTCGCCGAGGTCACCACGATTCCTATAAAAGCGTAGAGCGTCATCGTCGTGGGAAGAGCCAACGCCTGACCAATGACTTGCTCACGCTGGTTTCGGGCAAAGCGGGTAAAGTCGGGAATGTTCAAGGAAACTGTCGCCCAAAATCCCACAGTACCGTTCAAGGCGGGAATCAGAAACTTCAGGAACTCAGGAAAGCTTGTGAAGCGCGAAGGCGCCGAGAGCATTGGGCCGAAACCGCCTGCGGCGTGATAGGCCCAGCCCAAGAGGAGCAATCCCACTCCGAGCAGGATGGGCGCGCTGATGCCCTGCAGGATCCGGATGTACTCGATTCCCTTCAGAACAACGGCGAGATTGATCAGCCAGAAAATGAAGAAACAAAAGGCAGCGCCGTACGGAAAGTTTTTCCATCCCGGAACCAGCGTCGCCAGCAAAGTGCTGATCGCCTCGCCACCGATCCATGCTTGTATGCCGAACCATCCGCAGGCAACCAGCGCCCGCAAAACCGCCGCGACATTCGCACCTAACACGCCGAATGACGCCCGAGCCAGAACTGGAAACGGAACTCCGTACTTCGCGCCGGGATGCGAATTCAACAGCATCGGCGCCAGAACGATTGTGTTTCCAAGAAAGATCGTCGCGATTGCCTGCTTCCAGTTCATGCCGCCCTGAACCAGGCTTGCAGCCAGCATGTAGGTGAGGATGTTCACCGACATCGAGATCCAGAGCGCAGCGAAATTGTAGGTTCCCCAATGACGCTGCTCGGCGCTCGTCGGCGCGAGGTCGCGATTGTACAGCGGGCTGGATTCGATTCGAGATCGGAGTTCCGGTGTCGTCATCTTTTCGTAGTGCTACTCCTTATCAAGCGTGGTCGCCTGCGCGCTTCGTCAATCCGCGGCTGCCGCCGTAACGCTTTGCGCTGTAAGCGCTCCGTAAGTCTCAGGACGACGGTCGCGGAAGAACTGCCAGACCTTTCGCACTTCAGAGATCATGTCGAGATCCAAATCCGCAACGACGACTTCATCCTTATTACGGCTGGCCTGCGCGATGATCTTGCCCCGCGGGTTACAGAAATAACTCTTGCCATAGAATTCGCCAATGCTCCACGGCTTTTCCGTTCCCACGCGGTTGATCGCACCGACAAAATATCCGTTGGCAACGGCGTGAGCAGGTTGTTCCAGCTCCCACAAGTACTCCGATAATCCCGCCACTGTCGCCGATGGATTGAACACGATCTCGGCTCCATTCAGCCCCAGGATTCGCGCACCTTCCGGAAAATGACGGTCATAGCAAATGTACACGCCCACCCGCGCGTGCTTGGTCTCGAACACTGGATAGCCCAGGTCCCCGGGAGTGAAGTAGAACTTCTCCCAGAATCCAGGATGGCAATGCGGAATGTGATGTTTGCGGTACTTCCCGAGGTAGCGCCCGTCAGCATCGATGACCGCAGCCGTGTTGAAATACACGCCCGGCATGTGCTCTTCGTAAACCGGAACAACAATCACCATTTCATGCTTCGCCGCGACCTTTTGCATGAGTTGAACCGTCGGCCCATCCGGCACGCGCTCTGTCAGTTCGTACCAGCGTGCGTTTTGCTCGGCGCAAAAATAAGGGCCATAGAAAAGTTCCTGCAGACATAGGATTTTGGCTTTCTTGCGCGCCGCTTGCTCGATCAGTTTCAGGTGCTTGTCGATCATCGCCTTCCTGATCCGCTCGAGCGGGCGATGGGTGCTCAGTGCGTTGCTGGCTTGAATGAGAGCGCAGCGGACAATGCGAGGCATGGGTCCCTCCAACTCAACGGTCGAGGAACGAAACTATACCAGAAGCTGCGTGCCGTAGGTTTATAGGGTGGCTCATGTGCGGGACTGAAAACGCAGGGTGGTTCGGCCCCGTTCGGAACACATCGGTACCGCGGTTGCAGCGGTCCCCGACCTGTACGGACGTAACTTGAAGTCCTCTCTCCGGTCTTTACCCTAATTATGAGGAGTCTCGAGACTATGGCAACTTCATGCTTGCGATCTGCCTTTCTTATTGCCCTTCTGTCAAGCCAAGTTCTGGGGCAGCAATCGCCGTCGCTGGGCGACCTCGCCCGGCAGACGCGTGCTGAGAAACAGCAAGCACATCCAGCCGTCACCCAATCGAATCCACAGTTCCTTGAACTGGGACCGGCCACAGGACCCGACGCCCTCGCCATTCGCAACCAGAGTGAAGCGGACCAATACCTCAAGAACGTTCGCGAGTTGCTGCACCAGGAACAATTCGACGAGTTGGATCGAATCGCGGGCACCGACCGTACCTCAAAAGCACGATTCGGCGGCGGTGGCTGGAAGCTCAACACGCTGTATACAGGATTAGCAAGTCCGTTACAGGAGTCGGCTTCCGAGGCCGACTGGGACGCGCACCTCTCGCGGCTCAGGATATGGATGGCGAAGAAGCCCGAATCCATCACCGCTCGCATCGCCCTTGCGGCCTCCTACACGAGTTACGCCTGGAAAGCCAGGGGAACGGATCTGGCGGACAAGGTCTCCGACGGATCGTGGGAAGTGTTTCAAGCGCGCCTGGAGCAGGCCCAGACCATCCTCGACAATGCCGCCCGCCTCAAAGAAAAATGTCCGCACTGGTACAAAGTTATGCAGACCGTGGCGCTTGGCCAAGGATGGGACCGTGACCGAGCTGACGAGCTCTTCAAGAAAGCCATCGCGTTCGAACCCACCTATTCCTACTACTACCGCGCTTATGCCTACTATCTGTTGCCGAAATGGTACGGAGAAGAGGGCGAAACCGAGCGCTTTGCCGACGCGATTTCCAAAAAAGTCGGAGGCCAGGAAGGCAGCATCATCTATTTCGATATTGCAGTCGAATTGATCTGCGGCTGCCGCAACGAGGTAGGGTTGGACACCATGTCGTGGCCACGAATTCAGGAAGGCTACATCGCCACAGAAAAGCAGTACAGCCCGTCCACTCTCAAGCTGAACCAGCTGGCATACATCGCCGTTCAGATGGGAGATGCCGACGTGGCACAAAAAGCGTTTCAGCGTATCGGGGATGACTGGTCGCGCACCATCTGGAAAACCGAGGCCCACTTTGTGCAGTCGAAGTCATGGGCGGGAGCGGCAGCCAAGTCGTCCAGAGCCAGCAACACCGCCGCTCACCCAAGCGAAGCATCTGCGAAAAGCCAGTAGGGCCCTTCCCTTGCTTTCGCTCGTCATTTCGCGTCTCTTGCCCTGGTCACGAAAATGAATAAGATGTTCGCCCGCGGAGGAGGCGAGCACTTCATACTCTCCCGGTCATTCCAATCCAACGACGTTGTCATTCCGAAGGCGTAGCCGAGGAATCTGCTTGTCCTCGCCCTCGCAACAATTTTCGCGCGCACGCTCGCTTTGCTCGCGGGACGGACCCTTCGACTGCGCTCAGGGCAAGCTGCGTCCGTCCCTACACAATCATTTCTGCCTTCCTTCCAGCGCTTCCCTGTCCCACTTTCCCGTCGTTGCTCCCACTTCATAGGTACTCTGCAAAAAATCTAGCAGCGCCGTGCTGGGTGAGGGAGCGCTCTTCACCTGGTCGTACATCAGCAGATACTCGCCCACGCCCGAGTGATAGAGCGCGGCGGTGGGTCGAACCTTTTGTTCGGCGAATCCGGGCGGGGCAGGCGCGGCGTAGCAATAGAACGCAGCTTCCTTGATTTCGCCGCCGCCCGGCCACCATCCCGCACTGATCACCTCGTGCGAATACGCTTCTTGCATGATCTTGCCGAGGACCGGGTCGGGATCGTTGCGCGGGGGCGCGCGCCGTCCAGAAAAACGCGTGACCGCCAAATCAAAGCTGCCCCAGAAAAAATGCACCGGACTGGATTTCCCGACGAAGCGCGAGCGGAAGACCTCGAAGACTTCGTCCACCGAGAGCAGAATTCGCCACAGGCGCCGGACATATTCGGCATCGTATGCAGCGTGCACCTTGTCCTCGTCGAAAGGGATGGCATCCGCCACCTCCACCGGCACCTTCCAGATCTTCACCTCGATGCCGAGCGTTCGCAGCGTGGACATTACTTCGTGATAGAAATCGGCCACCGACCGTGGAGCCAGAGCGACGGACGCAGTCTTTGGGTCGGTGGTGCGAATGATCAGCTTGCTCTCGACGAAATCGAACTCAATATCGAAGTGGCGATTTCCGTACGGAATAATGGAGGTGCTGAGCCCGCGTGAACTGACATAGAGCGGCACGTTCCACCAGTGGTTCACTCTCGGGGTCAACTTAAGGCGAATCTTGCCGACGATCTGCGTCCACATATGCAGGGTGGCGTAAGTGTCTTTCCAGTCAGTGAGCCGAAATGCAGGCCAGCATTCCGGCAAATCCGGAGAACGAGTAGGTGCCTTGGTCATCGAATGCTCCTGGAATCGTCCAAGAAGTCTCTCACGACTTCGAGCCTAACCGCATCCACGCAAAATTGTCATTTCGAAAGTAAAGGAGCCGTTATTCCGAAGGCGTAGCCGAGGAATCTGCTTGTCCTCGCTCTCGCAACAATTTTCGCACGCACGCTCGCTTTCGCTCGCGGGACGGACGAAGGCGCCCGTCCCTACTCGTTCCTGAGCAGCCTACGACATTTGGTGGTCACCACTTCCCTGCGGTACACTTCCCGCGATTTCCATCCCACTCCCCGGAGCCCGCCATGCGTCTCAGTTTTCGTTGGACTCTCGCTGTCTTCATGCTGCTTGTGTGTGTCATTCCTTCCCTGGCTCAAGACAAGAAAGAAGACAAGAGCCAGGAAAGGTCCGACCGGCTAACTCCGATCGACGTCTTCAACCTGCAGTATGCGGTCGATCCGCAGATTTCACCCGACGGAAAACGCATCGTCTACGTACGACAGTTCAGCGACGTGATGAATGACAAGCACGAATCGAACCTGTGGACGATCAGCGCTGACGGCAGCGAGAATCGGGCGTTGACCAACGGGAACTACAGCGACAGCTCGCCGCGCTGGTCGCCGGATGGAACCCGCATCGCCTACATCTCGGATCGTGACGGCAAGCCGCAGATCTACGTGCGCTGGATGGACAATGGGCAGACAGCAGAATTGACGAATCTGGAGAACGGCCCGTCGGAACTCGTGTGGTCGCCCGACGGCAAGTTGATTTCATTCTCGATGTTGGTTCCATCCGAACCAGCGAAGATTGCGAACTTGCCGAAAGCCCCCGAAGGCGCAAAATGGGCCGACCCGCCGAAGGCATACGAGCGGCTCGTCTACCGTTTCAACGGCCGCGGATATCTGAAGTCGGGATTCATGCAGCGCTTCGTCGTGTCGGCGGACGGCGGCGCCCCTCGCCAGCTGACCAGCGGCAACTTCCCGTTCGGCGGCTTTGAGAGTTCTTTTGGCGGAGGCCGCGCGGCTTGGACTCCCGATGGAAAGTATCTGATCTTCTCCGCGAACCTGCACCCGGACTACGAATACGATCCGCTGAATACGGAGATCTATGAGCTGTCGCTCGCCGATGGAACCGTGAAGCCATTGACCAGCCGCAACGGGCCCGACAACTCTCCGGTGGTATCGCCCGATGGAAAAACCATCGCGTACGTAGGCTTCGATGATCGCTATCAGGGTCATCAGACGACGCATCTTTATTTGATGAATCGCGACGGCAGCAATCCCCGCGTGGCCACGCCGCAACTGGATCGCGATGTGGAGGAACCGCACTGGGCGCCGGATGGCAGCGGCATCTACTTCATGTATGACGACCAGGGCGACACGAAGCTCGCCTTCTATTCTTTGGATGGGAAGGTCAAGGACCTTGCGGCACACGTAGGCAGTGGAGGCTCGAGCTATTCGGGAGGCGCCTCATTCACGGTGGCGAAGAATGGGGCATTCACAGTGTCCTACGGCACGCCCTCCGACGCAGGGGATATCGCTGTGGGATCCACTTCGGACTCGAAGACACGCGTCCTCACCGCGATGAACCAGCAACTGTTCATGCAGAAGAAGCTGGGCGCGGTGGAGGAATTCTGGTTCGAATCGTCCGTCGACAAGCGAAAGGTGGAAGGGTGGATCGTCAAGCCTCCGGATTTTGATCCGGCGAAGAAGTATCCGCTGATTCTGGAAATTCATGGCGGCCCCTTCGCCAACTACGGAGACCGCTTCGACACCAACAAGCAGATCTGGGCGGCTAAGGGGTTCGTGGTGGTGTACATCAATCCGCGCGGCAGCACGAGTTATGGAGAGGAGTTCGCGAACCTGATTCACCACGCGTATCCCGGTGACGACTTCTTCGACTTGAACTCGGGAGTCGACGCCATGATCGCAAAGGGCTACATCGACCCAGACAACTTGTTCGTCACCGGCGGCTCGGGAGGCGGCGTGCTCACCTGCTGGATGATCGATCGCACGACTCGCTTCCGAGCAGCGGCGAGTTTGTATCCCGTAATCAATTGGTACAGTTGGGCGCTGACGTCGGATCTGCCTTCTTTCGGAACCCTCTATTGGTTCTCTGGCCCGCCGTGGGAGAAATCGGATGAGTATGTGAAGCGCTCGGTGCTCTCGTATGTCGACAAGGTTGCGACGCCGACACTACTGGCCACCGGTGAAGACGATTTCCGCACGCCGATCTCGGAGGCAGAGCAGTATTACGCCGCGCTGAAGCTGCGTAAAGTGGAATCGGTTCTGGTGCGATTTCCAGGTGAACCGCATGGGCTGAGTGCGCGGCCGAGCCATCAGATTGCCAAGATCTTATACGTTTCAGACTGGTTCGATCAGCACAAGAAGAAATAGATTAGTGAGTGACGGCATCGACGATGGCAGCGACCAGGCCAGGGATGGTGAACTCCCTGGCCGAGATATCCACCTGAAGTCCGAGCTCACGCAGCGTGGCGGATGTGACAGGGCCAATGGAGGCCGTCTGGACTCCGTTGAGCAGTGCTGATTTTCGGCGTGGGCCTAGCAGTTCCACAAAATTCTTCACCGTCGACGAACTAGTGAAGGTCACGACATTGGGTCGCTTGTTCGGATTCTTGAGAGCGGCTTGGAGGCGCCGCCGCGAACTCTGCGGGATTACTGTTTCGTAGGCCTCGACGACATCGACGCGAGCCCCGGCCCTGCGCAGCTCGCGGGGGATCACGTCACGCGCGACCCTGGCGCGGACCAGAAGAACGCGCTTCCCTTTTACTCTCTCTTTCAAACTGCGGACTACGGATTCGGCGATGTATTCCTTGGGCATGACATCGACTTTGATGCCGCGTTGTTCAATCGCTTTCTTCGTCGCGGGACCGATCGCGGCGATTCGCAATCCAGCGGCTAGAACCCGTGAACTCTTCCCGCTCGAGCGCGGCCCTGAAGGGCCGCTTTTCTGCACCGATCTTTGGATTACCTTTTCCGTCCGATTCCACATCGCTTCAACGCCGTTCACACTGGTCAGGATCAGCCAGTCGTAGGTATCGAGATTCTTCAGAGCCGCATCCAGGGGGCGAAACGAGCGCGGCTTTCGGATTTCAATAAAGGGGATCTCGAGTATCTGCGCGCCCTGTTTGCGGAGTTCGGCGGAGAGCGCTCCGGCTTGATGGCGGGCTCGGCCTACGAGTACGCGCACACCTTTTAGCGGCCGGTTCGTTGATTTCCTTCGTTTCTTGCTCATGGTTAGCGTTCGCGGGCAGGAGTGCCCGCGCCACACTACGGCTCCTCTTTCTTCAGGCCTAGTCCATGTTCGCACATCAGGCGGGCGGTGCCGGAGACTGCCGTGTCGGATGCGCCGCTCAGGGAATCGATGATGTGTTGCTGCTCATTTCGGGTGCGGTTCTGGCTTAGCTTGAATTTAGCCTCAAGCTTGGTGACGGCGATTTCGAAACCGACGATGTGACTGAGCATGCGCTGGCGATAGGTCTCGCTGAGCGTGTCCCACTGTTGTTCGTAGCTGGCGTCGAACGTGGGAATCAGATCGTGGAGCATGTTCAGCAATTGCTCTGGTTCGGCGTAGGTTGTCGCGTTGCCGTAGATGTGGACCGCACCGTAGTTCCACGTCGGCACAACCTCGCGGCTGTCGTAGTTCGAGGGCGAGATGTAGGCGTGCGGGCCGTGAAAGATCATCAGGCACATCGGATCATTCTGAAGATATTGCCAGTGTGGGTTGGCCTTGGCAACGTGGCCGCGGACCGTCAGATGATCCGCCGATTCTCGGATAATCACGGGAACGTGCGTGGCGAACGGGCCTTCGTCGGTATTCGAAACCAGAATGACGAATGGATTGGCGCGCATGAACGCTAGCGCGCTGGCGCGATCTTCATTGCGGAAGTGTTCGGGGATGTACACCGTTTCTTCTTGCCTCACGATGCGAAACTATCACCACAGAGGTCACAGAGATTCGTCTGTGCGCCGCTGTGCCGTGGTGAAGATGTTTTGATGCCTGGACCACCTACTCCGGTTCTTTCTTGCGCACGTATAGCAATTTGTCCACTTCGGCGATCACCGTTCCCTGCTCGTCTTTCACTTCTACTTTGAAGGTCGGCTCGTATTTCGCCAAGCTCTTCAGCTTCTCACGAATGTCGTCGAGCTGGGTGTCCGTGAGGCGAAACTCGGCGCGGACCGTGCCTTTTCCCGGCTTGCGGTAGCGGATGCTCGCAGCCTTGTCCCACACGATGTAGTCGCGGCCGAGATTTGCCATCAGCATGAGCATATAGAAAGCGTCGGTCATGGCAAAGAGCGATCCTCCGAAATGGGTGCCGACGTAGTTGGCGTTCCACCAGCGGAGTTTCATCTCGACGTCGACGGCTTTCATGTCGGGCGCAATGTGCTTCACGCGGATACCGGCACCGAGGAAGGGCGGCCAAAGGTTGATCCATCGACGCAGCGCATGCGCCCCGGAGCCGCCAAGAATTTTGAGAAGGACGTTGCGAGTCATCCCTTCGTGAACCTTCGTGGTTCATGCCTTTCGCAGTTTTGGATGAGGTCAAGGCTGCGGAGGAACCGCCAGCCCGCGCCCGTATACAGCTTCGAGGATGGCATCGCCACCTCGCGCTAGAAGAGACGCCCCGGCTTCGTTGCCGAGCTTTTCTGGATCGTCTCCGTCGCGGGAGTCGCGCAAGAGCTTGGAGCCGTCGGGGTCAGCAACGATCGATTCCAGATGCAGCTTGCCATTCTTCACTTCGGCGAAAGCGCCGATGGGAACCTGGCAGCCTCCGCCGAGACGGTTGAGCAGCGCGCGCTCGCAGGTGGTGGCGGCGCGGGCGTTGGGGTCATTGAGGAAGCTTAATAGCTCGCACGTTTTGGCGTCGCCTTCCCGGATTTCGATGCCCAGCGCTCCCTGTCCGGCGGCGGGACACATGATTTCGGCAGGGATGATCTGCTTGATGAGTTCCGTTTTGCCGAGACGTTTCAACCCGGCCGCAGCGAGGATGACGGCGTCGTAGTCTCCTTGTTCGAGCTTGCGCAGGCGTGTATCGACGTTACCACGCAGGGGATGAATGTCGAGATCGCGGCGAATGGCCTTGAGTTGCGCCTGGCGGCGCAGGCTGGAGGTGCCGACGCGCGCGCCTCGCGGGAGCTCTTGAAAGCTTGCGTAGTGGCGCGAGCAGAAGGCGTCGCGCGGGTCCTGGCGCTCGGTGATCGCGGCGATTTCGAATCCCTTGGGGAGTTCAGTGGGGAGATCTTTCAGAGAGTGAACGGCGAGATCCACGCGCCCGGCGGCCAAGGCCTCCTCGATTTCCTTGGTGAACATGCCCTTGGTGCCAACCTTGGCGAGAGCGACGTCGGTGATTTTGTCGCCCGTAGTGTGAATGATCTCGATCTCGATTTCGACCTGGTGTCCGCAGGCGCGCAGGAGTGCTGAGATGTGGTTCGCTTGCCAGAGGGCGAGTTGGGAACCGCGGGAGCCGATGCGAAGCTTGGTGGGATTGGCGTTCGAGTTCATTGTTTTATCGCAGAGGGTGCGCGCGTGACGCCCCTACGGGACTCATCCCTTCTCGTGGAGCGTGGCCGGCACTTCCGTGCCGGGCTTTCACTTGCCGCCGCTTCGCGGCTAGAGATGGGTAGGTACCGGGTCTCTCATGATTATCGAAGAAGCCGATTGCGACACGGAAATTGGTCGCATCGCCGAGGGTTGTGCCTACCTGATAGGGATCCTTCGACTTCGTCTGACGAATCGCTTCGCTCTTCGCCAGACTCCGCTCAGGATGACAAATGGCTAGGGTTGTATTCCGGTTGATAAAATTGCACGGCGCCGGCATCACTGCCGCGTCCCCACTTCGGCTTTCTTTGTCGGCTCGTCTTTCTTGGACGCCTGCTCCAGTTGCGCCTCTTTCCCCTTTACCTGGAGATTGAATAAGCGCCGCACCACGTCGACCACCGTAGTTGCTTCCGATTCTTTGGCCGCCGTCTTCAGCGTGGTGATCGGCGTATGCATCACTTTGTTGATGATGCCGCGGGTCAGGGCTTCGACGGCCATTTCCTGCTCTGGCGTGAGTTGGCCCATGCGGCCGCGGACGCGGTCGATTTCCGCCTGGCGGATCGTCTCCAAGTGATCCTGCAAGCTCACGATCGTGGGGACAACATCGAGCGTGCTGATGCGGGCTTCGAACTTCTCCACCTCGCCGGCGATGATGGCTTCAGCGCGCTCGGCTTCTTTGCGCCGGTCGGCGACGTGGCTCGACACGGCCTGCTGCAGGTCGTCGATGTCATAGGCGAAAATACCGTCGAGCTTGCCCATTTCGGGCGAGACGTCCCGCGGGACAGCAATGTCGATGAAGAACATCGGACGATTCTTGCGGCGGGCGAGGAACTGTTCGCCATGCTCGCGCCGGAAGATGGCGTGGGGTGCGCCTGTTGAGGTGATAACGATGTCCGCACGGTCGCAGGTGGTGTAAAGGTCTTCAAACTTGATGGCCTGTCCGTCGAACTTCTGCGCCAGGCCGATGGCGCGGTCATAAGTGCGGTTAGCTACAAAGATCGAGGCACAGCCGTGGGCCAACAGGTGGCGGGCTGCGAGCTCGCTCATTTTGCCCGCACCGACAATGAAGACCTTCTTACCCTGCAGTGATCCGAAAATCTTTTTCGCCAACTCCACCGCAACCGAAGCGATTGAAACTGACGAGGTTCCGACCGCAGTCTCGCTGCGCACGCGCTTGGCGACGGCAAAGGCGCGGCTGAAGAGCTGGTCGAGTTGTCCGCGGACAGCGCCCACGGCACGCGCGGTCGCATAGGCTTCTTTTACCTGGCCGAGAATCTGCGCCTCGCCCACCACCATCGAGTCCAGACTCGAAGCTACGCGGAAGATATGCCGCACCGCATCTTTCTCGCGGAATTCGTATAGGTGGGCATCGACCGCACTGGCATCCAGGTGGAAGTGGTCGTGCAGGAATCCGCGCAGATCGGCGTGACCGTTCACCGTATGGGTAACGATCTCCACGCGGTTGCAGGTCGAGATCACCATGCCTTCTTCGATTCCGGGATAGGCGGTAAGCCCGCGGCAGGTATCGGGCAGGCGCGATTCGGGGATCGCCAGCCGCTCCCGGACTTCGAGCGGCGCGCTCTTATGATTCAAACCGATGAGCTGGTATCTCATGAGGTCCCGAACCTGTGCATTGCCGAGAAATAGTTAGCCGCCCAGGCGGCCAGCGCAGCCACGAAGGCGAACGTTGCCAGGAACGCAGCGCGGCGCCCGCGCCATCCAGAGTTCCAGCGAGTGAAGACCATCACCATGTACACGGCCCACATCAGCACCGACAGCAGAATTTTGGGATCGAGAAAATCTACTCGCCCGATGCTCGGCGCGGTGATCGCGACCACCGAACCGGTGATCAGGCCCAGCGTCATGAACGGAAAGCCCAGCAACAGGGAGCGATATCCGATCTGATCGATGACTTCGAGTGCCGGAAGGAACGCGATCAAGCTCGTCGACTTCTTGGCTTTCAGGCGACGCTCTTGCAGCAGATAAAGCAGGCTCGCTCCGAAGCTCACCAGCAGCGCCGCGTAGCCGGTGAAGATCAGCATGATGTGGGCAATGAGCCATCCTTTGTGCGAGACGAATTGCGTGAGTAGGACCGGCTGCTCGTCCAGCGCCGCGACAAACGTCAGGAAGAACACCACAGGAAACACGACGACTCCGGGCGAAGTGGTTTTATAGATGGCGTAGATGACCAGGAAAAAACTCATCGACAAGAAGGCCAGAAGCGATTCGCTGTTGTGAACCGAGGCCCATACGATCTGCCCCGAGAGGAAGAGTTCGGCCAAGGAAACGAAATGGAATACCATGCCGATGGTGGCGGCGTGCAGGGCGATTCGGCTGAAGAGATCGCTCGTGCGGGTCAGCGCCACGAAGGCGTAGACCAAGCCCACGAAATAGCACCCCAGCGCGAAACGCAGCCAAAGCAGTGACATGCAGTTCTCAGTTCTCAGTTCCCCAGTTCTCAGCAACCTCTGGCTGGACCACCTGGGAACGGGAAGCTCAAGAAAAATCGGCGTTTCTTGAGTCTACCCCAAATCCTGCGGGGTTCTGTACTCCCCTAGTACAACCCTGCCATTGTCCGACCGGATGGGTCTAAGGCCAACACAGATGGTCACTTAGATGTGTGATCAGGATCACAGACTGGAACCGGGGGGGCAGAGACCTCTGGGTTCGCCGTTCATCTGGCCCCACTTCGGAATTCCACTACCAACGCAAAAGCATTCACCACGAAGGACACGAAGGTACACGAAGAAAATCTGAGGGGTTCCTTTGTGTACCTTGGTGCCCTTCGTGGTTAGTGCAGTCTCTTGCAGTTGGCTGCTATTTCGACTTGGGCAATGCGTGGGGATTGGGCATGCCCTGCGGGATCGCAGTGTGTCCGGCGCCCATGGAGCCCATATCGCCAGGAGCAAAGCAAGTCACGCGTCCGCTGGAAGCCAAACGGAGTTCCGAAGGGCAGGCGCCGCTGCTGACCCCTCCACCTTCCGAGCGCGCAGTGAGCAGTTTGCCTTCCGCGTTGCCCGCGACACCGACAACCATCCCCGGCATGTCGTAGGAGACATAGAACGGATGTTTTGCCTTGCTTGCCTGCAGGGCACAATCGGCGGCTCCCTTCGACTGTGCTTCGGGTGCATGGACATCCAGCCGTCCGCAATTCGTGGCGGAGTTTCCGCCATATTCCTGCAGCTTGAGTTGCACGGCGTCCGGCGCCTTGGAAGGAGCGGCACTCGGGGACGACGAGGTCTGCGGGGGGTTCGACTTGCTGCAAGCTGCCAATACAAGGAGCAGGGCAATAAGAACGAGGTTTTTCATAGAAATTTAATTGTAAATCCTCGCGCGGTCGAGGGAAGGTTGCGGAAGTGCCGTTTGTATAAACCGACCAGCCAGAGCCCGTGTGGAGACAGCCGCCTCGGCTGTCCCGCGAAGGCGAAGCCGAGCGCCCCCTTTCATCTTGATGGGATCCTGCCCCTCGGCTGTAGTACCTCTACTTCTCAATTCTTCCCTGTCAGTTTTCGGATCAGGTCGGCTTCGGCCTGGCGGTACGGAGTGCCGTCGGGGCGCAGGACCTCGTGGAACCAGACCGGTGGCTGGTGCTTCACGTAGGGATGATCCCACGACTCCCACGGATAGTACGTCTGCGTCTTTCCGGCAACGAATCCCCAGTTGATGGCGCCGACTTTCTCTTCCTTGGCGATGGGCAGGATCGTGTCGAACGTGCTACCCACCGAACGCGCCATGAATTCGGTGCAGATGATCGGGCGATGGAATTGTCTGAGCCATGCGATCTCGGCTTTGAACGACTCGGGCCAGTTGTAGTTGTGGAAGGTGATGATGTCGGACTCGCGGAGTTGGACACGATCGATCTCGTGCTGTGCGTTTTCGTCTTTGGAGATATCAACGTCCCACACGCCACTGGTGAGTGGCTGGGAAGGATTGACCTCGCGGGCCCAGGCGAAAACCTGCGGCAGCAGCACCGCCACGCGGGCTCTCTTTTCCGCTGGCTTCAGTTCGGTCTTGGAGTAGTCGCCGCCGCCCGAGTTGTCAGGCTCGTTCCATACGTCCCAGCCGAGGATGCGGTCGTCTTTGGCGAAAGCACCGACAACACCCTGCACATAGGCTTTGAAGCGCGGAACCTCGGCAGGATCGGCGAGCGCTTTGGCGCCGGGGCTCTGTACCCATCCAGAGTTATGCACTCCCGGAATAGGATCGTGCTGCTCGCCCAGGCGCGGTGCAGGATCCCAGCAGGAATCGAACAGCACCAGAAACGGCCGAATGTGATGGCGCGAAGCGATCGTCAGAAATTGATCCAGGCGCTTCTGGAATCCGGCAGCGTCCTGCTGCCAGAGCAGGTCGTGCAGGAATACGCGCATGGTGTTCATGCCGAGCGACTCAGCCCACCCGAGTTCTTTATCGATCTGGGCGGCATCGAAGGTGTCCTGCTGCCACATCTCCAGCTCGTTGATGGCGGACTTCGGCACGTAGTTGCTGCCCACCAGCCAAGGCTGCTGAGCATACCAGTCACTAGCCTTTTGCTCGGACCAGCGCGACGATTGGGACCAGGCGATGCAAGAGAAGAGCAGAAATGTGACGATGACGGAAGATGTCGAATTTTTCACGGGGAGCTCCGCCAGAAGTTATACCACCAGCGTCAGCGCGATCGGAGCGCTGGGGCTAAAGAGACTGCGTGAGAACTACCATTGAGCGCAAGCGGTGGAACAAGCACCACCAAGACTCCAGCCGCGTAGCGGCGGGATATGAAAGCCCGGCACGGAAGTGCCGGGTGAAGTGGAACAAACGCGTGAGTCCCGTAGGGACGACACGCGTTCTCACGCACACTCGAAAGCCCATCTCAAACAAGCTCGAACGCGACCCTAAATGCCCAATCTTCCACGCAATCACTCTACGCCCAAGCTCGACAACGCTTCCTCTAGCACCGCACTGTCGATGCGCAAGCGGCGTCCGTCGGCCTTTACATCTTCCAATTCATCGAAAGCGCGAAACAGACGCAGTTTGACGGCGGCGTATTGCTCGGCATCGTTCAAGGCGCGGCCATGATTCTGGCTCCACTCTGCCAATGGTCCCTGTGGCAAAAAGACGCTGACGGAATATGTAAGCTTGCGGTCGGAGGTCACGTCGAAAATGAACTCCGTGGCGGGCGCTTCGGGATCATCAGGCAAGGCCAGGCGCTTTCCCACGAAGTAATACTGGTAGACGTATCCCTGCGCACCGGTATAGGTCTTCAGTCGGCGAACCGTCATCCCGACATTATGGAACTTTGGCAGCTTCCCTGTCGCGGACTGAAAATCATTCAGATTTTGTTCCATGCGATTCTCTCCGAGACAAATCTCGCAAAGAAGAATATTGTGTGAGGCGCACGTCCATTTCCACGCCGGAGAAATGTGCTTATGCTGAATCGAAGAAACTTCCTGAAAGTCGCAGGCACGGCTACTGCCGCGAGCGCCCTCGGGGTCAAGACGCACGCCTTGAAGGTACTGCCGCTGGATCCCCCCGCGACGTTCGCCGCCAACGATCACATCCAGCTCGCCCTGATCGGAGCAGGCATTCAGGGCCAGGGAGACACCAGGACCGCCGTTCAAGTCCCCGGCGTGAAGCTGGTTGCCGTAGCTGACTGTTACAACGGACGTCTCGAACACGGCAAGGAACTCTGGGGCAATGACATTTTCACCACGCGCGACTACAAGGAAATCCTGGCGCGAAAAGATGTGGACGCGGTGATCATCGGCACGCCCGATCATTGGCACAAGCAGATTGCCGTCGATGCCATGATAGCCGGCAAGGACGTGTACTGCGAGAAGCCGATGATCCACGCCCATTCCGAAGGGCCGGAGATGATCGACACAGCGAAATCAACGAACCGCATCCTGCAGATCGGAAGCCAGCGAGTCAGCTCCATCATTTATGCCAAGACCAAGGAGCTTCTGGCTTCCGGCGCGATTGGCCAACTCAACATGGTGAGCGCACACTGGGACCGCAACTCATCCATGGGCGCGTGGAACTACACGGTTCCTATCGATGCCTCGCCCGAAACCTGCGATTGGGACCGCTTCCTCGGCACCGCGCCAAGAGTTCCCTTCAACTCCGAGCATTTCTTCCAGTGGCGAAAATGGAAAGCCTACGGCACCGGAGTAGCAGGTGACCTCTTCGTGCACCTGTTCAGCGGAACCCATTTCATCACCGGCAGCAACGGCCCCACCCGCGCCATGGCCACCGGGGGGCTGCGGTTCTGGAAAGACGGCCGCGACGCCAACGACGTGCTGCTGGGACTGTTTGACTATCCGCAAGGATTCAACCTCAGCCTGCGCGTCAATTTTGTCGATGGAGGCGAGGAGAGCGAAGGCCTGGCCTTCACCGGTTCAGAAGGCACTCTGGAGATTGCCAACAACTCGGTCAGCGTGAGCCGCACACCACGTGAGAAAGAGCCCGGCCTAATGATCGGCACCTACACCGAGGCCATGCAGAAACGGATTCGCGACGCTTATCACGAGCGGTATCCGGCATCCCATCCTTCCGGGCCGCCCGCCGTCGCAACCGAGAAGTATGTCGCTCCCGAGGGATACCGCGACAGCTTTGACCACTTCACCAATTTCTTCAGCGCAGTTCGCTCACGCAAGCCCGTCGTCGAAGATGCTGTATTTGGGTATCGCGCTGCCGGAGCGGCATTGCTCAGCAATCTGAGTATCGAGCACGGGATGGTGGTGAAGTGGGATCCAGAGGCGATGAAGCTCGGGTGAGAACTCCATTGCTCTGTCTGACTTGCGAAGGTCTCACCGCGGAGTTCGCGATATCACGCTTTTCGCCATGTCATCCTGAGGAGGGCGATAGCCCTCCGAGGGACCGTACGAAGCGCGTAAGGCGGCAGTGTGGCGGCCAAGTCCCCGCACCCTGCATGCGCCTTGGGTATCCCTGCCCACCACATCAAAGCTCGCCGCCGTCGTACGGTCCCTCATGCCGCCACTGTCGCCGTTCAGGATGACACGATCACAGCCCGGGGCGCTCTGGTACCAAATCCTCATGCGGGTCAGCGTTTTACCTGTCGAACTCCAACAAACGCATGCAAGAATTCGCACTCAATCCGTTCCCCTGTAGAAGCTGCCGCGACAATTTCCGAAGGGCCGCGAACATGCCACCAGTTGGAAAGTTGAGCTGCCTCTGCTGCCGTCTCGCTGTACTCATCGCAATCAGTGGATTGGTCTGCCCGCCTGGATTCGGGCAAGGGCCGTGCTCTACTTCGTCGGGTGCCACGCTGACCCTTGCCGAGCGCGAGAAGCTCGCGAGGCCATTCCTGCTCCACGCTGAGTCCTTCGCGGCGAGTCTTGGTCCATCCGATCAGAGCTTGCTTCTTTATCGAACGGGCGGCGCATGGCTGGCGCTCGACCGGGCCCGCGCGATCCGGCTCTATCGCGAGGCCTTCGCTTCCGCGCTGAAATTCGAGCCTGTCTCACTTCGCTCGACGGTCCAAGAGACGATCCTGAACGAATTAGTGCCTTTATCGCCGCAGGACGTTCTCGATCTCCTCCCGAAAGCCGATCCCAAGACACAGGACAATCTGTATGGTGCCGTGATCAATTTCTCCCTCATGCGCAGCGATTATTCGACCGCGCTTCGGACCTTCGATGAGTCCTGCGCGCACGGACACTTTTCCGAGCGCACCGTCACCCACCTGATCGCCGGCCTCGCCGAGTCGCCAACACCGGTCCCTTCTTTTTCTTCCGTAGAAGCAGCGCGCATCCACGTCTTCGAAACTGCGCTGAAAACCTACGGGGCGCTGGATGCGTCACAAGTGGAAGCCTGGAGCGCTTCTCGGCTCATCGCCCGGTTTTACACTCAATTCCCTTCTGAAGTGGTCCTTCCGGCCATTAATATCGTGCTGGAACAGGCTGCGAAAAAGGACAAGGCATCTCCCCTGGCTCAGGCCAGTGTCGGATCCGGCGATCACAATCTTTCCTATCAGTTCCGCTATGACGTCGAATTGTTTGCTATGGCGCCGGCGCTGGAACGATTCGATCCTGCCCGGTTGAAGCTCCTTCTCACGGAGCATCCGCGGGTGGCGGAATTCCTGAAGCGATTTCCAGGCGGGCTGCCGGCTTTCGACCCGAACGATTTCTATCCCAACACTTATGCTCTGAGCAAGTTCACGAGCGATCACGTCCCCATCGGATTGCAACTCTACACCAGCGATATCGGAGCACACACGACAGGACTCAGCGCCCTGGATATGGGCTTGGAGTTCACCATTCCACTCAATTTGAATATTGGATTGGGGGTCACAGGTTCTGGAATGCTTTACGCGCCTCCCGGTTCCACGGAATCCGAGTTATTCAAGAAGTACAGCGGGTGCTCCGACGACGAATCTCGGTTGCTGAAAGAGTCTTCCTCTGTGCCGCATTCACGAAAAGTAGCGACCATGTGCAGTGGTCCAATGGGTGGCGAGCGGTGCAGTTATCACGACGAATTTCCCCGAGCACATCTTTTCCAGGCGATCGCGGAATCCTGTGCGTGGCAAGGAAAGCGCGATACGACGCATGCGGTCCTGCAAGAAGAGATGAAGCTGATCTCACAAATGGAACCTGCCGAGCAGACCGACTTCCTGGCCATGGCAGCCGACTTATATTTGCGCGTCGAGGACGAGGAACACGCGCAAGAAGTGGTGAAAGAAGGATTCACCACCGCGAACGCGCTGCTACAGCACGATCTCGCCGCCCCCGGCCTCAAGGAAGTTCCGAAAACGGTATGGGATGCCGCAGAAACCTATCGCCGCATGATCACACTCGGCGTCAACGCCTCGTTCCCGAGCACCGAAGCCATGGTTCAGCAGATTCCCGATCCTGTGCTTCGGGAATACGAAGAGGTCATGGTCGCGCGTGCTCTGTCAGGCGTTCCCGTGCGCCGGCATATCGTGATGTATTCGAGCGGGTCGTTTTGTTTGGGCGAAGTAGACCACAGCTACGACCGGTTTAGGTAAGGCCGGCCCCGAAACGGGGTGACCAATTTCATTCCCTCACGTCTGTAGCAATGGCTTACTCTATATCGCCATGCGACCTCCCGCTCTGCTGCTCATACTGCTCGCCACCGTCAACAGCGTTTCGCAAGAGCCCATCCGGGTCAAGGTCAACCTAGTCAACGTGTCGTTCTCGGTGCGGGATTCCCGCGGAGCGCTGGTCGATAACCTAACCAAGGACGATTTCGAGGTTCTTGAAGACGCGGTTCCGCAAAAGATCGCGTTCTTTTCCCGCAGCTCCGACGTGCCGCTCACTCTCGGATTAATTGTCGATGCCAGCGGCAGCCAGGAGCATTATTCCAAGCAGCACAAGCATGACCTGGAAGTTTTTCTGCAGGATGTCCTCGGCCCCAAAGACCGGGCCTACATGCTGTGTTTCGGCAACCATCTGCGCCTGGTAAGCGATTTCACCCAGTCGAGCGCTGAAATCTTAGATGGACTTACTCGCTTCGAACACGATGAAAAACATTTCCCGGAACTCGGTCCGAAAGAGTCTCGAGACATGGGTACGGCGTTTTACGACTCCATCTTCTACTCGGTCGCCGAAAAACTCGCCAATGAGAAGGGTCGGCGGGCCCTACTGATCTTCAGCGACGGCGAAGACAACTCCAGCTCTCACGACATGATGACGACGATTGAAGCTGCGCAGAGCGCCAACGTCCTGCTATTTCCCATCCGCTATACGCAGAAAGAACACGGCAATCTCACCGCCCGGAATAAATACGGGATCCGAGTGATGGATCGCCTCGCAAAAGAAACCGGCGGAGCAACCTTCGACGCGGAAGTCGTCGACCCGCACACGTACTTTCGTCAAATCGGTGACGAGTTGCGGAGCTCGTACGAACTGGCCTACTACCCAACCAATCCCATCAAAGACGACTCTTTCCGCAAGATCATCATCCGCCCCAAGCAGGACGGACTCAAGGTGCGCACGAAGACGGGATACTTTTCGCGGTAGACCGCACCCTTGCTCCCGTCGGGGGCGCTGTTACACCGCGAAGATCCTTAACCACGAAGGACACTAGGGTTCACGAAGGAAATCCTGACGGGTTCCTTCGTGTTCCTTCGTGTCCTTTGTGGTTATGGCCTTTTGGCGCTGTACTTCACCACGACATCGACTTCGCTGCAAATCCGGGCGAAATCCACAGTAGATCTTTCACGCGTTCTTCCATGACTAAAATTCATTGACTCAGACTGTGCTCTTGTTCACAGCGCGATGTGACGTCCGCCCTTGCCTTCACAAGCACGTTCGCGCAATCATCGTTGAGGTCGTGGCGGTGCGCCGAAGCGCAGAGCATCCCGTTTTGGACTCGGTTTCGATATCGCGGCGCTAAGTTCTTTGAAACCAAGATTTTGCCCCTAAGTGATTGTGCCTCAAGAATTAATTCGCTAATTCCCGCTAAGCTGATGATTCCAGTAGACCAGGGGGAAGGGGTAACCCCAGGCACGGGGCTTCCGTCCCATTTCGGGAACTTTGACCAAAAACAATTTCGAAGGTTCCGCGGTGCCCCAAATTTTCCTCCGCCCGCAAACTCCATCGTCTCCGCAACACGTCGCTCTTTCCAACCGACTCCTTACATAACTCTCACTTAATCTTGCTCACATTTTTGCCGATAGCTCTTCTCAGGAGTGCTATCGATACACCTATGGGTTTGGATTGCGCTGGGAGCGCTAGTCGTCCTGGTGATCGTCGAGCAGTTGCGGATCTTTAAGGCCAACCGCGAATTCCGCAAGAAAGACGAGATTTTCCAGGCGGTCACCGAAAACGCGGCCGATATGATTGCCTTGGTCGACGTCAAGGGACGGCGCTTGTACAACAGCCCTGCTTACAAGCGAGTGCTCGGTTACTCTCCCTCGGAGTTGAGCGAGACGTCGTCGTTTGAGCAGATTCATCCCGACGACCGCATGAGAGTTCTGGAAGCGGCGCGGGAAGCGCGCGAGAGCGGAGTCGGACGGCAACTCGAGTACCGCATCAAGCACAAAGACGGAAGCTGGCGCGTGCTGGAATCGGTAGCCAGCACGATTCACGATGCCAAAGGCGAAGTGGCCAAGCTGGTGATCGTGAACCGTGACATCACCGAGCGCAAGCGCGCCGAGTAGCAACTGGAATACAACCTGTTCCACGATCTGCTCACGGGATTGCCCAACCGGCGCATGTTCATGGACCGCTTGCAGAGCGCCTTCGGGCGGGTGCGACGCGAGACGGGTCGAAGCTATGCCCTGCTGCTGGCGAATGTGGATCACTTCAAGGTCTTCAACGAAGCGATGGGGACCAAAGCCGGCGATCACATCCTGACCGAGATTGCGCGCCGGCTTTCGGTGAACTGCGGCAGGATGATGCGACCGCGCGGGATCGCGCCGCAGCCAGCGACGCGTCGCTGTTCCGCCTGGGAGCCGATGAATTCACGATCCTGCTGGAAACCGTGGGCGATCCGAGCGACGCGCTGCGCATTGCCCGCCGGTTGCAGGAAGCGGTCGCTGCGCCCTTCCCGATCGA
>DATMOO010000341.1:0-3351 GCA_035568275.1 Candidatus Sulfotelmatobacter sp.
CTTCCTGTGGCAGTTTCCACACTTCATGGCAATCGCATGGATGTACCGCGAAGACTACGACCGCGCGGGTTATCTGGTTCTGCCGAAGGGCAATGCGAAAGTACCCTTCGTGATTTTAGAAACTCTATTGCCGCTCCTTGCGCTCGTCGCTATCAGCATCATGCAATTGCCGATTCAGCACGCGGCAACCTTTTACTGTGCGGTGGGTTTTCTGGGAACAGGATTCATATACTTCGGATGGGAATTCGTGTTCGAGCGTTCCAGAGTTGCTGCACGCCGGCTGCTCACGGCGTCGATTGTTTATCTTCCACTGTTGTACGGACTAAGCGCGACGTTCTGCAATCGGGCCAAATGATCTGATGCCCCGACGTTCCGGCGGATTCGAACAAGGAGACCACTCATGAGCAATAACAGCGACTAACAAGGTGGCTTCTTGCGCGTCGATGAATGTTCCGACGGCCGGCCAAAAGCGTCTCGTCATTGTGGGCGCGGCTGGAATGGTGGGGTAACGTTGTCAGACCGGGATTCTACAGTGGTCGCGTTGTGCCGCAGAATTCAGAACACCGGTCAATTTCGCCGACAGAAGAGATCTGAAACGAAGACCGACACGAAGGTGGAACTCTTGTTTCGCGCAGAAAAATCAAAGATCGCAGATTTCCGCGCTGGTTACGCGAGCCGTGCTGACTTCTGCGAGCTCTTGGAGCGGAACCTGAAACCTTTGTATCTACTCGCATTTTTGTTGACTCCTAATCACAAAAACGCCGAGTGCTGTTTTTCCATGACAGCCGAGGAATGTCTGGGAGAACAAGCAGTGTTCAAGGAATGGGCGCAATCTTGGCTTAAGCGAAGCTTAATTAAGAACGTGATCGGCGCCGTCTCTCCGGCGTCAAGCTGCGGTTGCGCAAAACGGGACTTCTGGAGCGTAGAGCAAAACGAACCAGCATCACCCCTCTCAATTGTACCCAGACAGGCTTCACTAGTCGTGTCCTTTGCCAATGAATGACAGCGTTGTCATCGCCCAACGTCGGCGAACGTCCATTCGGTCTTAAGATCGGAGCCGATATTCGTTGACGTTGGCAATGAGTTAAGTGCAAACAATCACTCTCGCTCACCTCGGTCGTCCGAATGCGTGCGGACCACAGTAAAGGCGAACACTTTGTTGTTTCCGGTTCCATCGATTTCCCGGTAACCATATGCCCAATAGAGCGCGCCGTCCACGAATCGATGGGCCATCCAGTACTGTGCCCCCACTCGCCAAATTCCAGAGAATGTCTCTGGTGGTCGCATCGAGAGCGCACATCTGCCCCGAATTGGAGCCCGCATACATGACCACGTTTGCGACACTGACCGAGCGCCTGTCAATGGCGCATGGGGTAGGGTCTGCAGTCTGCCAAAGGATCTTTCCCGTAGCAACGTCGAGAGCACTCCAGGCTCCCCACGTAATCTGTTGTCCCGAGGGCACCAACGTGTAGGGCAGATTGTTTCGATTCGCAATCGCGACATAAATGCGCTTGTCATCGGTGGCGGAACCCCACTCGATGCCACCGGTGACCTGCCTGGCCCACCGCCGTCCTCTTTATGTTTGTACAAATCCTGACGTTTTTCTCACACATTCCGACCGCACCGCATAACAAGCGGCGCTAACTTCCAGAGAACGGGATCGGTTGCAAAGGTTCTGCGCCAGCCCGAAATCGCTTCTTCCATCTCACCGAGGTGAATAATGAGGTCGTACATCAACAGCATCGTTATATCGTTTTCGGTTTTGGCAGCATCCGCATCACTTGCGGCTCTACAGGATGCTCAGTCTTCACAAAATACGATCGTGGTCGGAGCAGGTAATGACCTTCGCTGCAGACTCGAGAAGGGGCTCCGCATCACTAAGTCAGGCGAGCCAATTACAGCAAAACTGGTTGAGCCAGTTTACGCGGGTACGACTATCGCAATTCCAGAGGGCTCGACGGTTAAAGGACATGTCTCGGCAATTTCCAGTGCGCCCAGGCGTAAAGGGCAGCTTCTGCGTGGCGATTTGACGCGCCCGCGAACAGCAAATGTAACCTTTGACAGCGTTATTCTTCCCGATGGCACCGCGTTGCCGATTCATACGGATTCCACAATTGGAGTCAGTGATGTAAAAACGGCTCAGTATCTTCCCAAGTCTCAACGTCCCAGCATGCGCCAGAAGATGAAAGATGCTGCCAAACCTTTGTCCGAACCCAACAAACTGCAGAGATTGAGCCAGGCCGCCGTCACGAGTTTGCCTTATCACCCCGAATACCTCAGCCAAGGAACAATCTTCGATGCAACACTCCTGGATGCTGTTGAAACAACACCGTCGGTCGATCAGGCTGAGACTCATTCTTCGCCCGACGATGGCTATCTTCACGTTCGTCTTTTGACGCCTCTGAACTCGGCGATGAGCGCCGCTGGGTCGCCGATCGAGGCCGTGGTGCCTCGTCCCTACTACAACAGGGATCACGTTCTGGTCTACCCGCCAGGCACAAAACTGGAGGGCACGGTCACCAAAGTCGTGGCCGCTGGCTGGATGAAGAAGAATGGTGGCCTCTTGTTTTCGTTTCACTCTGCACAGACCCCAGACGGGAACACAACTGAGCTGTTTGCGACCGTTGCCGGCATCCAGGCGGCGGGCGGCCAACACCTCGTGGTCGGGCTTGAAGGCGACGTGAAAGCGACGACGTCGACTTTTTCCCGCTTGCGCGCTCCGATCTCTCTTATCGGACCCTCAAGGGCTGTTGCTGACACCACCGTCGACAAGACCGCTTGGTCCCGGGCAGGTGAAGGGAACAAAGGATTCGGACTGCTTGGCGTGGGCGCAGCTCAAGCGTCGGTATCTACCGCCATCGGCTTCGGTTATTTCGGCGCAGCCGCGAACGTATACGATGCTTTTCTAGCCAGAGGTTCAAATGTGGAACTGCTCGTCAATACGCCGGTTTTGCTGCGAGTTGATGAAAACGCAATCGGCTCGGTGGGAGCGATGCAACCGTAGTCAAGTCAGACAATATCCAGGAGCATTGATAAGTCGGGGATCGGACAACGTCAGCCAGAAGCGCCACTTCCTTATTAATAATTTCCCGAATGAACACACGTCGTTCCGCAACGAATTTTATGGCTGGCCGCAACCGAAGAAGGAGGAGAAGTGACAGAGAAGTACACAAACACACGATCAAACGTATATGCCACCCGTAACGATTTCTGCCACATATACATCGAGGAGATGAACGGTCTTTTCTTGCTATCTCTCCTGCTGACCGGAGATCCTCAGAAGGCCGAGCAATGCTTCCTCTCTGGATTTGAGGATTCCGTGAGGAATAATTACGTTTTCAAGGAGAGGGC
>DATMOO010000342.1:0-5381 GCA_035568275.1 Candidatus Sulfotelmatobacter sp.
CGATCTCACTCCGGCGGAGTGGGAGGTCATGAAGCTCCATCCCATAACTGGGGAAAATATCTGCAAGCCTTTGCACTCGCTCCGACTGGTACTGCCGATTATTCGGCACCATCATGAGCATTCGGATGGGTCGGGATATCCTGACGGGCTCATGGCATCGGAGATTCCTGTGCTGCCGCGAGTGCTGCAAGTTGTGGACGTTTATGACGCCCTGCGGACCGCTCGCTCCTACAAAGCGGCCCTCACCCACGAAGCGGCGGCCGAGACCATGCGCGAGGAAGCCGCGCGGGGGCTGTGGGATGCGGAATTGGTGGCGGATTATTTCTCGATGCTGGAGCAGAAACGGCAGGTGGCGTAGGGCAGTTGTCAGTTGCCAGTACCCGTATCCAGTAGACAATCGGCGATAGTTAGCTTTCTTCTTCCATCCTCGACTCCGCGAATACATAGTTTCCCCGCCGTTTTTGCGGGAATTTCTGATTTTCGAAAGGCTCATCCGGCAACGTACAATGGGCAAGCCGGAACCAGAGCATCCAATCGCAACTAAGCTTCACGTTTCGAACTGAGAGCCTACTTGCCTCCTACTTACAGCATCGTCATTCCTGCTTACAACGAGAGCGCTCGCCTGGGCGCCAGCCTTGAGAAAGTTCTCACCTATGTGCGCATGCAACGATGGGATGCCGAAGTTATCGTGGTGAATGACGGGTCCCGGGACAACACCGCGGAGATCGTTTTGCACGCCATGGCGAAGGACCCCATCGTGAAACTGCTGGAGAATCCCGGCAACCGCGGCAAGGGATACAGCGTGCGCAACGGCGTGTTGAATGCCCTGGGGCGGATCATTCTGTTCACCGACGCAGACTTGTCAGCACCGATTGAAGAGGCTCCGAGACTACTGGGTGCGCTCGACGCAGGGGCTGACATTGCGATTGGCTCGCGCTGGCTGCGGGCCGAGACGCAGACGGAGCGGCAACCGCTGCATCGACAACTTTTCGGTCGCATCTTCAACCTGATGTTGCGAGTCTCTCTCGGGCTGCAGTTCGCAGATACTCAGTGCGGGTTCAAGGCATTCAAGCGGGCGGCGGCACAGGCGATCTTTCCGCTGCAGAGGATCGAGCGTTGGGGATTTGATCCGGAGATTCTGTTTCTCGCGCGCAAGTTGGGATTTAAGGTGGAGGAGGTTCCCGTTCTTTGGGGACACAGCGGTGGGGCGCGCATTAATCCCGTGATCGACGGAGCCCGCATGTTTCAGGAAATGCTGCGCGTGCGGTGGTATTCCTTGAACGGAGAGTATGACGCGGCCGGTGTGGCAGCCCGTCCTGAGGCCGCAGCACTTCGGGAGACCCCGACCAAAATCAGGAACCACTAAGGGCGCGAAGGTCCACGCAGGAAAACCCCTCCACTACTTCATTTCCTTTACGGCTCTCACGACCCGGCTACCCATTTCGGCGGTTGAGATCTGCGGATGCGTCTTGCCCGCCAGATCGGCCGTGCGCGCGCCTTGCGACAGGACTGCCGAAACCGCCTGCTCGATGCACGACGCTTCTCGCTCCAGATGGAGCGAGTGACGTAACAACATCGCTGCCGACAAAATTGCTCCTAGCGGGTTGGCGATTCCTTTGCCTGCAATATCTGGGGCGGATCCGTGGACCGGTTCGTAGAGTCCTACCTTGCCGCCAATGCTCGCCGACGCTAGCAGGCCTAGCGACCCAACGACACCTCCTGCCTGGTCTGACAAGATGTCGCCGAACATGTTCTCGGTCAGGACGACATCGAAATCCGTGGGCCTCTGGACTAGCAGCATGGCCGCAGAGTCGACATATTGATGGCCTAGCTTCACCTCGGGATAATCTTTGCCGATGCGCGTCACTACGTCGCGCCAAAGGCGCGAGCATTCCAGGACGTTTGCTTTGTCGACCGAAAGAACTTTTTTCTTGCGCTTCATCGCGAGATCGAACGCCACGCGCGCGATGCGCTCAACCTCGTGTTCGGCATAACGCATTGTATTGACCGCAACGCGCGCACCCGGCTCTCCTTCGATGGAGCGGGGCTGGCCGAAGTAGGCTCCACCCAGCAATTCGCGGACGATCATGATGTCGGTGCCGCGGACGATCTCGGCGCGCAGCGGAGAGGAATCTTCTAGCGCGGGAAAGAAGACTGCTGGGCGCAAGTTGGCGTAGGCGCCTAGCTCACGACGGATGCGCAGCAGTCCAGCCTCGGGTCGCAGATGACCGGGATTCTTGTCGAACTCGGGACCACCCACTGCTCCCAACAGCACTGCCGATGAGGACAGACAGGCCTGCACCGTGTCGGCGGGCAAGGGATCGTTCGTGGCTTTGAGCGCGGCGCCGCCGATCAGCTTTTGCTGAAGCTGCAGTTGGTGACTGAAGCGATCTGCCACGGCCTGCAATGCAAGAACTGCTTGCTCAGTGACTTCGGGACCGATGCCATCGCCAGGAAGTACAGTGATATTTAAGAGCATTGGGAATTGAGTGATTGAGCGATTTTGTGATCGGGTGATTTTGCGAATGGTAATTCTAAGCGCTCAAGAAGAAAGCCGCCAGCCGGCGGCTCTCGTCTTTCAATCAACAAATCACTCAATCCCAAAATCGCTCAATTCCCTACACTCCCCAGAGGTAGTCTTCCTGCTGGGTCTGCTCGTGTTGTGAATCCGGCTGCACGGGTAGGGGCACGCCGAATGGGTTGGTCTCTGGCGCCGGTCTGGCAGGGTCGACCGACGAAGCATTTACCACCGCTGCGTTCGTGGCCGGGACGACGGGCTCGATCAGCGGCGTCGCGGACATCGTGGGCTTGTGGGTGTCGCGTATCAGTTCGAGCAGATGATGGTCTTCGACATGTTTGATTTTGTCCGCGAGGCGGACAAAGCGGCGGTAAATATCGTCGAGCGCGCGGCGATCGAACTGATATCCAAGTTGCTCGCAGCGCATGCTGAGCGCGTGGCGCCCGGAGTGCTTGCCGAGGACCAGTTTCGAATCTGGGACGCCGACCGATTTCGGGGTCATGATCTCGTAAGTCAGCGGATTCTTCAGAACGCCGTCCTGGTGAATGCCGGCCTCGTGGGCGAAGGCGTTGCGTCCGGTAATGGCCTTGTTCGGCTGAACCGGGACGCCCGTAATCTCGCTCAGCATCTGGCTAGCGGCGAAGATATGCTCGCTTACGACGCCGGTCTCGTACGGGTAACGATCGGGGCGCACATGCATCGCCATGACAATTTCTTCGAGAGAGGCATTGCCTGCACGCTCACCGATGCCGTTGATGGTGCACTCGACTTGTCGAGCTCCGGCGGAAACTGCGGCCAGAGCATTCGCGACCGCCATGCCAAGATCGTTGTGGCAGTGAGCAGAGATGGTGACGTGCTCAATTCCCTTCACGCACCGGCGGATCATGGCGATCAACTCGCCAAATTCCGAGGGCACTGTGTATCCGACAGTGTCAGGAATGTTCAGCGTGGTGGCGCCGGCTTCGACGACGGCATCGAGCACGCGGCAAAGGAAATCGGGATCGGTACGCGTGGCGTCTTCGGGCGAAAACTCGACGTCGTCACACAGCGACTTGGCGAGGCGAATGGCCTCGCGAGCCTGGACGACGCACTGGTCGCGTGACATGCGCAGCTTATATTGCAGGTGGATGTCAGAGGTCGCGAGGAACACGTGAATCCGGGGACGCGCGGCCTGCCTCAGCGCCTCCCATGCCCGCTCGATATCAGGACGGCAAGCACGCGCCAGGCCCGCGATGATGGGACGGCGGACCACTTCTGCGATCGCCCGCACCGACTCGAAGTCGCCCTCCGAGGCGATGGGAAAGCCGGCTTCAATAACGTCTACCCCGAGGCGGTCGAGCTGATGCGCCAGCCGAAGCTTTTCCTGCTGATTCATGCTGCAGCCGGGCGATTGCTCGCCATCTCGAAGGGTCGTGTCGAAAACGGTAACTCGCGCTTTGTCCATAATTATTTCCTGAAGCACCGGGCGTGCCGGCTGACAGTGGGCCATTCGCCCATACGACAGGCGGGCCTGTTGAGGCCTGCCCTTTTGCCTGATCTCTCTATGGTACGGACATTGAAGATAGAAGCAAAACTTATATTTATTGAGCAACCATTAGTAATAGTTGTACTATAAGCATATCTAATAGTTCGCAAAACTCCATCATGGAGGCGCGGTGGAACTCTCTCAACTGGAAGTGTTTCTCGCTGTTGCGCGTGAACACCGGTTCTCCCGGGCCGCGGATAAATTGTTTCGGACGCAGTCGGCGGTGAGCCAAACGATTCGCAAGCTCGAGGACGAACTCGGGGAGGCGCTGTTCGACCGGTCTTCGCGCGAAGGCGTGCTGACTGATGCCGGCAAGGTTCTTTATGAATACGCGGAAAAGCTGATCAATCTCCGCGGCGAGGCCGCGGAATCTCTTTCCGAATTACGCGAGCTGCAAAAAGGAAAACTCGTGATTGCGGCCAACGAGTTTACCGTGCTCTACCTGCTCCCGGTGATGGCGGAATTCAGGCGGCTGCATCCGATGATCAAGATCACGGTAGAGCGCGCGTTGGGCAGCCACATTCCCGATGACGTTGTGCGCCACGGGGTCGAATTCGGCGTGCTTTCGTACGAGCCCCAGGAACCGAATCTGCACTCTGTGGTGGTTTATCTTGACGAGTTGGCCTTTGTGGTTCCGCCCAGGCATCCGCTGGCGTCGGCCCGGCAGGTGAGCATAAGGCAGCTCGGAGCCGAGTCATTTGTCGCGCATATTGTATCTTCTCCCTATCGGGAAAAAGTGATTCAACTGTTCAAGAGCCACAAAACGCCGCTGCACATGGATCTGGAATTGCCGACGCTGCAGGCGATCAAACAGTTTGTGGCGATGGGAAATGGAGTGGCGCTGGTGCCGGAGATCAGCGTCGAGGCCGAGATCGCGCGCGGGGAACTGGTGAGGATCCCAGTGCGCGAGTTACAGCTCAAGCGGAAGCTGAGGCTGATTTATCGGAAGGGCGCGAATCTGTCGCATGCCGGCCGGGCTTTTCTAAAAGTGGCTGAAGCTATGGCGCTGGAGCGCAAAGGCCACTACCGATTTCAGAGGGAGAACTAGATTGTGTAGCCCCGGACACCTCGTCCGGGGTTGCGCGAAGCGCAATTCAGAGTGCTTGGCTGAAACCAGGATGGCGGAGGGGTGCGTTCTGCCTGACGCGAACTGCGGAGCCTTCTGCTGTCACACGCTCGCTTTGCTCGCGGGGGCGTACGGCGTCCGCCCCCACACAAGCAAACTCAGACGTTCATCTCGTGGAACGATTCCAGCGCGGAGTCTACTGTAGGATGCACGTCGAGGACGGAATCCAGATTGGTCAGTTCTAACAGCGTTCGGACTACCGTGCTCGGGCC
>DATMOO010000343.1:0-29131 GCA_035568275.1 Candidatus Sulfotelmatobacter sp.
TTTGCGAGGCCAAATTCAATCGCTGGTGCGACCGCAAGGAAATCGAAGTCGCCAACACACCGGACTCGGAGTCATTCCTATGAACGACGCCATCACGCCGGAAGAGATTCAGGCCGGCTTCCTTCAAGTCGTTGTATCAAAAGCGACCGCCGCAGATTCTGATGAGGCTACTAATCTCTCCTCTGCGGTCGCTTCTGATACAACACTAGGACTTCGGGACAACTTCGGCCCGACAGCCCGACAGCAAAGCGTGCAGCATACAGCCGCTGCGCTCATTGGAAAACACGGATGTGGATAGCCCTTCACTCGGACGTAGTCGTGACGAACGACTCTCGGTGCGATGTGTGGAGCGTGATAGATTGCAGAGCCTTTTCGAGCCCAAATTCCCCTTTGAGGCTCTGCAAAGGTCGCCGTATGATGGGTGTTTGCTAGGCATTAGTTGGGACACCGGCCAAAAGAGATCTAGGCATCCAATTGTTTCAGCGTTTATGGCCAACAGAGAACATCTTCGCACTCTGTTTCGGGGACCGAAAGCTTGGAATACTTGGCGGTCCCTTACGCCGCGTTCCAAGCCCGATCTATCGGGCGCTGATCTCAGAGGTGTGGCGCTCAAGAATGCTAACCTCCGAGATGCCAACCTGAGTGGAACTGTCCTCATAGATGCTGACCTGAGCGGAGCGAATCTGACCAAGTCGCGACTCGCTGACGCCGATTTGCGTGAGAGTATTCTGCTCGGTGCTGTGCTTTATAGCGCTACGCTTCGGAATGCGGACCTGCGTGGGGCATTCCTACGTTGGGCCGACCTCAGTAGAGCTGACTTTACGAATGCAAAGTTGCAAGAAGCCGACCTTCGTCGCACTCATTTGGCCAGAACCGTTTTCAGGGGTGCGAATCTAAGCGGTTGTAGTGTGTATGGATCGGCAGTCTGGAATGTAGACCTAGAGGGGGCCATCCAGCACAACATCGTCGTAACCGAGGATAACGAACCAAGAATCACTGTGGACGACTTGGAAATAGCCCAGTTCGTTTACTTGATTCTCAACAATCAAAAGCTGCGCAACATCATCGACACGGTTTCATCCAAGGCTGTGTTGCTCTTGGGCCGCTTCACGCTGGCCCGCAAGCAGGTGTTGGAGGCACTTCGCGCGGAACTACGGCACCGAGGCTATTTGCCCATCCTATTCGACTTCCAAGGGCCTCTTGCGCGAAACTTGACTGAAACCGTTTCGACACTGGCGCATTTGGCGCGCTTTGTAATTGCCGACATCACGGACGCAAAGAGCATTCCTCAGGAACTCGCCCGAATAGTCCCGTCTCTGCCGAGTTTGCCGGTGCAACCGATCTTGATGGCGTCCAGTAAGAAGTATGCTATGTTCGACGATTTCAGCGATTACCCCTGGGTCCTGCCCCTGTATCGATACAAAAACATTGCTCATCTTCTGCAATCCGTCGCCGATTCAGTAATCGCACCCGCCGAGAAGAAGGTACAACAAATCCTGGATCGCCACGATGAGTTGAGATCTAATACGGCGTCACGGCCAACGACTGGCCGTGCTCCTCGCTTGACCGCCTGAGATTAAGGCATAGCATCTTCACGCTGAGCCGGCAGCAGAACAAGTGCGAGAACCATAACGGGCTCGGAAGAGATCAATGGCGATCTCCTCGAAGCCGACTTGTAGCCCGAAACTCAGGGGCGATGCGTGACGTATTGCTTGTAGATCGCCAGACCCCAAGGATCGTTCGGATCAAGTCGGTATCCTTCGGTGATCTCAAGAACGCCCTCCCTGTACTTGCCTTTCGCGTAAAGGATGAGCCCCAGATTGGTGTGCGCCTTGGCATCGAGTCGGTCGAGGCGGATGGCCTCCCGATACTCCGCCATAGCTCCGTCCAGGTCACCCTTCTTCTGCAGCACCGACCCGAGATTGTCGTGTGCGTAGTAAACGTTCGGCTCCAAGCGGACGTCTTCACGAAGCTCAGCTATCGCTCCATCCAGATCTCCTTTCTCTGTGAGCGCAAATCCAAGCATCGCGTGCGCCGAGGAATCCGGTTTCAGGCGAATGGCTGCGCGATATGCGGCAATCGCTCCTTCGAGGTCGTGATTGAGACCGAGAGACTCACCCTTCGAGAGAAGCGACTCCGCAGTCTCTGGCTCGACAGTATGGGATCTGTAGTAGCTAGGGAGCCAAAGTGCAAGAGCGATGACAATAATGGAAACCGCGACGAGCAACTTATATACGGGCGGTGTGCCCACGCCGCTGTAAAGGAACAGCTGGTTGGGCCTCCTCGCTTTTAAACGAAGCTGTTCGTAGACAGGTTGCAGGGTTGTCTCGAATACCGTCACCCAGCGCCGGGTTATTCCCCATTGACGGAAGCCCGTGAGCACTAGGAAATGTGGTGTCCAATCGTGCTCAAAGAAGAGGATCCCTCGTATGCTACCGGCCGAAGGTATTTTGCCAGGTGGATAAGGGGGCAGACGACATGGCGTATACGCTTCTGCTCTTTGACGAAAGACTTCATACTGCTCTGGGTCGTAGGGCAACAAGAATACGATTCTCTCAGGGCTCACGTTCGCAAAAACATTCTGAACTTCCCACTGCAAACCTGCGGTTCCGCCCCCTCGTAAAACCACCAACTGGGCGCTGGACATCAGTTGCCGTACCCGATTTTGCCATTCAGTGTCTCCAACGTACACCCTCGCCGCGCCAAGCTCCGGAAGAGGTTCGCCGGGCCTACCTATGGCAACGAAAGGTCCTACCTCCTTCATTGCGTCCGCCAGTTGCTCTTCTTCAGTCCCGGTTGCCGCCGACGTGATCGCACCAAGTAGTCCGCCGAGCTTAGTTTGCTGTGGCTCTGCCGTCACTAAGTCGTCTTTAAAGGAGCGCAAATAGAGTACCGGCGGCCGCGGGTCGGAGGCTATTAATGCGTCTGCTGCCGGCGCACTCATGCGTTTGCCCCGTGTGTAAGAACCGATTCCGACAGCCACGACGACAACAAGAAGAGCGAACAGAAGAGCCGACTGCCAAAATGGCGCCTGCTGCCAGATTGCTTGAAACGCAATCAGACCAAGGACGGCAATCATCAGAAGTGCAACACCTGAAACTTTCAGCAATCTCGCCCTGGTTCTGCCGGCAGAATTGGATCGAGAATCTTGTAAATTCCTGGTCTCCAACATGAGCCTATCCCTCCGACCGAGACTTCTTGAAGGCCTATTCGGCGAGTTCGCTCACATAGTCTGCTGGCATCCTCAACTCCTCTTCAAATGGAGGTACGCGGCAAAGCTCACTTTTGCAGCATCGCTCTCCGCGGTGATGTCATAGGCGCTTCAAAAACGCAATCAGCGCGTTCTTGTCTTGATTGCTGAGGCCTGGTTCGCCACCTAAAAACTTGTCGGTCCCGAAGTAGTGACCGCGATTCACAATCAAATCCGGGCATTTACTCAGGTCAAGCAGTTGGTCCACCGCGTTGGCGAAGACTTTCCTGGCTTGTTCATCACTCGGATGCGGGGGCAGCTTCTTCAAGTCAGAATCGAGCTTCACGACAATATCCAGCAGTTTCTTGTCGTGAGCTAGACGCTCGGCCGGGTCAGCACTTTCCGAGAGCGGATTCAGGTTTGTGAGCAGACCGACGGGAGTCCCTGTCGGGATGGGCCCGAGTTCGATCATCTTGTCTTTCTCGTTCACAAGCCAAGGGAAATAGGGCCCGAACCCGCGCAGATCCTGCAAGGCATCGGGAAGGTAGCCGTACGATATTTTGAGATAGCTCTGCTCAGTCGTGCGGTCTATCTTTCCTGGAATCTTGTCTCCGAGCAGAGCGTCTTTGGCACGTGTCTCCGGCCAAAGCATTTCATGGATCGAATTGTCAAAAGACTTCAGTCTCTTGGCTACGCTGGGAGTGGGGTTCAGGCAGTCTTTGCCCTCATCCCCGTACGATTCCCAATTCTCCGCACACTTGGGGTTGTCGGGATCAATGCTCCCCACGCTGTTGTTGAGTAGAAATGGCGCAGTCGACCACAGACTGACCAGGGAAGGAGGACGGGTATAACCACGACCACCCGCTGGCATCTGGTAAGTTTTGGGCTCGCCGGTATAAGGGTGATACCAGGTTATCGTGCCCACGGAAGGCAATTCTTTATACGATTGGGAAGAAAAATTGTCCCAGATATTGTCAGCGAGAGCGTTGGTCGCCAGCGGGCTGCAAGCATTGGTTTGCAGGAGGGTCACCGGAACGCGCAATTCACTGGAGAGATAGTTGTGGTCGAGAAAGTCAGGCTGGTTGACCATCGCGGTCATTGCCTTCTTGAATTCGTCGGTCTTGGTCCAATTCCAGTATTTGTTCCAGCAATCAAGATAGTTCTTGCCGGCGCAGCCGCTCCCGGTATCGAGAGTAATCCCAGCTATGTCAGCGGGAAGCGTTGGCAATTTGCTGGAATGGCAACGGGCACAGCGTTCGGCAAAGACCACTTTGCCGCGCGGAACCAGAGCATCGTCTGTCGCAAGCGCCTTCTTGGCGTCGGGGTCGGTGTTTCGCAAATCCTCGAGATGGTGCGCTGCCGTGGATTTGAGGAAGAACAACGCCATGGCAGGAGTTTGCGACTCAGTCGCGGCAAAGTACGCGGAATTCTTTCGCGCCACGGAAATCGGGATCGGAGTGATTGGCTTTCCGCCGACAAGGGCGTTGAAGTGCAGCAGCCACTCCTCGCTGAAAGTCCCGATATTCAGATAGACCCGATTCAGGGCACCCAGTGCACCAACGGAATCAGATCCGTCTTTGAGAACGCGCGGTGTCCAGACCGTGTCTGGAGGCTGGTAATACTTGGTGACCGGTCCCTCCGGGATATAGTCGTTGAATTGTTTATTGTCCTTTTGCCCACCAGCCAGAGTTTCTTTGCCCCATTGTCGCGCATGCTCCAGACGATCACCCAGCAGGTAGACTGCATTCATTGTTCGGGGATTGTTGATGTTGTCGGTGGAAACAAAAGAAGTATCCAGAGAGCCGGGCCGTGAAGTATGGAAGAGTTGCCAGACGAAGTTCGACTTATCGCCTGACCAATAGAAGATCCGGTCGATCCAGAAGTACTGGGCGCCGACGTTCGAACTTAGATTTTCCCACTTGGGATTGTTGGGATCGGCGGGAGGGTTCAGCGGATTCGGGCCGACGTGACAAAAGCCGCACGACATCCCGACTCTGAATGGCCGCACCACGTTTTTGTCGTTGTAGTAGTTAGGGTCGTTGTAATACTTTTCCGCGTCCCAATGAGCTGCCGCCTTGTCATCGAAATCAGGATTGGGGAAAAGCCGCAAGCCCACAATGCCCGTCCCATAGCCGTAGTAGGAGCCCACTTCCAGTTTTTCCCCTTTCGGTCCAACGGTCTTGCCTCGAGCACCGAACGGGACTCCGGGATACTTCTTCTCGTCTTCAAAGGGATCCGGCGCGCAATCGGGGCGGCGCTTGTCGAGCCACAAGTTCCATCGCTGGGGATCGGGTCCAGTAGCTTTTTCGAAGCAAGGATCATTGATCAGACCGAGATATTCCCAACGATGATCGCGGCCCAGCAGAGGAGGCAGACTCGGGTTTGAAGATAGGATTTTCAGGAAATCGAGAGCGCCGGCGCTTCTGTAGACGAGTTGGTCCCAAAGCCGATCGTTGCCGGCAGTCCACACGATCCATGTGTTGCGGCCTTGAATTTCCGCCTTGTCCAACGGAATCCCCCCATCCATATCCTTAAAATAGGGGTCGTCGGAAGCAGTGAACGTGGAGGCGTCTCGCCCTGCCTGCAATGCCTCATCTTTCACGTGCCCGGGACGCGGCCGACTGTACCACCACAAACTGAATGCGATCACAGCACCCGCCACCACGATAAACAGAACCACCAGGATTACTGCGCGCCCGTGCTCTCGCGTGTTGGACACAATAGCTACCTCCTCATCTTTCTTCGCTGCCAAACTTCGTCCTGATCTAATGTGTTGTGAACCACGCCAGCGTTTCAGTCTTGCAGCCTGCCAAGGTACCGCAGTGCGCTCATACCAGGTAAAAAGAAATAGGCGCCGCCCCTGACGTTAATGAATTGCGGCAGACCC
Organism: Candidatus Sulfotelmatobacter sp.; assembly: GCA_035568275.1. Taxonomy (GTDB): domain Bacteria; phylum Acidobacteriota; class Terriglobia; order Terriglobales; family Acidobacteriaceae; genus Sulfotelmatobacter. The sequence continues at coordinate 6,078 of DATMOO010000343.1, forward strand.
ATAATCCTCTTCCGAATCCCCCCGCTCTGCGGAACTGAAAAAGTATCGGTAAATGGGCACCCAATGACGGAAGTCCGATTTCCCAACAAAGGGTCGCTCTCCTCGGTCATCCCATCAAACTTGGTACGCATGAGCCACGCGGCCTGGATGAATTCAAACTGCCGTTGAATGTTGCTGTTGATGGCCAAGAAATGCAAACCGGTCTCGACGTCTTGGGGAGGCGCAGGCTGGAGGGCATCCTCCGGTGTCAACTTGCGGCCATACTCGCGCCCGCGGCGGAGGATACGGTGGAAGCGAGTCGAGGCGATCAGATCGTCGCGGACGTTCCGGTTGCCGAAACCAAGGATGCGAATGAGAGTGGAAATCAATCCTTGGGGATCGCCTGGGATGTCGGGGTTCCGCGGGTTGGCGCGGCGGATGTGAGAGCCATAAGGACAGCGCGTACCGTCAATGTCCAAGTCATAAGTGAACTGATTTTGGATCCCGTTGTGTTGATCCGTGATGCCCGGAATTGTCTCTCGGCTGACCGGCACCAACGGCGAGCCATCTGCAAATTCGCGCCCCACCATAAGGCTGCCAAGCTTGTCTCGTTCTTCAGGTTGCGAGTTCGTTGTCCTGTCAAGAAACTGCCAAAAACCACGGACATCCTGGGCCAGTTGGCGCACGACCAGATAGGTCCCGTTGCGACCCAGATCCTTTTTGCCGGGTTGATCTTCGGCTAAGGGCAGGTCGAACCCGGCAGGATCTTGCGGATCAAGCAATGGACGATTGGTGTACCTTCCATATTCGTTGCGATATCCGAGCAGGAATTCTCCTAGGCTAACCTGGTTGCTGTACTTGCGTTCGTAGCCGTTGATAGGAATCTTGCGAGTTTGATCCCAATCGATCTCGGGTTGGCTAATGCCGTCAATGAATCCGAAGGGTTCTCGCCCCTCCATGTCTGAAGTCGAAAGGCACTCGATTTCTTCGAAAGCCGCACTCCAGGATTGGCCCTTGATCGAAGTCTTCCACGATTCGAGAAGTCCGGCCTCGGCAAACAACATCACCACGATGTGGGGAACCCGGTCTGCATTGCCCCATCGCCAATTGGCAGGTGAATTCGTGGCGACATCGCCCAAGCGCCGGGAGCGATTCTCGTCGAAAGCCATGCCGGCGATAAACTCCGGTGAAAATCCAGCGACCACGCTCCGCGGTACGCGCAAGGCCTCCAGGCCCTGACGTGTGAAAGCAACCTGCAGGGCAGTTTTCGGCGGTGGGTTGAGCGTAACCGCTGTCGTAACAGGGGCGGTGGCCAGCCACTGGCGGGCAGCGGCAGTTTGCTTGATGTTCACCAAAAAATAGCAGGCGTCGGTCATGCGTGCATAACCGAATCGCACCAACCCTTGAACGTCGCTGTAGTCAACTGGGCTCACATTCATTCCTTCAGAAAAGCGCTATCCATTCCTGGAGGTCGGCATAGCTCATGAAGCTGCAATCGATTCCCCGGCGAATCAGCATATTTCTCTTCAGATCAAACGCGGACAGTCCTGTGTGCGCGTCGTACCAAACTTGCGTGGGCATTTGATGACGGCGCAGGAAGTATTTGAACTTTTGCTCGTCCTTGGAGCCGTCGAGCACGAGCCAGTTCGTGGCCGGATAGCCGATACCATTGCTGAAAGCCAGGTTCAGCCCCCATCCGACCTTGTTGATAAAATCATCCATGTAGCTGTCGAGGCTGCCATCGTAGTTACTGGCGAAGATCATCCGCCTCTTGTCGTTGAGGAAGACCCAGCGCGCGAAATGAATGGTGGGTACACGCGCGAGATGGCCGCGAACAAAGAAGTGGCGCGCCGCATAGTTCACCAGCCAGAGCAGGAAGATCAACGTCCATCGTCGAAATAACCCGGGCTTTATGCTGCCCATGGCGCTGAATTGATTGGTAACGTAGATGTCTTCGAGCTGCGCAAGCTCGGCTTCGTGACTGGCATTCGGACGCGGAGCGATCTCAGGATCGCGCTTCTCGCGGCTGCGGAGCTGGTAGATAAATATGGGAAGGTACAACAGCAAAAGCGGCGATAGCGCGAGCAGTACTAGAGGCACGGCGAAGAAGTGGATTACCTTGCGGAGCCACCATAGAATGGGCATGGATTCATCGTCGGTCAGCTTGAGCCGTCCGGCCAGGTTTTCAACACGAGCAAATTCCCGAAGCAGCTTGTGGATCTCCTGCGAGCTCTTGCCGACGAAGAGGGTTTCGTTGTTTTGCAAATACGTCTCGAGGGCAATGCGCAGCGAATCATCCTCATGAATCTGCTGCACCGACCTGCCCACCCAATTTACATAGGATGCCGCCGGTGGCTGTTCGTGATCCTTCAGCCACCGCTCCAGGTCCGAATCCGGCGTGAAGCTCTCGCAACAGGCGAAAATGCGCCGTAATCCGCCGCAAGCGCGGGTCGCCAGATCTTTTCTGAAGTCGTCGGCATCGCCGTCGACATCCGCAATGAACGCAAGCGTCAAGGGATAGTTTTGCCGTGGCAACCCGTATGCATCGTGGATATCGTCGAGCGTCCCGTCCTGCAAGATCAAGAAGCGGGCGAAGTGCAGGCGATCAAAGTGAGAAAAAGGAAACAGGGAATTGTTGGGATCCACCTGGCCAGGAGCGAGGTTCATGGAGGCCAGCAGATTGCGCAACTCCGCTTCACGCTCCGCCTTCAGTGGGGCCGCCACGAACACATTGGATTGGGGCATCATTGTGAGCAGTTACAGGGGGAGCCTCTGCTCGCACCGAAGTCAGGGTGTGCCAGCCGGCTGAAATTGCAGTGCGAAGTGAATCAATGGTTTCTGTTTCCAGTACACGCGACCCAAGTAGAAGTTGGGGGTGATGAGGCGAATCTCGTCGCGGATCCAATGGGCCACCATGGAAGTTTCAGAGTAGTCAAGCACGATGCACTCTTTGTGGTCGAACCAACTGGGGGCTTTATAGACCTTAGCGACGATGGCGTTGAGCCCAATGCCGAGTATCCGATTTCTGAGCACTCCCTTGTTGGCGTCGAAGGTCTTGCCTTCCCAGACAAACAAGTTCACGAACTCGGCGATCTCGATGCTGAACTGTGTACCGTTGGCGATGATGGCGGTGCCTTTGGCGGGGCCGTTCGGAATCTCTCCCGCAGGACTGCTCGAAAAAAGCTGATCCAGATCCTGGTTTGACATTTGCAATAGCTGAGGTACGTCGTAGGCCATATTACGCACTCCTGACGAATGGACTAGACTCGGTGCGGGGTCGCCAAAATACTAAAGAGTATTTCTTGTTGGGAGGAAGATACGTGAGACTATGGCGGCATTGGGTTGAATTGTCAACAGTTTTTTGGGGCGGAGAGCAGCACTCCAACGACTGGGAGACTAAGACGCAGGAGGGTGGGTTTGTCAGGCGCCCGCAGAACCTAGCCGGCGATCAAGGTGCCGCGAGTATGACATCGGCAGCTTTTTCGGCAATCATATAGATCGAGCTGACGATGAAGAAGCCGGGGATACGGGGAAAAACGGAAGCGTCCACGACACGCAGCCCCTCGGTTCCATGCACCCGGAAGTCGCTGCTCAACGCTCCACCGCTGTTACGAGGACCAATGGCGCAACTGCACGACGCGTGGTGCCCCCAGGCATTGTTTCTCACAAACGTCCGCAAGTCTTTCGGTGTGGTCACGTTGCTTCCGGGTGTCTCTTCTTCGTCCAGCAGGTCTTGATCCTTGAGGGCAGCTGTCATTCGCCGGACGAAGGAGATGCCGTCGATAACAGCATCGAGGTCCTTGTCGGCACCTTGTTCGAAAGAATTGAAATTTATCGCAGGGGTATCGCGAGGGTCGGCGGAGCGAAGCGTGACTGTGCCGGCGCGATTCCGCGAATGACCCTTTAAGACAACCCAAGTGAGATAGTTGAGTTTTTTCGCAAAGGATTGGGAATATCCCGGACGATAACCGTTGAACTTGGCGAGCAGCGCCATGCAGAAGAGATCCGGTGGACCTTCAGCGACAGGCGAGGCGCGGAAGACGGCGAGCACGCTGCCGTTCGTGGCATACACACCGCCGCGACAGGCGCGCCATTGTCGATATTGGGGGTCCTCGGTAGAGAACGTCGCGTTGTTGTAGGCATCCCAATCTCTGAACTTCATGCGGTTGACGACGCCTACCTCGTAACGGTCTTGCAGATTTTTCCCGACACCCGGCAGATCAACTCGCGACGGGATGGAGAAGCTCTCGAGTACATCGCGCGGTCCGATACCTGAAAGCATCAGTAACTGGGGTGTGTTGAAAGCGCCACCCGCCAAGATCACCTCCTTTGACGCATAGACCTGGCGAAGTGCTCCCGGACTCGCGTTCGGATTTGGATGGGCCCGGTATAGCCTTTCGCCGTCAAGATACTCAACCCCAATAGCGCGATTAGTCGCATCCAGCAGGACCCTGGTCGCGAGGGCGTTAAGCTGCAGCCGCAGGTTAGGGTGCTTGTGTCGAGTCTCCAGGAGATACTCGCGGGTGCCGAAGCGCGCGTGGTGTCTGGTTGTAAGTGGTATGCATCGTGCACCTATAGAGTCATTGCTTACCTGACGCCAATCGTTCGGATCTTTGATGTCAAACAGCGATTCCAGACGCTCAAGATCATCCCTGGAGTCCTTGCATGACCATAGGGAATCGATGACAACGTCTCTTAATGCACGATCGCGGAGAGCCGCGAAAGGCACGGCCGTTTCCGTGCGCAGCCATCCCTTCCAGCCATGCCTGCTGGGGTTGAACCCGAGCTTCGCCAGCCAGCGGTGCAGCGGCCGGTAATGACAGTTCTCCATGCGCTGGAAATACTTCCACATCTTTTCTGGCTCCCAACTTGAATCGTTGGTGAGTTCGGCGATGTATTTCCAGTCCGAGCCATTCGGACAAATCAGAATCATGGCATTGTGAGCTGTGCAGCCGCCCAAAGTGCCAGCTCGCGGATAATAGACCCCGTCCACCGGTTTGCCTTGGAACTCTGCAAAGTAGTTGGGATCAAGTTGCTGCTGAGTTGCGTCGCCATAGTGGCGAACGAAGAAGTCCCATTTCATGGCATCATTTTCAGAAGCAAAACCGTGAAATGCGGGTACATCGTAGTCGAGAGGCAGCCGGTTCAGGTGGGGCCAAACGGAATCGCCTCCACTGAGCTCACGTGGATCGCCTCCCGCCTCCAACAGGACAACCGACTGGCCTGCCTCCGCGAGCCTTGCCGCCACTGTGCCTCCGCCGGCGCCGGAGCCCACCACAAGATATTCGCAGGTGGCTGTTGGGTTTGCGGTGCTCAAAGTCATGTCGAAACGAGAAGGTGCACGAATAGCACGGCGGACACTAATCTAAGCCCCTGGCTGGACTTAGCGATGCGGAAAGTAGTAAACCGCTGGCGACCGCTTGGTAGCTTGCCACTATACACCGGCACGGATCGCTCAGGCAGCGAAGGTTTCGTTACCGTCAGGTTCGTAATGTTCCACGTGGTTCATGCTCTGGCGCAACGTGGAGAGCGTCTTATAGAGACGCAGACGCGTCCGACTTTGATTACCCAACGGGCAGTGCTCGGGCACGCAATGCCAAGGGTTGTACGAAAGTACCTTGGCAAACTCGAACTGCGCAGGCGAGTCAAATTTCTGCTGCGGGATGTGGAGGACGGCAGCCGGGACGCGAGGTGACAGTCGCGGCGGCCAAAACACTGCATTGTTCTCGATCGGCATGAGATAAGGGTCAGTCTGCACCTGAAGCTTGATATCGAACTCCACGTCCTCTTTCGCCAGCGTGGCGACCATCGCATCACGCAGATAATTGTCGGATGGCCGCAGCGGGAGGCGTGGCACACGAGTTCTCTGTTTACGACGAGACCAGACGGAGAATTGCATCGCCTGTCCGTCACCGAGAAGGTACGGAACGCAACTGAAATACTGGCTCTCCAGCGGGCTGTTCTGAGTTTTGATCCAGAGTCCCTGCATGATCAGGTCCAGCAGATGCGGCTGTGTGAAGTTGAGGAAATGGAACAGTTGCGCGTTTTTGTAACTCCACCGCTGTAAGTGCGCGTTCGCCTTGGTGTCCGGCGTAACGAATGTTGGCGTGGAGACCGCAGTCATGTCCTGCGTAAACTTCTCATCGTCGAGCAGTTTGGGCCCAGGAACACCCATGAGCTTGATGCTAATGCTCATGAAGCCTACATCGTCGATATCGGGTGTGATGTAAGGACCGGGGCCACAGAAACGTACCCATGCGGGATATGTACGCGGCTGGGCGTAGATACCGCGCCTCATGTGCTCGGGGATATCTTCACGCACAATAAACTCACCGCGAACAATGCCATGAGTCTTGGTGTTCCCACCGCGCTGAAAGTCCCCGGGCTTCCAAAGTCTGCGCATCTGGTCGCCCATGGCAGAGATGATGTCGTCACGATGGGCATCTTCGTCCGGTTGGATCCTCTCCTCTGCCAGTTGCAAGCCATCGTTTTTGCGCTGGAAGTTAATCAGATAATTAGTAAGGTTGGTGAGTAGCTGGCGGAAGACCGCGTCGAAGGCGGGTCGAAAGAATGGATCGATTCGGCGTTCGAGATGGACGAAAAACGTGGAGGCGTCTGCGATCCAATTCAGCAATCGCACACCGGTATCCGCAGGTGGGAGGCCGTATCCGGTATTGCTGCTCGAAGGCACGGCGGGGAGCAAGTATACTACGCAAGTCAAGAACGCATTCACTCGTTCATCGAGTGGTGTTGATGCAGGGTTTGTCGGTTATGGGATCGTCGGCGACGATGAGATCAAGATGAGGCTGAAACCGTGGTTCGGAGCCGACAGGATCATTGCTGGAGTCCATCCGCTCGACGTTTTCGCAGCTTGGCTAACTTGTGGGTCGAAGTTGTTTTCTCGAGGTTGGGGTGACGAGTCGCTGCTCGCCGATTTGTCAGAACGAACGTCTTTTGCGCATCCGCCCGGCCCGATTAGCGTTGCCTGGAGCGCTGGAGCGAGTTCAAACAAAAAGATCCGACGCGATGGAACATTCACATCTCCGTTAACCTCACTTCCCAAAAACGCCAGAACGGTGCACGTTCGAGCCTGGTCGCGGGCCGGAAACACCGCTGCATGTGTGATTCTTGCGGCCTCGCGGGACGAAGGTTACAAAATGCGAGAGCATATTTTTAGCGCGCTGGTAGATCAGGGACTGGATCTATATCTCCCGGAAAATCCTTTCTACGGACTTCGCCGGACAACGTCATCCGCATGCCTGGCCACATTCAGCGATCAAGCGTTGATGAACCTGGGCATGGTGTGGGAAGCGCGGGCGCTGGTGGAGTATCTGCGTAATTCGTACCAGAATCTGGCAGTGGCGGGCTACAGCATGGGTGGCCACATGGCGGCGATCACGGCGGCGGTATGTCCGTTTCCGATCGCCTGCGCAGCGCTGGCGACGGGGGCTTCGGCGGCGCCGATCTACACTCAAGGATTGTTGTCCTGGAGCATAGATTTGGACGCGCTGGCGGGCGAAACCGATCTACCGTCGGAGGCCAATGAGCGACTGCGTCGCCTGATCGAAGCGGCGGACTTAACGCGCCATGCTCCGCCCCTGCGCGCGGATGCTGCCGTGCTGGTCGGCTGCGCGCGCGACGGTTACGTACTCCCCACGGAGATCCAGCGTTTGCACGAATCCTGGCCGGGCAGCGAATTGCGATGGCTCCGGGCAGGCCACGTCACCGCGGTTATCAGAGGCAGGCGCTTCTTGCGCTGTGCAGTCGCGGATGCTGCACAGAGGCTGTGAAGTCTAAGGCTGGTCTTCGCCTGCTGCGCCCGCAGGGCGATGGCGTTAAAAGCGAAAGCTCTCCCGAGGTTTGCAAATAAACAAAGCTGTCCTTCAATATGTCCTTCCGGGTCTCGCGCACTCCCCGATATGCCCGACAACCGGGCAAGGTCGGTTTGTGTCCTAGAACACACATTCCGCTGACAACATAGCCGACTTTGAAGACCGTCCGGATGAAGTTTCAATTGCTAAATGAGTCGCCAAGGCTGGGCAGGTAACCCAAGTCACACGGGCCGTTTCAACACCGACTGCGGAAACTAACGGTTTGAGGCACAAGCGCCCTGGTTGAACGACATGCCGACGACAGTCATCTGCGCCTTCAGAGCTGCGTCTGCCCTCAGATAGATCAGCGTGCTCGAGGAACTACGGTGGCCCACGTGGTCCTGGATCGCGTTGAGGTCGTGCGTTTCCTGCCACAGCAGAACACAAATGCTGTGTTTGAAAACATGGTAGTGCCGTTTTGTGGGATGAATGCCCGCGAGGGTCGCATACCGTTTGATCAGAACATCCATGTACCGGCGTGACCAGGAGAACAATTCGGCTTCAGGGCTAGCCTTGGCAAGTTCCAGCAGGGGAGACTCGTCGAACAAGGGATCGCTGTCAATTCGCGGCGCGTGCAGAGTCGGCCGGCTTTTCTTTAGCCGTTTGACTGAGAGTCTCCCGTCGCAGATGTCGCGCCCACGGATCGCCAGCGTCTCTGACACACGGAGCCCATGAAGAAGACCGACGAGCAGCGCAATGTGGTGCAACGGATTTTGGCCGCGGGCGACCTTGAACAATCTGACCAGTTCCTCACGACTGAGGTATTCCATCGTGCCTCCATGCTATGGTCAGTTTACAATGTACCTACAGGCACATCTAGAGCATGATAGTCATCTATAGTAATCCACTGTCCTTTTAATTGACAGGTATATGCTTACAGGTTACGCTCGGGTCATGAAGGACACGATGGTTCGGACGGCGCTGTTCGTGAGATCGGGCCAGATGGCCAAGCTGCAGACACTCTCCAAGGTCACAGGGGCGCCGGTCGCAGAATTGGTCAGACGTGCGATCGACGCCTACCTGGAGCAAAGAAAAACAGAAATCAAGAACGCCTGATTGATGGGTACTGCGCCTTGATACTCTGCCGGTCTGCACTGGCGAGCGACCCGGCCACCAACAGCCACCAAGAGAATAGGAAGAGAGTGTATTTGGTACAGCGCGGGACGCGTGCAGTCGGCGGCCTCGTGGTGCCGTTTTGGCTACCCCTGAAGCCCTTCGAGCCGGCGAAAGTGATCACATTATTAAAGAGGCCGCGATTGGCCAATTCCGCCCGGTTGTCAAAATACCGAAATGACAACCTCTGGCCTTCGCGGCGGGTGCCGGAGTCCCCACCCCGTTGGTGCGCCAGCTGTGCGTGAGAGGCCCCGTTCGATCCGTGTCATCGCGCCCACGTGAATTCCTTTTCTCATGGTGTGAGCATATAAGTAGGAGTGTAGGCATATAATGGCACTTATAGACCATTACAGTGGTCACCTGTGTCGACATTGACAGTGTATGGTCATAAATGGGACGCTAGGGCATGAAGCGCACAGCGGTCTTCCTCACCGATGAGCAGTTAGCCGATCTGCAAGCGGTTTACAGAGCAACCGGAGCAAAGCCGTCGGAATCGATCCGGCGCGCGGTTGATCTCTATTTGAGTCAGAAGGCGGCGGAAATCAAGGCAGGCAAGCAAGGGAAGAAGAACAGTTAACCCCCTGGGCCGACCTCGAAACTCGGAGACGAAGACTAAGACAGTTGCGGGCTGTGGATTATCACGTTGGTCGGTCACCAGATAGTCAGGGCCGAACAGGTTTATCGACCATCAGGCGGCAACCTACAGAGACTAGGTTTAGGTTGTGGATGTCACCAGAACACTGCGCGTTATGGAGAATCGCGCGAATCGTCGATTCTAGTCACAACCTAGCCTCGGCACCCGGCTACGAGTCTTTCAACGAAATACTGGAGGGTAAGGCTAGGCGGAACCCTTGATCTGACGGGCTTTTCGTAGGATACTTGCTGTCTTTTGTCCGGAAAGTCTGGTGCTAGATGCCTCTTCGTTGGTTCCCGCTCAAAGACCGATCATCGACTGCGCTCCTCCTTATTCTGCTCTTGTTTGTAGATCTGGGATTATCTCAGCGAGCAACCAACTCAATCCCAACGTCAGCAAACTCTGACAGAAAGTACGCTCCCGGGCGTGTGCTAGTTAAGTTTCGGCAAGGAACAACCGCGCAGGCGCGGGCTGACCTGCATGCCTCACTTGGAGCAAAGGCTGCTAAGCAATCCAGTGCAGTAGCAAACTTGGAAGCCGTCTTTCTACCAGCCAATCTGGATGTCCCGTCAGCACTTCGCGCCTATCGGCAACGTCCTGACGTGGAATACGCGGAACCCGACTACATCGTTCATCTGCTGAACACGCCTGACGATCCTTTGTTCTCTCAGATGTGGAATCTGCTAAACACGGGACAAAACGGTGGCACCGTCGGCGATGATATTGGAGCGACATTGGCGTGGAATCTGACGACTGGCGACCACAGCGTCGTCGTCGCAACCATCGATACCGGCATCGATTTCACCCACCCCGATCTCGTTCCAAACTTGTTTCACGACACATCGGTTTGCAACGGTGTTAACGACGCCACCAACCGGCGCTGGAGTTCTTGCCCAGTCTCCTCAGCAATTCCCCATGTCCGTGTGTTGGCGGATAGCCGGTGCTGCCGTCCGGAGTGGCTATAACCGCAAAGACAGGCATCGCCTGAGTAGCGCAGCCACTTCATGCAATTGCAGTCTCGGACGAATGAACGGTTCCTCTGTCGGGAGTACCGGCAGTCGCTCTGGTGACTCCGAACGTAAACCGCAACGACTGGGCGTCTCTCAATCATGCCTTGCGGCTAGCACACTATCTAGCACATTCAATGGCACCAAAGTGCAAGTCTTCAGTAATGACGCGGGTTTTAGATGGCGGAAGCGAGTGGGAGTCGAACCCACCAGTGACAGGATTGCCCGCCGCTCGCCGGTTTTGAAGACCGGGACGATCACCGGACCGCATGCGCTTCCGTACGCCTTACACACAAACGCCACGGAAAAAGCCGGAGCTTCACATCTGCATCGAAGCTGATCCGTGAAGATCCGTACCAATCCGTGGCAAATTCTACTCTGAGTCGCCTGCCAATTACTTGGGCTGCTTCGCGACTCTGAGATACGGCTTGATCGTTTTGAACCCGGGGAACTTCTGCTGCGCCTCGTCGTTCGAAACTGCCGCCGTGAGGATCACATCCTCACCCGGCTTCCAGTTCACCGGAGTCGCTACTTTGTGCTTGGCGGTGAGCTGCATCGAATCGATCACGCGCAGGATCTCGTCGAAATTCCGCCCCGTGGTCATGGGATAGCTGATCTGCAGTTTGATCTTCTTGTCCGGGCCGATCACGAATACGGTGCGCACCGTGGCATTGTCGGCCGGAGTGCGGCCTTCGCACGAATCCCCGGAATCGCCAGGCAGCATCCCGTACAGCTTGGCTACTTTCAATTGCGGGTCGCCAATCATCGGGTAGTTCACCTTTGTGCCCTGAGTCTCTTCGATGTCGCCTTCCCACTTCTGATGGCTCGACACCGGGTCGACGCTCAGCCCGATAATCTTCACGTTGCGCTTGGCGAACTCAGGTTGCAGCTTCGCCATGTAGCCGAGTTCCGTGGTGCAAACGGGAGTGAAGTCTTTGGGATGCGAAAACAGAACTGCCCATCCGTCGCCCATCCAGTTGTGAAATTGAATGGTTCCTTGAGTGGTTTCGGCCGTGAAATCCGGAGCAATATCGTTGATTCTCGGAACGCTATAAGTCTCGTTTGCGGTCGCAGTGGTCATAGGTTTCTCCTTCTTTGATTTCTAGTCTTTGAAGATTCCGAAAGTCGGCCCGCGCGGGCTCCCAGCTTATAAAAGCGGATGAAAGTAAAACCCACCCGCTTTCGCCGGGTGGGTGGAAGAATTTCGCTGGTTCCTACCCACACGCCGGCATCGGGCAACAACAACACATAACCCCGGTGGCGAGTGAGCGAATCATACGAATTAGGATAGGCGGCGCCTGCTATCCCTGTCAATCACGGCCTCCCGCTTGAACCGCGGCAGATTGCATCTTTTCTGCATCGTAAACACGACGCCCCTCATCGTTCTTGATGACAACTCAATCTCGACTTCACGGGACACACATGGGCAAGCAACAGCGCCGTCTGTCGATGTCGCAGTGGGACGTATTTACTTCCAATCCGCTCGAAGGCAATTCTCTGGCAGTATTTTCCGACGCGCGCGGCCTCACCGATACCGAAATGCAGGCCATCGCCAAGGAGATGAATCTCTCCGAGACCGCGTTCATTTTTCCGCGCGAACCGGCCACAGAGAGTGAACGCGGCGTCCGCGTCAGAATCTTCACGGTAGAAGAGGAACTGCCATTCGCCGGACATCCTACCCTAGGTACGGCATTCTCGCTCCGAAACGGAAGTGCCGCGGGGGAAGTTGTACTTGAATTGAACGTAGGAAGGGTTCCAGTACGCTTTGAACAATCGCCGGGACAAGCGATCTTCGGAGAGATGAAGCAGGTCGATCCCGTGTTCGGGGTGGTGCACGAGCGCGAAGCCATGGCTCGTGCTATTGGATTGAATCCGGACGACTTCGATCCTTCCTTGCCGATTCAGACGGTGTCCACCGGGCTCTCGTTCACCGTGACGCCACTGAAAACGTTGGCCGTGATTCAAAAGATTCGCGTCGACTTTCAGCGGGCCACCGAGTATCTGCAAAGTACAGGAGGGAAGTTTCTCTACTTCGTCACCCGCGAAACGGTAGATCCCGTGGCGGGTCTGCACGCCCGCATGTTTTTCTACAACGGCGAGGACTCCGCGACCGGGTCCGCTGCAGGTTGCACGGCTGCCTGGATGGTCGCCCATGGTGTCGCCGCGACCGACCAGCGCGTGCTCATCGAACAGGGTGTCGAGATGCAACGGCCCAGCCGAATTTTTGTCCGCGCATCCAAGCAAGATAACCGGATAGTTAACGTTCGCGTCGGAGGCAACTCGATCGAAGTTTTGCGCGGCGAAGTTTTTCTCTAGCTCTTGTCGTGCAAGACGCGATAAACATTGACGCGCAGTCACCGCGAAATAAATCAATGGCTAAAAGGTTCCATTAGCATCGGCGGCACTTTACAGCAGGGCGATTTCCTTTTAGCATCCATCTCGCTCTGTACATTCTTCATATTGAGAAAAGCCTCCATTGGCATGTGCGGCCATGGCGCCAATGGGTTGCGGAAGGCTGATGAAACCGAAGCGCACCATTCTGTGTGTCGACGACAACGAGCAGTCTCTGTCCCATCGCAAAATCGTGCTTGAGACTCGCGGCTACCGGGTAGCGAGTTTCACGCGCGGAGAAGACGCCTTGGCGCGCTTCCTGCAGGGCGGAGTTGATCTTGTCATCGCCGATATGGCCATGCCCGGTCTCGACGGCCCGCAATTGATCTCCCGGATCAAGGACGCGTCGCCCCATACTCCTGCCATTCTGATTTCCAGCAAAGTGCGCATCTACGATCACGATTCGCAGGCAGATGTCTTTCTCACCAAGGGAATGTATTCCCCCGCAGACCTGCTCGAACGCGTGCGCTTGTTGCTGATCCGCAAGCGCGGCCCCAAGCGCCTTCACCGGCGCCAGCAACCTGCCATGGCGAGCCATATCGGCGCAGCCTGATTCGAGAAATCTCGTAGAAAGTGTTTTGCTTCGTGGACCTTAGTGCCCTTCGTGGTTGAAGCTCTTGCCTTTCGACCGCGCCCGCGGCCGAGCCCCGGCGCTAGTGGTTCGTGTAAGATTCTTCCAGGCATGGCCGGAGCATTCATCGAAGCAAAAGAGCTGCGCAAGACCTACCACGTAGGCAAGATCGAAGTGGAGGCCCTCCGCGGCATCTCTTTCTCCGTCCAAAAAGGCGAGTTCGTCAGCGTAGTCGGCCCCTCGGGAAGCGGGAAATCCACGCTCTTCTATCTCCTCGGCGGCCTCACGCGCGCCGATGGCGGCAGCGTGGTTCTTGACGGCGACGATCTAGCCAAACTCTCCGACGCCGAACGCACCCGCATGCGCAAGCGCAAGATTGGATTCGTCTTCCAGAAATTCAATTTGCTGCCTACGCTCGATGCGGAGTCGAACATATTAATGGCGAAGGAAATCTCTGGAAACGGCGATCGCGATCCTTCTCATTTCAACCGCATCACTGACCTGCTGGGTTTGACAAAGAGGTTGAAACATCGTCCTTCGGAGCTTTCTGGCGGTGAGCAGCAGCGCGTTGCCCTGGCTCGAGCCCTGATCAATAAGCCCACGGTAGTGCTGGCCGACGAACCGACGGGGAACCTGGACTCCAAGAACTCCGACATCGTGCTCAAGATGCTGCGCCTTTCCAACAAAGAGCTCGGGCAGACCGTGCTGATGATTACGCACAATCCCGAGGCCGCCGGCTATGGCGACCGTATCATCCACATGCGCGACGGCCAGATCGTCAATCCCGAAGACGACCCGCAGTGGGTACACCACTAAGAATCATTCGAATTTCCTCCTCCGCGGTTTCTTCTCTGCGTCCTCAGCGGCTTTTCTCAGCGTCCTCTGCGGTTAAAGCTTTTCCCACCCGTCAGCCGACCAACCAGAGCGCCCCCGATCCAGCCAGTGTTATGCTAGTAAATTCCTATCCCGCGAAGAGGGTTGTCTTCTCTAATGTCTGATCCCGAAACTCCCAATCCACAGAGTCCGCAAGCCCAACCCGTTACCGACAGCAAAGAGTCATTCGGCGACATCCTGTCTCAATTCCAGAAGAGCCACTCGCGCAAAGCCGAGGGCGGCAAACAGATCGAAGCGACGGTGATCGCCGTAACCGCCGAGGCCGTCTTCTTCGACATCGGCTACAAGTCCGAAGGGATTCTCCCGCTCACCGCTTTGCAGGGCGAAACGCTCAAGCCCGGCGACAAAGCGCTAGTCACGGTCAAGGGGCGCGATCTCGACGGCTACTATGAGCTCTCCCGCTTCAAAGTCGAGCGCCCGATGGACTGGTCCGCGCTCGAAAAAGCATTTGCCGACAAAGCTGCGGTTCTCGGCACAGTGACCGCGGTCGTGAAGGGCGGCTTCAGCGTCGATGTCGGCGTGCGCGCTTTTATGCCCGCCTCACGCAGCGGAGTGCGTGAAGCCTCTGAGATGGAAAACTTGGTCGGCCAGGAAATTCGCTGCCGCATCATCAAGCTCGACGTTGCTGACGAGGATGTCGTCGTCGATCGCCGCGTCGTCGCGGAAGAGGAAGAACGCTCCGCTCGCGAAAAAATCTACGGCCAGATCAAAGAGGGCGACACCGTGACCGGGACCGTCCGCAGCCTCATGGAATACGGTGCATTCGTCGACCTTGGCGGAATTGATGCGCTGCTGCACGTCGGCGAAATCTCCTGGGGACGGGTCAACAAACCCGCCGATGTGCTCTCCGTCGGCCAACCAATCGAAGTCAAAGTGCTGAAGCTTGCGAATGAAGGCGACAAGCGCCGCATTTCCGTCACCATGAAACAGCTTCAGCCGCATCCCTGGGACGCCGGGGCCCAGAAATACAAACTCGGAGACCGCGTGCGCGGCACCGTATCAAAGTTGATGGACTTCGGTGCATTCGTCGAACTTGAGCCCGGCATCGAAGGCCTGATTCACATCTCGGAAATGTCCTGGTCCAAGGGCAAAGTTCGAAAGCCCAGCGACGTGGTCAAGCCCGGAGAGACCGTTGAAGCCGTGATCCTGGGCATCAACGCCGGCGAACACCGCATCTCCCTTGGACTGAAGCAGGCTCTCGGAGATCCTTGGGCGGATGTTCCGCAACGCTTCCCGATCGGCTCGGAAGCGCAAGGTCCGATCACCAGTCTCACGAAATTCGGCGCCTTCGTGCAGCTTTCTGAAGGCGTCGAAGGCATGATCCACGTCAGCGAGATCAGTGCAGACAAGCGCATCGGAATGCCCGCGGAAGTCCTGCGCGTCGGCCAGGTCGTGAAAGTTCTGGTGATCGGCGTCGATCCCGAGAAACGCCAGATGAAGCTCAGCATGAAGCAACTGGTTCCAACTGGCCTCGACGAATACCTTGCGGAGCACAAAGAAGGAGACGTAGTCACCGGCAGACTGGTGGACCAGTCCGGCACACGGGTCGAACTAGGCGAAGGAATTCACGCGGCGTGCAAAGCCGGCTCCGCGGCGCCGGCGAAGAGTGACGCCCCCGCTCCCGCTACCGCCGATCTCTCCTCGTTGAGTTCCATGCTGCAGGCTCGTTGGAAAACCGGCGCCGGAGCACCGGTCAAAGCCGAACCTGCACGCGCCGGACAAGTGCGCAGCTTCCGCATTGCGCAGATCGATCGCACCGCAAAGAAGATTGTCGTAGAACAGGCATAGCTCGCGACTGTCCACTCATGGTCACCGACGTCCACGATCGGACGCGCTGTGGGCTATGCCGCAGCCGTGGCAATCTTGTTGTCCTTTGTTGCCAGTGCGCTGTCTTCCCCAGATTTGGTGTTGTAGTTGCGACAGCCCAAGGTGGGCCGGCCTTCCACCCACGTCTAATACCCACAGACAACACAATCGGAGTGAACCATGGACACGATTGTTCAAGACCTGCGATACGGCATGCGGCAGTTGCTGAAGAATCCGGGATTTACCACGATCGCCGTGATGACCCTGGCGTTAGGCATCGGGATAAACGCGACCATGTTCAGCATGGTCAGCGCGATTCTGTTGCGCCGGCCGCCGGGACGCGATCCCGACCGTGTGGCGGTCGTAACTGCCATTAATCCGGCTGCGGGTTTCCAGGCCGATAACAGCACGCTGTCGGTGCCTAACTATCTTGCGTGGAAGGAAGGCAATCACGTTTTCTCGGAGATGGCTGCAGCCGATGAATTTCGCTCGGCGAGCCTGACCGCACAGCACGAATCCGAGGTGGTACCGTCGGCGGCAGTTTCCGCCAACTACTTCAAAGTGATGGGCGTCGATGCTCAACAGGGCCGTACCTTCAGGGCCGGAGAAGACCAGAGCGGGCAAGACCACGTGGTCATTCTCAGCCACCAGTTGTGGGAACGTCATTTCGGCTCTGACCAGACGGTGGTGGGCCGCACCATTCGGCTGAATCGTGAGAACTATACGGTGATCGGCATAATGCCTGCCAGCTTTCGCTTGCTGGGCTTCTTGACCGACCTTTGGACGCCTCTCGTCTTTACTCCTGCTGAGCACGCCGCGGCGGCACGCAAGGACCGTTCCCTTTATCTGTTTGCGCGCATGAAACCCGAGGCAACCCTCGAGCAGGCGCGTGCCGAATTCGCCACGCTGGCGCATCGCGCCGAACAGGACTTCCCGGACTCCGAAAAAGGCTGGGGCGCGAAGGTTCGCACCCTGCAGGATTTCCTCGTCTATGGGTTTGGCATTCGCGGTGGCCTCGCGGTCATCATGACCACGGTGGGATTTGTGTTGATGATCGCCTGCGCCAATGTTTCGGGCCTGCTGTTGGCTCGGGCAGCCGCCCGCCGAAAGGAACTGGCGATTCGCCTCTCTATGGGAGCTGCACGCCTGCGGATTGTCCGGCAGTTACTGACGGAAGGCATGTTGATCGCTCTGGCTGGTGGAGCGCTGGGACTCGTAATGGCGCGTTGGGGCATTGCCTTCGTTCGGGCGAATATGAGCTTCAATGATGCCGTGAATAGCCTGGATCTCGGCTTGGACTCGAACGTTGTGGTTTTTTCGACGGCCATCTCCGTGGCCTGCGCGCTGTTATGCGCGCTTGCGCCGGCTCTGAAAGCGTCGCGAACCGATGTCGCAACGAACTTGAAGGACGAAAGCCGCACGTCCTCGGCTGGGAGTTCCCGATCTCGTCTGCGGAAGGTGATGGTCACCGGTGAAATTGCGCTTGCGCTGTTTCTGCTGGTCGGAACTGGACTGCTGTTTGTCGCGATGTTTCGCATCGAGCACCAGAAACTCGGATTCCAGCCCGATCATCTGCTGACAGCAGGAATCACACTGGACGACGCAAGGTACAAAGACGCTTCTCATCGAGAAGGTTTCGCGCGCGACCTGCTGGCCCGGTTGCAACAGATACCGAGCGTCGAGTCCGTAGCCGTAACTTCTGATTTGCCGGCTTCAGGACAGTCCGCAGTCAACGTCCGTATCCAGGGTCAGTCCGACTTACCAACTAGCCAGGCGCTCACAGCATTCGACACGGTGGTCACGCCAGACTATTTCCGGACAGCCGGGATGTCGCTGCTGAAAGGGCGCCAATTTTCCGATCAGGACAACGAATCAGCACCTCGTGTAGTCGTGGTCAATCAGAAGTTCGTGGATCGCTACCTGCACGGCGAGGATGCCATTGGGAAACAAATTCAGGCCGAGGTGAGCGGCGCACCCTCCGGATGGAGCCAGATCATCGGGGTCGTCAACAATGTGAAAACCTATTCGGAGGCAACCGCCGAAGACCCTGGCATCTTCGAACCATTTAAGCAGCGTCCGGTTGCGTTTTTCAATGTGATGGTGCGCTCCACTATCGATCCGGACAGCCTCATACCGGAACTGCGCGATACCGTAGCTCAGGTAGATGCCGAACTGCCGTTGGCGCGACTGATGAGTATGCCGGCAGTGATCGACCGGCAAAAGGGCGGCAATCAATTCTTCACGCGCGCCCTTGCGGGCTTCGCATTTCTTGCGCTATTGCTGGCGGCGATCGGGATTTACGGGCTCATTGCGTACTCGGTCGGCCAGCGAACCTACGAGATCGGCATCCGCATGGCTATGGGAGCCAAGAGCCAGGACGTATTGCGCATGATCTTCCGCGAGGGGCTCATCATGACCGCGATCGGAGGAGCCATCGGATTCGCAATTTCTCTTCCACTACCGAAGGTATTTGGCGCCATGTTCTTTGATCTGCACGTGAATGAGCCGCGCCTCTACTTCGTAGTGCCGATCATTGTCCTGATAGTCGCATGCCTGGCGTCATACATTCCGGCCCGCAGGGCAGCGCGAGTCGATCCCATCCACGCCTTGCGGCAGGACTAGTCACCTCGATTTCGAAACTCAAGTTGGCGTCTCTGAACGCAAGGTCGTGGTGGGAACGAGTCTTCCCTCGAAGGCGAATCCCCAAAAACCAGGTTTGCTGTTGAAACATCTCTGATTTCAACAGTTTCGCCGCCCGGCGATTCGGGCCCGCCGCACTACTCTCGGTTGGGCGTTTCCCGAGGCCGCCGCGCGGATATTCTAAGTGCGCGCAATAGGCTTTCGGGTTGGTGCGGCAATTTACCGGGATGGTGGTCAAGCGGGAGAGTCCTGACGTGATAAGAGACAATTCTTTGACAACTCCCCTGACATCCTTTTTGGGTTGTTTTGCTATCTTCTTCGTCCGGATTCGTCCGGAGGTTGTCGGCATTTCGCACAACGCAGAATCGTCACCCCGACATATCGCGAAATCCGCCAAGCCAGCCTCGCCCACGAGATGGAGGAGAAAATGAAGCGTAGAGATGAACATCAGGTTTCTGGTTTTACTCACGTCCTTCGTGTTGTAACAATGCTGTGCCTCGTTTCTGTTTTTACAGCGGCTCAGTCACCGGGACCGTCTCACACGATCACGACGATCGCGTCCACCGTTCCGGGCAACGGCGACGTCAACCCCTACGGCATTGTCGTTGTTCCGCAGACAACTGGAAAACTGATCCAGGGTAACCTGCTGATCAGCAACTTCAATGCGAGTTCCAATTTTCAGGGTACGGGGACAACCATCGTGCAAATTTCTCCCGGCGGCCAAAGGAGTCTATTCGCTCACATTGATCCTGACCATCTTCCCGGCACTTGCACCGGCGGAGTGGGGCTTACGACGGCACTGGCCGCATTACGGAGCGGATGGGTGATAGTGGGCAGTCTGCCAACGTCAGACGGTACGGCTGCCACAGCGCAAGCGGGATGCCTGCTCGTGCTTAACTCCTCTGGAAGAGTTGTCGAAACCATTTACGGCACGCTTATCAATGGCCCATGGGACATGACCGCATTGGATCGTTCGAACGTGAATGGCGGTGGAAGCGCCGCACTCTTCGTCACGAACGTGCTCAATGGCACGGTGGCCGCACATGGAAGCGTCGTACATGGCGGAACGGTTGTCCGAGTCGACCTCACTCTCAGCAAGGGCGCCGCTCCGTTCGTCCAAGCGATGACAGTGGTCGGTTCCGAATTTGCCGAGCGAACCGATCCAGCAGCGCTTGTCATCGGGCCCACAGGCGTTGGGCTCAGCCGCGACGGCTTTTCACTGTATGTGGCCGATAGTCTTAATAACCGGATCGTCGCTATCCCATTTCCTTTGACCCGCCAGTCGTCGGCGCACACTGGGATCACCGTCACGAGAGGCGGAGCGCTGAACGATCCGTTGGGTCTGACCGTGGCAGCGAATGGTGACATTCTCACGATGAACGGAGACGACGGCTTCATGGTCCAAACGACGCCGGACGGGCTGCGGGTTGCCAAGAATCTGCTCGACAGCTCGGGGAATCCTCCGGGTGCCGGTGCACTCTTCGGGCTGGTCACAGTCGGTCAGGACGTTTACTACGTAGACGACGCCACTAACACACTGAATCTGTTCCACTGAGAAATGGCAGATTTATCGGCGGTGACCGGGAACCACAGAAGAGGTTCCCGGTCGCAGTCGTACGCGCGGCAAGTGAGCCTTCTCGTTCGGAGACCGACGCACAAGTTCAAAACAGGATGCATCGTAGTTGGTGTCGTTTCACGATGTCAGGCGCAGAGCTAGCTCAAGGCCCTGCCAAATGGCTAAGGCGCCGACGGCCAGAATCGTGATCGTGATTGCAATGATCCTCAGTTTGCTTATTGACGCCTCTTGCTCCGGAAAGGGATCGTTCATTGTCTTGTCCTCCTTGACATGGGCTTCGATGGAGTCTGGCTCAAGGGCACTCGAACCATGGGGTCGCGGGATGCCCGAGCAGCGCGGATGAGGAAGATTCTCTTCATCCCACCTCAGTCACACGCCAGATTTATCCCGTTTCAAATCTGGTTTGTTGCGCGAGCACAATCACTCGGTAATTTGTTTGTAAGCGGGATGTAAAATCAAGAGGAATCCTGTCGGGCAGCCAATGATTAGTAGGCTCGCTTGAACTTCACGTTCGCGCGGTGCAGCAATGGCACGCACGTCTCTTCCGCCCGCCAAACAAGGGTATTTTGAGGCCGATTCAACTCGGTCTAAGGTTTAGCCTGCCCGCGGCGCAGGCTCTCCTCGAAAAGGGAGAGGAGAGTGATGGAACAATCCGCTCGCTCGGCACTGCGCTCACTGTGGCTTGCCAAAATGGGTGGACTCGGATCCTGACCCAAAGCTGAAGCGTGAGCTGGATTCCCTTAGAAGTAATTCAATATTCAAAACTCAAACTTGGTGAGTGAACGACGCTGCTGCGAGTTTCTGGGTAACGTAACAACCCGATTACCCTTATCCTCCCCGCCGACTGAGTAAGAAGTACATTACGAAAGAAGAGTCCTCAACAAAATCTGCTTTGCGACTGCAAGCGAATGGCATAGTATTTAGTTAACTATTTCATTGCAACTTGCCCTCAGTTCGCGCCCTGAGGGTGCGCCCAGCCAGCGTCCACCATTCGTCTGATAACGCAAGGAGGGCCCCGATGCGACGCGTACCTCATTCCTGGCGAGAAGCCTACGAATTGGCCTTGATAGAGTCTGATCCCAATAAATTGATCGGGCGGATTGAATACGCCTTGAATGCCCTCGAGGGACGGTATTCTCAGTGGGGAACCCATCCCGGAACACCGGCTGAACTGGCGGCAATCCAGAAAAGTATCTCCGCTCTTGAACGCCTGATGAAGCAAAAACAGCTTGGGAGGCTTGGGACTGTCCTTTCCATTGCGAAAGGCCCACGTCGTCAGCTGGAATCGCGACTTCACTCGCCCGCTGGCCTCTGGTTTTGAGGGGCGTGGCCCAACGTGCCATCTCAATCCTCGACACGGCGCTTCCCATGCCTAGGTACTGGTTGCCGCAGTGCTTCACACGGCTGTGACGGAAATCACTTAGCCTCACGCTTCCAAGGACTATAAAAGTCAGTTGCACCGGAGGCCCGATTCCTCCCATCGGTGCTCTGTGCAGGCGGGAGCCGGGCTAAGTGAAATGACACTGTGGGTCCGTTTCGTGCGCACTGTTTCCTTCAAGGTATTCCTCGTCACCATACTCAGCCTGCAAATTGCGGGATCCGGAACCAGTGCTCGCGCTCAAAACTCTGCGTCAGCTCATCCTGAATTCGCAAAACTGTTGGCCGATCCTCTGCCTGGCCACCCCGAGCCTCAGGCCGAACCATCTTTCTACAAGCTGACACGCTCTATCAGTACATCGACGGCGGAGCGGACGTGTATCTGCTCTACGACTTCCAACTCTTGCTGCATGGGGAGTTCAAGGCGGTCGCAGCGGACTTCACGGCTGATGTTTACGATATGGGTAAGCCCGAAGACGCTTTCGGAGTCTATTCCGTCGAACGGTCCCCTAAGTACAGCTACATTCTAGTCGGCGCAGAAGGCTACCGCAGCAAAGGAGTGTTGAATTTCTTTCAGGATCGCTACTACGTGAAGCTGTCGAGATCCGGCGCAAGTGTCGATGCACAACTCGATCAGCTTGCCCGCACGCTCTCGACTCGGATCGGCGGAAGCCGAAGCGGTCCGCCGTTGCTCGTGAAACTTCCGCAACTGCACCGCGTCCGCCACTCTGAGCAATACATCCGCAAAGATCCCCTCGGGCACGCGTTCCTGGCCCCCGCGTATGTAGTGACCTACGCATCCACTCTGAAAGAGAGCAAACTGCTGGTCTCCGTTGCCAACGATGCCCCCGGAGCTAAAGGACGCTTGGATCAGCTCGCAAAACACTTCCAACAAACCGGAGAGTGCTCTGCCGCAGCCGAATTAGGCGAGGGCGGCATCCGCGCCAAGAACAGCTTCGAAGGCAATATCATCGCCCGCACCCAGGGACGCTATGTCATAGTCCTGTTGAATCCGGTCGCGGATGACGCCACGCTCTTGAAGTCCACCGCCGAAGCAACGTCAGTATGGCCGGGCACCTCTTGGCCAAATCCGAGGCGGGACAAGGCATTGATGCCTGTCGCGCATGCCACTCCTGCAAGGCGCATTGCTGGAACACCGTACACATCGCGCGTAAGATCTCCCAATTGAAAGAGT
>DATMOO010000344.1:0-54314 GCA_035568275.1 Candidatus Sulfotelmatobacter sp.
CCCCGAAGAGCCGGAAGAGGCGTTAACAACCACCAGCTTCGCACCGCCCGTGGACATCTACGAAGACGAGCACAACATTACTCTGAAGCTTGAGGTCCCCGGCATCGACGAAAAAGACATTGATGTCCGCGTCGAGAACACTACCCTCACCGTCCATGGCGAGCGCAAGATCGAGAAGGAAGAGAAAGAGGAGAACTTCCGTCGCGTCGAGCGGCACTACGGAAGCTTCACCCGGTCGTTCACGCTGCCCAGTTCCGTCGATTCCGCGCAAGTGAGCGCTGACTATGACAAGGGTGTATTGAAGATCAAACTCGCGAAGAAGGCGGAAGCCAAGCCCAAGCAGATCAAGGTGAATGTTAGCAACGAGAAGACCCTCGAAGCCAAGGTTCAGGGCAAGGCCGCGTAAGACCAGTAGTCAGTGAGAGAAACGGGAGGCGGCTTATCTCGCCTCCCGTTTGTTTCTCGCCCCGAGCCCTACCCGGTAGACGCGGAACTCGCCAAGAAGGGTCGCTCCATGAACGCACCTAGCATTTTCGTCGGTCTGCTGATCGTGCTTTTTATAATCCTGCTGCTCCGCTGGATGCGCAGGCTGAAACCAGAGATTGCAGGGTTTCAATCACAGAGGATGTGCCCGTCTTGCGGATTGATCACGCCCCGATCAAAGACAAATTGCTTGAACTGTGGCAAGCCCTTTACAGCGGTGTACTCGACTTCCAAGAAATGAACCGCCGACTTATTCAGAGTTTTGCCCGAAAGGGTATGCGAAATGAAAACCATCAAGTTTGTTGTAAAACTGAACCGAGATTGTCGCGCCGCCGAGTATGTTCAGCGAGTTGATCCCACTCCCATCCACATGACCACCAATCCCAAGCTTGCATTACTCATGGGCAGGCTCACGGCCGAAGACGCTATCGAATCACTCGGAAACTCCCGGCGCAGCCCGGAGTTGTTGTCCGTGCCAGTTGCATAGCATTTGTGCAGAGGATGGTTACCCGCCTATCCGACTTCGGGCGCACCACTTACTCCCCCGTCTAGGTCGAATAGAAGAAGGTCTCACCGCACTGAAGCGCCATGATCGCACATGGTAACTTGCTGATTTCCGACTTTGAAATCGCGCCCCGCAACCCAGCGTTGCGAGCCAATTCCATGAGTTGAGGTGAAATTCAGAGTGACGCAGGATCGGGATGTCTGTGCCAGATTTAGCGATTTCTCGGCTCGCCTGTACGCCATCCATCTGCGGCATCGAGAAGTCCATCAATATGAGGTCGGGGAGAAGTTGGTGTGCCTTTTTTACGGCATCGGCACCATCCACGGCTTCGCCACAAACCTCCCAATCTGAATTCAGTCCCAGTAAAGCACGCAGCCCGCATCGAACGGGCTGACTGTCGTCTGCAATCAGAATTCGTGTCATTGCGGGGCTCCGTTAGTAAGGCTACACAAGAACCTGCGCGACCCGTGATGAGGTTGTGGCGAGAGCGCACGGTCGCTGGAGCGGGGAGCGGCGGAACTGGCTGCACTTAGGCCCTTACGGCGAAACAAAGTGAATCGCTAAAAGGTTGGCCGGAATTGCAAACTCGATCAACGATCTGACTTTCGCCCGGTTCACACAGCACCGCCTTGGTCTTCCAATCCCAACAGGCTAGCCTTAGTTCATTTGAAAAACTGCTCACTTTTGAACAGTCGTGGGATGGGTGCCACACCTACGGTTACCTCTTTGAACCGGAACCTGCGCGGCGCACTGGCGGTGGAGGCAGTGACCGCTAAAACCAGCGGTACAATCCAGAGTGGGAATCACAATCATCAGGAGAACCATTCAGGAGAACCATAATGACGCAGAAGATTATTGAGGTAGTCGGAACTTCCAAAGAGAGTTTCGCCAAGGCTGCGGAAAACGCAGTTGCCGAGGCTGCGAAGACTGTTCGGGGCATGAAGTGGGCGCGAGTAGCGGAATTAGAGATGGAACTGGACGGCAAGAAGATAGTCAAATACCGCACCACTACGAAAATTTACTTCGACGTTGAAAAGTAGCGGTGAAGGCCGCTGCTCGACAGCGGCGGCCGATTTGGTTGCCACTCAATTGCTCAATCTGATTCTTTGCGAATCTTCTTTCGGGCACGCTTTCGCGCTAAGGCTTGCTTCACCCGGCGCTTCGCGCCCGGCTTCAGGTAGAAAGAGTGGCGCTTCACTTCCTTGATGATATCCTCCGTCTGAACCTTGCGCTTGAAGCGACGGAGGGCGTTGTCTATTGACTCGCCTTCTTGCAATCGAACCTCTGCCAAATCATCACCCCCTGACGCTACTGCGCTGCGTTCAGCTTTTGGTAAATCAGCATCGCCACAAGAACCAGAAAGAATACCCCGGACCCCATGCCGAACACCCGCACCGGGAGGATAAGGTGGTTCACCTTGCTCAACAGTTCCGTCTGCTCCGCGTACATGTGTGAACTCGCGTCATCCAGAAACAACTGTTCATCCTCGTGCATAGT
Source organism: Candidatus Sulfotelmatobacter sp. (assembly GCA_035568275.1). Classification (GTDB taxonomy): domain Bacteria; phylum Acidobacteriota; class Terriglobia; order Terriglobales; family Acidobacteriaceae; genus Sulfotelmatobacter. The sequence goes on from DATMOO010000344.1 coordinate 2,486, forward strand.
GAGTGTGCTCTTGTAGATCAGGAGGACGATCAGACCAATTGCGAAAACGCCGAAGATGACCGCCACGACGGTAGTCATAAGCCCCCCTGCCCGATTCCAACTCAAGTTCAGGCGGCTTTCCCGACCGAATAAATATAACTTTGACCTTTACAGTGTGCGGCTGCTGCGGATTGATTACTGGTCAGTTTTGACCAAAGTTGGCCTTCCACCAGTGCCCTGAAAGAGTCGGGAGAAGGCCCGTCAGGGAATGCATACTTTGTCAAAGTGGTCGCTTCTGACCATATATCACTATAAATACCACGTAAGGTGAAGGTGCACGCAATCGTCAGGTCGCACCTTCGATGTGAATTTCTGTGAATTGTAGGAAGTGGAAAAATGGGTACTCAACGATGCCTTTACAATGGCTTTCAGCTCCAAATCGTTTGAATTCCCCATAGACCGCGTCCGCCGCAAACCCAAGCGGCTTCCTTCTAACTAACGGTTTTATCGAAAGCGCGCTGAGCATTGTCGTCACACGCACTCGTTCTCGCGTGCGTGCTTCCGATAAAACACTGGCGTCGTCAGCAGGCATTAACAAAACTGTCTCTTTTACGCCGATAAATCGCAGCGACGGAGGGGCCAGTCAGTTGACGATTAATGGAGTTCTGGTCGGCTTAAGCACCCGCGCGCACTACCGTAGTTGGGAACTATCGATATTGGACTTGACTTTTGGACGCCTCCCATCGGCACAGAACTTAAACTCAACAGGATTCCTACGACAATAGTGCTGTACCGGCATAGCAGAGCCGAAGTTTGTGAGGAAACCACCCGCGAGTGGGTCTTCACTGTGGACTAATGTCAGGGCCTAACACCGCGAAGATCAGACGAACTGCCGGGAAGATTTGGTGTGAGATAGACGCCATTCTGTACCGTGGCCGGAGCCACGAAATGTTCCTGCAGGTGTGGGATGCACTCAAGAAACAACGCATCGTGTCCGAGAGCGATGTGATTGAAGAGCGCCAGGTGCTGATGAATCTGGCCCATGTCTCCCACATGGGGAACCACCGGCAGTCCGAATTTGCGCGCGAGTAAGCTTACAGTGATGAACTCGGAAATCCCGGCAACGCGAGTGCAATCGACTTGCACGAAGTGGACCGCACCGGCTTCCATCATGTTCTTGAACATGACGCGGTTGGGGACATGCTCACCAAGGGCAATTCGAGTCGGCGCAATCGCGTCCGCGAGTTTCTTGTGGGCGCCGATATCGTCCGGATGGGTCGGTTCCTCCACGAAATAAGGTGACATCGACGCGAGTTCACGGCAAATTCTCACAGCAGTGGGAAGCGTCCATTGCTGGTTCGCATCCAACATAATCATTGCGTCCGGGCCTGCCAGTTCACGCAACATAAAGGCGCGCCGCAAATCACGAGAGCCCTCTTCGGAGCCGACTTTGAGTTTGAATGCGCGAAAGCCACTCTGTAGAGCTTGTTGTGCCAAAGATTTTACTTTGTCATCTTCATACTGGAACCAGCCAACTGATGTATCGTAGCCAGGATAACCTTCCTGCAGAATGCGCTCTCGCCCAGAACGTCCGGACAGCTGGTTCTCGAGAAGACATCGAGCGTCTGCAGAGGTAAGAACATCTTCGAGATAGCTGAGGTCGAGAAGGTTCACCAGTTGCTGAGGGTTAAGATCCAGCAGAAGGCGCCATAACGGAACGCCACGCAACTTTGCCCACAGGTCAAAGCAAGCATTGGTGACGGAAGCGAGGGCCAGATGCACCACACCCTTGTGCGGTCCGAGCCAGCGCAGTTGAGGGTCGTTTGCTAATTGCCTTGAAATCTCGCCGAAGTTGGACATCAGTTCTTCGACGTCGCGTCCTATGACTTCCCTGGCCAACATTTCAATCGCTCGGCACACCAGTTGATTCCCGTTGCCAAGCGTTAGCACAATCCCTGTGCCAAATTTCTTAGCTTCAGTGATGAGCAGTGTCGTCGCGAACGCGTAATCCGAGCCGGAGTGTACGGCGTCACTGCCGGCGCCCTCGGGAAGCGGGAAGCGTACATCCCTCGTTTCAAGCGCGATGATTCGGTCGTCCATATCAGTACCTGATTGCAGAATCAAATTCTCTTTCCGACAAAATGAGATTTCGACTATATTGAAGCGCTTGGGTTGCGCGCAACCTCGATCGCCTCGAAGAGATCCCTGTGGGCACGCTCGGGCGAGTCGATCATCAAGGGGAATCGCAATGAAACGCTACGGGTCGGTAATCGGAGTGAAGCCGGAGGCAATCGACGAATACAAGAAGTTTCATTCGGCGGTTTGGCCGGAAGTTTTGCACATGATCAGAAATTGCAATATTCACAATTATTCCATCTTCCTCAAAGATGATTTGCTGTTCGGTTATTGGGAATACCATGGTACGGATTTTCAGGCAGACATGGCGAAGATGGCGGCTGATCCAAAGACGCAAGAGTGGTGGAAAATGATGGAACCGATGCAACGTCCATTTGAGTCCCGCGCCTCCGGCGAATGGTGGGCCAGCATGGAGGAAGTGTTTCATCTCGATTGAGGAAGCATAGTGAGGCACCCTGCATTTGCAGTCCAGGCAGAGCAGCGGCAAATTGTGTCTGATATCGGCGTGAACACTTGCCTTACGTCCCCCTGATTGCGCGCCGCAATTGGCGCATCATTTCAAGAGAACTCTTGCTCAATCGTGCCGTCCTGGCAGATTCCGATGTTGATCGTCGTGACGGCTTGGTGTTCCACGTTGGCCTTCACGTGTCCGATCAACTCCTCCGTGCTGAATTGAGGCGGTGGAATCGGACCGGTTTCGCTGTGTACCCTGATGGCAGCATGGATACCATCCCGTGGGCCTGAAATCCTGCGCCAGCCCCCCTCTGAATGTAACGAGACTCAAAAGGATTTTGAAGAGCGTAGAGCTCGCCTGCCCAGTAGTCCTGCCAGGGAGTTAAGACTGGAAAGATCCAGAAGTTAAAGGCTGTAATCCGGCATGGGTTTCCTACTTTGCAATAACGGTATACTGCCTCAATCGGAACATCGGGGTAGGCAGCCAGCAATTGATACCAGGAATCGAACCAATAGCCGGCTAGTTTCTCGCCATACCGAGATCCGATTTCGCTCAGAACATTCTTGTGAATCTCTGTGAATTGCTCCCCGCTGAAGGTCAGCTGGTAGAGCCCGGTTTCCCCGGTCGTTCCAAAGTTTGTCAATACAGGAGAGTTGATACAAAGAATCAACCTGATTCCGCGTTTCTCCAAAGCACCCTCGATATCGCCGATTAGATCGCGTCTCGTTGTCCATCCCGGATGGATCGCTTCCCACGACTGGATGGGAGCGGGGCAGTGCGGATGGGCATGGTTCAGAGTGAAGATGACGTAAGCCGCTCCTATTTCTCCCATAAGCCTGGTAAAGGCATCAACGTCAAAGGCGCTGACAGCCTCTGGATACGGCTTCTTCATTCCATCTCGCGGCTGCGTGAGATCTGTCCAATGAAACATGGCCCCATACCCCGCGTTGACAAACCAGTCCGTGCTCGCTCGATGCGCGCGGGCACTCTCTTCAGCGGCCGTCATTTCAGCGTTGGCCGAAGCAGGGAGAACTTCAAGGCACCGCAAGCGGACCACTTCGTCCGTATCAGCTCCGGATACTTGAAGTGTGATTGGGTTTATTCCGCGGGTCAGGTGCAATCTCCCATCGAGCCGCATCTTTTCGAAATTAACAGACCAGCCGTCCTCACTTGGGCGATACACACCCTCGGTAAACTTTAGATCTGATTAACGAAACTGGGGCCCGAGATAACTTCAAGGTGGCAGGAGGGCCCGGGAACAGCACACGAATTGAACAGGTCACATTCACCTGCTTCTGGAGTCGTAATGTTCCATTAAATGCTGGTTGAACCCTTACAATTCACGGAGATCTTCAGATTGTCCAGTTTTGCGTTGCCCCCGATCTCTGCCGCTGTTGTTCCGTACAAACAGATATATGGCGTGAGTTCACGGATGAGAGGTTCTGTGGCCGGGGGAACTGCAGCTCGAATGCTCGAATGGATAGTGGGGAAACCAAAGCCTCCTGAAAGGACGCCGGCAGCGCCACTCATCATCACCTTTAAAGAGTTTTTTCTGCTGAGGGAGTGAGGTGAAAGGACGTTTTAAAATGTTACTCCCCTGACGCAGATCGCGCGTATTGCCCAGGTACTAGTCACGATCACCCGATTTGGCGCAAGTGAACTTCTGGTCATTATTGAAGCGGATCAGATTCCGGGGAGTGATTACGATCAACCACCACCGTAGAAATACTGTACGCGCCATCGGGCGTACAACAGATCATCGTTCCGCCTCATTGAATTGAAGACGAGCTGGCTGTTGTTGAGTAACCCAGCTAGAAGTAAAGTTTTAGCGACAGTTGCAGTTGGCGCTCCGTGCTGCGAGTGCTGGTTATTGTTCCGAGCTGTGCGTGATTGTTCAGATCGTTGATCGGAATTCCCCAAGTTGGCGTATTTGTAACATTGAATGCCTCGGCACGGAACTGAAGGCTTCTTCTCTCTCCGATGGGAAAATCCCGAAACAGTGACAGATCCAGATTCTTAAACCAGTCCGCTCGAAGCGAATTCCTGCCAGAATCGCCAAACGTAAAAGGCGCTGGCGGGGCAAAAGCGGCGGTGTTAAACCATTCCTGAGTGCTCGGACTTGACAAGTGAGGATCCCCAACCAGATTCGCCCGAACGTTGCCATTCCCGGCGATAGCGGGGGCGAAATTCCCAATGTTGGGGATGTCAGACGAGATGTACACATAGTATGGCACGCCTGAAGTGAGAGTCAGGATGCCATTGAGCTGCCAGTTTCCGACAAGATAGTTAACGAAACCGTTGGAAGTTGCGAAGCGCTTGCCCTTACCGAACGGCAGGGGGGCGACCGCGCTGGCACTGAGAACATGCTTCAAATCAAAGCCGGATACGCTGCGGTCACCCCTGATGTTGTAAGGGTTCTGAATTGAGCAGCTTTCGATACCGAAGAACCCAGAGCAACCGACGTCAATAGACTTTGACCAAGTGTAAGCAACCAGATAAGTAAGCCCGTTCGAAGCACGGTGGTTGGTAGAGAATTGGAAAGCGTTGTAGGAGCTATTACCGATGCTTCTATCATAAAAAGTCGGGCTGATATAAGGATATGGCTGTCGAGCTGCAACCTCGGCGGGCGTCCCTGGTCCCGGAGTTAATGCGACATTGTACAAGCCACCAACTGTAAGGCGATGGCTTTGGGAACCCACATAGTTCGCAGTCATGACAGTGTTCGAGCTCAACTGCCGTTGGACTCCAAAATTCCACTGCTCCGAATATGGATTCTTGGCCTTCGGATCCCGGTACCACTCAACTTGGCCGAATGGCGTTGGAGCGGGTAGACCCGCCGAACCTAAGCCTGCAAGCGGATCTTGCCAATTTACTGTGGCGACTTCATTCGACGTATTTAGTGCGGGAGTGAGTATTTGCGCTACTGATGGCCAGTCGCCCCCAATGCCCTGCACGGTTTGCATGACGCCCGCCCAGAGGTCATTGAACATGCCGAACGAGGCACGCAGCACCGTTTTGTCATTAAGACTATAAGCAATCCCGACTCGGGGTTGGATGTTGTCATAAGTGTTGGAATACAAGCGATTATTTCGGGAAACAACCACGTGAGGCTGCGGCAGACCCCCAGGCACGCAGGGAGCCTGGCCGGCACTCGCGCAGTCCGGTGAATTTGTTTGAATGACATAGGTCCCATCGTTGAAATCGATATTCCCGACCTGGCTGGTTGGATCGCTGGGGCCTGACCCATACCCCGGCCAAAGCATTAGGTCATACCGAAGCCCGATATTCAGAATTAGCTTGTTTGTCACCTTCCATTTATCCATGAAATAGAAGCCGTAACTGCGCTGCCCGGTCACGGGTGCCACAGTATCTCGACGCGAGGCGCTGGCGGTTGTTCCGATAAGAAACGCTGCCAGGGCATCGCCCGTACCGGCCGGCGCTTCCGGATTCGCTGTTTGTTCAGCACCAAAAACTTCGGCCGGACCGCCGCCATGTACAAAAAATGAGTTTCTCTCAAAATCGAAACCAGTGGTAAACGAGTGTTTGCGGAGAACTTTCGTCAAATTGGCTCTCCACTGATAAATGTCCGTGAGCTTGGTTCCGCCTTTGTTTGTGGCACCACTAGTCGCGTACGCCGGAATGCTCAGCCCTGGGATTGAGCAAGAAGAGCCTGCACCCGTGAAACCACAGGCGAAACCAGGTGCCAGGCCGGCGGCATTGACCACCGTTGTCGGGTTTAGATTGTTATAGGCGTTGCCAACGTTATTGGTGAGCTCCACATGTCCGAATTGCGCATCCAGGATTGTTGATGGGGTGAACTGGTGGTAGTAGGACAACACGTATTGCTTTCCGAACGTTTCGCCTGTAGCGGTCTCGCCAACAATCCCACCGGTTCCGATCCTCGACTGGTCCGAACTCGTGTACCGAAAAAAGACAGAGTTAGAGGGGTTGAAGTTTTCGTCCACTCTGAAACTGTATTGGTTCTGAGGAGTTAGATTGGAACGAAGGTCATAGCCATTGAAGCCATTTACGACTGGCTGCGGAGCGGGAAACACCGCCTGGGCAAGGCCCACGGCACCTGGATTCAATACGCTCGAAATGTCGTTGTTCGAAAAAGGGTCGCGGATGAATGACCCAGGATGGGCAGGGTCGGGTCGCGTCGTGAATGGGTTGTAAAGCTGGACCGGGTTAGGACCTTGCAGCAGTGCGCTGAAGTCGCCTGAAAGCTCGGCCGCGGTAGGCACATTGTAAAACGCACCGGTTGAAGGCTGCGCGCGGCGAAACCCTTCATAACTTCCAAAAAAGAAGGTCTTATTACGGCCGTTGTAAAACGGGAGAATCACCGGACCGCCGAAATTTGCACCGAACTGGTTCTGTTCTAATTTCGACGCAACGCCTCTAAGCGGGTCCTTAGCATCAAGGACAGTGTTGCGGAAGAACTCCCACGCAGTCCCGTGAAACTGGTTTGTGCCAGATTTGCTAACCACATTGACGATCCCGCCCAATACGCCGCCGAACTGCGCCTCGTCACTGTGGGATTGGACCTTGAACTCTTGAATATCGTCGAGGATGGGCGCTACCGCGTAGGTCGTAAAGACCTGGTCGGTATCGTCGATCCCATCTAGCAGGAAGTAGTTGCTGCGATTTGATTGCCCGCTGACTGCGGGAAAGACAAATGAGCCGAGCGGGGCAGCCTGCGCACCACCCGAGTTTTGCGCCACGCTGACCGGACTCACACCCGGCGTGAGGGACAGAAGTTGCGTGAAGTTTCGCCCGTTGAGCGGCAGGTCCATAACTTGCTTGGACTCTATCACCGAGCCTAGCGTCGCATTCCCGGTTTCGAGGTTGACCGCGGCCGCCTCGACCGTAACGGACTGCTGGGTCGATCCTACTCTCAGTGTAAAGTCCTGAGTGCTTGCCTGATTGACGAGAACATGCAGGCCCTGTGTCGCGGTAGCAAATCCATCTTTTGCTACCTTCAGAACGTATTCACCAGGTGGCACGCTCACGAAGACATACAGCCCGGAATCGTTGGTGAGACTCTCTCTGAGCGTACCATTATTAGTATTCTGAAGAGTTACTGTTGCCTGCGGTAATACCGCACCGCTCGAATCCCGAACAACTCCGTTCAGACTGGCTGTCGCCTGCGCAGAAGCACAATTCGGAAGTACAAGAACCAATACCAGCGCAACATATAGCGCGGCTGTACCGCGACGGAATCCGTATCCCCGCCAGCCGGATGAATCTTTGCCTTCTCGAATCGGCGAAAAAAACTTAACGGCCCGGTCATGCATAATGCCTCCCTCGGCATTGGTTTGCCATCCTCAACGACTTCCCTAGCAGCCTGGATACGTGACGGAGAAAGGGTCGCTCGCGGCCGTATTTTATATCTAAAACTATTAGTTTACCTGTCAAACGCGTAACCTTATAAACTTCATCAGCGATGGTTGTCAAGAAATTTTATTGACAGATAGACTATTTCAGTAATAGAAAGCGTGCGAAGGGGCGCGTGACCTGGCCTGCTAAGGCGGATCGAGGATGGCGCCGTTAGACAATCTGAGATGTGAGGCAAGGAACGATGTTAAAAAAACTGCCAAATCGCAAGTCAGGGCCGGCCTTTAAGGAGCGACGTTCTTTCATTGCCCGCATGGCAACCTTGGGGGCGGGCTTGGCGGGTTCTGTCATCTTGCGGTCGCCCGCGGTATCAAAGCCCATGCCGGACCCGCCGTCGAAAACAAAATCCGCAGTGGCCGGTGGCGGCCGCAGCCTTGTTATTGCTTCTGACGCCGCGACTGTTGCAGAAACAACCGCTGGAAAGATCCGGGGCTTCAAGCGGAACGGCGTGTACATTTTCAAAGGCATACCCTATGGCGCCTCTACCGCGGGTGCCAGACGCTTCATGCCGCCAGTTAAGCCTGAGCCGTGGACGGGAATTCGCAACACGCTGCAGTATGGCCGCATTTGTCCATACCAGGACTCCGCGCACTTTGATACTAACGGGAAAAACCTAGCGAACTCCGATGAAGATGCGTTTGTGCTGCATCGCGGCGCGGCCGCCACGGTTCCCGGCGAGGACTGCCTGCGTGTAAATGTATGGACGCCGGAGATCAATGCCTCCCATAAGCGCCCAGTCATGGTTTACATGCACGGCGGAGGATTTTCCGCCGGCAGCGGTCATGATCTTCTTTCCTACGACGGCGAAAGTCTTGCCCGCAATCACGGCGCAGTGGTCGTGAATCACAATCATCGCCTCAACGTGTATGGCTATCTAAATCTTGGACACTTGGGAGGAGAAGAATATTCGAGCTCCGCCAACGTTGGCATGCTTGACCTGGTGGCTGTCTTAGAATGGGTTCGCGATAACATCACAACTTTCGGTGGCGACCCAGGCAGCGTAACCATTTTTGGTCAGTCGGGCGGTGGTGGGAAGGTCCTGGTCCTTATGGCGATGCCGGCAGCCAAAGGCCTATTTCACCGCGCGATTGTGCAGAGCGGACCTTTTCTTAGGTCTCTCTCTCCTGACTACTCCGGACGGTTGGCTGAAAAGGTGCTCGCGGAACTGGGTTTATCCAAATCGCAGTTGAGCGAACTTCAGGCAATTCCGGTTGATCGGCTTTCGGGCGCTGCGGTGGAAGCCATGAAGAAAATGCCTCGGCCCAAATCTTCTCTTCGCAGAACCTACGGCGAATACGATTGGGGGCCGACAGTAGACGGCCTCATAGTTCCTCGCCATCCATTCGATCCAGGAGCTCCAGAAATATCTGCGGAGGTTCCATTGTTAACCGGCACTAATCTTCACGAGGGTGTAAGTGGGCTTGACCGTCCCGATGTCAGTGCGATGGGAGCGGAAGAACTTAACCGATTGGTTAAGGAAGAATTTGGCGATGGCAGTCAGCCGATCATCGAAGCCTACCGGCGCGATTACCCTAAAGCAACTCCATTTGACCTGTATGCCATCATCGCCGCCGCTCCCTTTCGCAGTGCTGCGTTCGAGCAGGCTATGAGGAAGGCTGCTTTGGGTAGGGCGCCTGCGTATTCTTATGTTTATTGTTGGCGCACGCCGGTACTGGATGGCCGCCCTGGCCCGTTTCACGCCGCAGAAATCGCGTTCACTTTCGACAATGCTGAAATTTGCGATCATTACAGTGGGGGCACTACAGAGGCTTTGGTCCTATCGAAGCAAATCAGTACCGCCTGGGCGAATTTTGCCCGAACAGGAAATCCTAATCACAACGGCCTGCCACATTGGCCCACATACACTTCGGAGCAGCGGGCGACGATGTACTTTGACACGCCCTGCGCGGTGCGCAACGACCCCGAAGGAGAAGGATTGAGGCTGCACGCACAGTCTTGAGTGAAACATCGCGACAACGCGTGTGACAGGCTTTCTGACGTCTCGAGTGGAACAACGAACGGTTGTGAAAACCCAGTTATGACTAAGAAATCGCGTAAGCAGGCCAGTCGGCAATATCCAACACCCGCCCTTGAAAAGGGGCTGGACATCCTGGAACTATTTGCCAGCGAACCGGCAGGGCTCAGTAAGAGTGACGTTGCCCGTCGCCTCGATCGCACTGTTTCCGAGATTTTTCGAATGCTTTTGTGTCTCGAAGAGCGCGGCTACATCTCACAGTCGCGCGAAGGCGAGCGCTACCGGTTAACACTACAGTTGTTTAAGCTAGTTCAGGAGCATCCTCCCACCAAACGCATGATCGCCGAGGCTCTGCCAATCATGCAGCAGGTCGCGCACGAAATAGGCCAATCTTGCCATTTGGGAGTGCTTGAAGGTGGACACGTTGTGATTGTTGCGCAGGTTGACTCGCATGCCAGCTCAGGTTTCTACGTTAGAACCGGAGCGGTTATCGATCTGATGCATGCGGCTACTGGACATGTCATACTTGCGCATCAGACGTCTGACGTTTGTTCTCGGGCCATCGAGATTTGGTGTAAACAACACAGGGAGCGTCCTCCGCGTGATCTGGCGGGCCACCTGGCCAGCATCCGGTCGCGAGGATACGAAGAAAGAGCGAGTTATGAAGTGGATGGTGTGATTAATATTTCGTTTCCCGTCCTCGATGATCGAGAATGTGCCATCGCTGCATTGACCGTTCCCTTTCTCCAAAGAATTGGCGATCCCACCACTCCCGCAACTGTGCGCGAAGTCTTACAGAAGGCCAGTATGTTGCTCTCGGAGGCGATGGGCGGGGTCACCGCTGGAGCAGCGTCTTGATCCACTGACGCGGTCTGATTTTGACAGCCGTGATAACGGACCGTTCCGGGACACGCAATAAGCCCTGCTGTTTATTGACAAATGGAACGTTTCAGAAATAGAAACCACCATGCACTGCTTCGGTGATGCGTCTCAATCCCGAGCACCGGGTGGCGTAGCGCGATGGAGAAACTGAACTTGAGCGATCCTAAGATTACCGATATACGCGTTATCGATCTTCGCTTCCCCACTTCGCTGCAGCAGATCGGATCGGACGCAGTCAATAAAGATCCCGATTATTCCGCAGCGTATTGCATCCTCGAAACCGACGCCGGCGTGGAGGGACATGGTCTGACCTTTACTCTCGGCAGGGGAACTGAACTCTGCGTTTCTGCAATTCGGTATCTGGGCCGATTGGTTCGCGGGCGTCGCCTCTCCTCGCTTACTCACGACATGGCGGCTTTCTCGAGGGAGCTAACACGAGATAGCCAGTTCCGATGGCTTGGGCCCGAAAAAGGTGTGGTCCATCTTGCGACGGCCGCCCTTCTGAATGCGGTGTGGGATCTTTACGCGCGCATCGAGAAAAAACCACTTTGGAAACTGCTTGCCGATTTTGAACCCGAACAAATTATTCGTTCGATTGACTTCAGCTATATCACAGACGCGATCACTCCGGACGAAGCGCTCGCGCTCCTGAAAAAGCGGGTCTCTTGCAAAGATACGCGCCTCGCGGCTCTGGAGCGACATGGCTACCCGGCCTACACCACTTCTGTGGGCTGGTATGGTTTTAGTGACGACAAGGTTCGGCGGCTGTGCCGCGAAGGCCTTCATCAAGGATGGACTCATTTTAAATTGAAGGTTGGAGGAGATCCCGCCGACGATTTGCGCCGTGCACGCCTTGTTCGTGAAGAAATCGGTCCCACCAACAAGCTGATGATGGATGCCAATCAAAAATGGGAAGTGGAGGAAGCCATTCAGCGCACGAATGAACTTGCTGAGGTTGACCCCTGGTGGATGGAAGAGCCCACCAGTCCGGACGACATTCTAGGACACGCTCGCATCCGCCGGGAAGTGCCCGTCCGTATCGCCACGGGCGAACACTGCCACAATCGCGTGATGTTCAAGCAGCTAATGCAGGCGGGAGCCATCGACGTGTGTCAAATTGATAGCTGCCGCCTGGCCGGGGTCAATGAAAATCTTGCCGTACTCCTTATGGCTGCCAAATTCGATATCCCGGTCTGCCCCCATGCTGGTGGCGTCGGTCTTTGCGAATGCGTCCAGCACTTGGCAATCTTCGACTATCTGTGCGTGTCGACGTCGTTGGACAACCGCGTCACTGAATTTGTGGACCACCTGCATGAACATTTCGTTGATCCTGTACGCATTATCAACGGGCATTACCTGCTTCCGCAGCAACCGGGATACAGCACTGAAATATGCCCGGAGACCCTTGTAAGCCACAGCTATCCTGACGGCCCGGTGTGGAGAGAAATAGGTGACCAGGTCAGGGAATGAAAAGCTTCTCGCCGGCTATTTTCCCACGGCATCGCTAGCAATGCGATTCTTGATTTTCACGCGGAACAATTGCTATGTTCCCTCTTTGAAACGCGACCGAAGATTCTGGAATGGACCTAAAGAAACGAACTAAAGTCGCTCGCCGCTATCCGACGCCAGCTCTGGAAAAAGGCCTTGATGTGCTCGAACTTTTTGCGAGCGAGTCGGATGGGCTCACAAAAACTGATGTTGCTCGCAGGCTCGGTCGCACAGTTTCGGAGATTTTCCGGGTGCTGGTGTGTCTTGAGACCCGCGGGTATATTGCTCGATCTGGTGGCGACGAGCGCTATTCACTGACCCTGCATCTGTTTAAGCTGGCATACCAGCATCCCCCAACTGAGCGCCTGACTACCGAAGCCTTGCCGATCATGCGCCAGGTCACTCGTCTTATCAACCAATCGTGCCATTTGGGAGTGCTCGACGGAGACCGTGTCGTAATCATCGCCCAGGTTAATCCCCCACTCAGCAGCAGCGGTTTTTACGTGAAAGCTGGCGGCATTGGCGACCTCATGCGTTCGACAACGGGACAGGTAATCCTGGCGTATCAGATCCCTGAAGTCTCTTCTCGGGCTGTAAAGCTGTGGTGTAAGCACAATGGAACGCGTCCTCCGGGCGATTTGGGCCAACACTTGGCTAAGATTAAACAGCGCGGATTTGACGAGAGAAAAAGTTATGAGGTAGAGGGTGTAATCAATATTTCGTTTCCTGTTTTGGACGATCGCGGCTACGGCGTCGCTGCCCTTAGCGTTCCGTTCCTTCAAAGAATTGAGGATTCTACAACTTCCTCGACTGTGAAACGTGTACTCGGAAAGGCCAGTTGTGCGCTCTCGGAAGCGATCGGTGGTGTGGCCAATCCAAAAGAATCCTTGAGCTATGTCGGCTGATCCTATCGAGAAGCTTCATGATGAAGCGCCAGTGCAATGCGCTGCTTCGCCGGTCACGTCGTTTGGGAGAGTACGCTAATGTACAGGAAATTCTTATGCATGCTTGGGATCACCTGTACCGTCGTGGGAGTTTCAGAAAATCCCTCGCGCGGGCAAACGGCATCTGAAAACGCATCTTCACCTCGCCAAAGGTCAGCAGCACAGGCGTATCAGAATATTCAGGTATTGAAGGAAATTCCGGCTGACCAACTGGTCCCAGCCATGCAGTTCATTACCTACTCTCTGGGCGTGGAATGCAGTTATTGCCACGTAGAAGGGGCCCTCGAGAAAGATGACAAGAAACCCAAGCAGACCGCGCGGAAGATGATGCAGATGATGGCCGCGATTAACCGGGACAACTTTGATTCCAAGCAAGTGGTCAGCTGCAACTCCTGCCATCGTGGCGCACCGCGTCCGGTAGCCATACCCGTAATTGCTGAGGGCGGCGCCAAACCCGCCGTTGAGAGTGCCCTCGGAGAGGAGACCTCGACAACCAATGCTCCCCCAGCCGACCAGATCATCGCGAAGTACGTCGAGGCGATCGGAGGAGCAGCAACCCTACAAAAAATTATCACACGACTGGAAAAGGGAACGATCAACATTAGCGGCCGAAATCTGCCGATCGAGATTCTCAGCAAGATTGGCGGGAAACAGCTTACCGTCATTCACCTGCCCAATGGTGACTCCATTTCGGCGTACGACGGAACGTCTGGCTGGACTTCGGTGCCAAACCGCCAGGCGCGCGACATTCCTCCGCTTGAAGTGGCCTCTGCGAAAGCGGAAGTGGATCTACAACTGCCTCTGCATATGAAGCAATTGTTCAACGAAGTTAAGACCGCGGCGACGGAGAAGATCGGCGACCGCGAGAGCTACGTCGTCGCAGCCATGAATTCAGGTGAGATCGCAGCCAAGTTCTATTTCGACAAAGAATCAGGATATTTGCTGCGGATTTTACGTTACACCAACTCTCCACTGGGCCGGAATCCCACGCAGATCGATTATGCGGATTTCCGCGCGCTGGATGGCCTCAAGGTTCCTTTCCAGGAGACGATTATGCGCCCCAGTTCGCGTTTGACAGTTCAGATTGAGGATGCAAAGTTTAACGTGCCGGTCGATTCGATGAAATTCGCGCGGCCCCCAGAGGCGCCTACGCCCCTCCCGCCTTCTTTCTGACGGGCGTAACACAGGTACATGAAAACCTATTTCCTTGCGGAACTGTAAGACTGTTTGCGAACCACTCCCTTGCCTTCTTCAATGGTCACGATTTCACCCGCTGCTACTGACCTGAGATTCTCCACTTTGCCGTCGAGCCACCGGACTGATATGTCGGCTGTGGTAGCGCCGCCAAGGCCGAAGTGCAAGCGAAGATCATTTTGTGAGATGTAGGACCCGCCGCTGCGCACTTCGTCAATTTGTTTACGGCTGCCGGCAATGACCGTGATCCGTGCACCGATGGCATCTCGCCCCGAGGTGAGCGCACGAACAAGAAGCGAATTACCGCTACTGCGAAAGTTTTTTAGCAGCGATGGTGCTTCACCCATATTGACGATAACGACTTCTTCATCGCCGTCGTTGTCTAGATCGCCTATGGCCAGACCGCGTGACGAGTGAACGTCGGATATCCCCGGCCCGCCCTGCGAAGACAGATCAAAAAACTGCCCGTCGCCGCGGTTCCAGTAGAGAAGTCGCGGCTGCTTGTACTTTTCGGCGGTGTGGCCGGTGTCCACTTCGGGATAAACGTGCCCGTTGGCAACGATCAGGTCTTTCCAGCCGTCATTGTCGAAGTCGAGAAATGCCGTCCCCCATCCTAGATATTTTGTGTTCACCGCTAGACCCGAGCCGATGGTATCGTCCTCAAAATTACTTCCGCCCTCGTTCTTGTACATGGTGTGCGTGTCGTCGGCGAAGTTCGTCTTGAAAATGTCGAGGAAACCATCACCGTCGAAATCGGCAGCGGCAGCGCCCATACCAGCTTGTTCGCGTCCATCTTCGTTGTACGCAAGGCCAGCGCGGACTCCGATCTCTTCGAACCTCTTTCCGCCAACATTGTGGTAGTACAAACTCGCAGTCGAGTCACATGCCACAAAGATGTCCGGCCAACCGTCATTGTCGAAGTCTCCTGTTAAGGCAGTGAATCCGTAGTAGCTCTTGGGACCTGAAATATGAACCTGATCCGAAACATCAATGAAGTTCCCGTGCCCATCATTTTGATAGAACGAGAGCGTTTCGGGCGGCAGACCGCGCGGGCCGCACATGACCGGCTTGCCCTTCCACTGGCATTGGCTGGTCTGGCCAGGGTGAGGCGTATGGGCCAGGTCGAAATCCACATAGTGGACTACGACAAGATCCAGAAATCCGTCTCGGTTGAAATCGAGGAACGCGCAACCTGTACTCCAGCGCGGTTTTGGCGAAAGCAGGCCCCGCTCCCTGGTCTCATCCTTGAACGTGCCATTGCCGAGATTTCGATAGAGAACGTTCTGTCCCCACTGGGTGATGAACAAGTCCGGATATCCATGATTGTCTACGTCTCCAACACAGACTCCCTGTCCCCACCCGGTGGGCTTGATTCCCGCCTTGTCGCTGACGTCTTCGAATTTCAGTCCACCCAGATTGTGGTAAAGGAAATGCCTCGGTTGGACGCCGCCTGTCCCGAGTGTCCCTGAGTTGACCACAAAAATGTCGGGCAGGCCGTCGTTATCGAAATCGAAAATCGCGACGCCGTTGCCGGTCGTTTCCACAATGTACTGCTTTGAGGTCTCTGAACCGGAGACGTTCACCCCAGCAAGCCCTGCTTGGTTCGCGATATCCCGATATTCAACTGCCGGGGCTTTCATTCTTGCAGGAAGTGGCCGCGCCGGAACTGCCGTACCGCCGGTTGCTACACCCTGCGCGTGCGCAGGATGACTGCTGCCGAGGGCAAGGAGTAGGAGGCCGGAAAAAATAAGAATCTGACCGAAACTGAATTTGCGCAACTGCCAGGCTCTCACGCGCATTATTTCGCGATCATAACATTCGACCGAACGTCCCTCTGCCGCTTGTCTGCTACCATGAGCGCAAGCGAGAATTAGACAATCAGGTTACGGAAATGTGGCGGTGTGCCCAAATCGCGCTCTGCGCTTGGATTGTGCAGGTATGGAGTCTGAACGTGTTGGGGCAAGTGCCTGCTATCTGCAAAGGTCCAGCGGAGTTGGAGCAGGTACTTGCAACTCATCCTTCGGCGGGGGCCTATGACGCACTGGGCGCCTACTTTGGCCAGCGGCAGCAATTGTCGTGCGCGATCGCCGCTTTTGAAGCTGCGGTACACCAAGATCCGAATTCCTGGGAGGCGCGTTTCAATCTCTCTCTAGCGCTTCTTCAAAAGCACGACGCCGCGCGGGCCGCTCGTGAATTACGAGTAGCGGTACGGATTAAACCCGATGATCCGTTGGGACACATCGCACTCGGAGAGGCGTTAGGCGAGTTGGGGCAAAATGAAGCCGCAATCGAAGAATTCAAGTTTGCTTTGAAATCGGATCCGAAGTCCGTGCCCGCCCTGGACGGGTTGGCGAAAGCGCTGATTGCCCAGAAGCGATACTCGGCCGCGATTGCGTACTTGAAAGACATGCCTGCCGATCCTGTGCTCCAGGATGACCTCGCGGTGGCTTACTCGAGTAACGGTGATGTGGCGGAAGCTGTCAAGCTGCTGGCAGAGCTAGTACAACAAAACCCTTCATCAGCGGGCCGGCACGTCAGGTTAGGCCTTGCCTACACGCAGGAGTCTCAGTTCCGACAAGCAGTTGACGAGTTTCGCGAGGCGTTGCGCCTGGATCCAAGTAATGACGTCACCAGACTTTCGTATGTGAAAGCGTTGATTATCCTGGCGGAGTTCCAAACGGCATCGCCTGAAATCCAGAACTACCTCCGGCGCAAGCCGCACGACTTTGACGCGCTGTACTTGATGGGAGTGGTCGACCGTGGGCTTGGAGACTATACGGCTGCCGAACCTTTGCTTAAACATGCGGTAGTACTCAACCCCAATCATTACGACAGCCGGTACAACCTGGGCTTTGTTCTTGCCAAGCTGGGCAAGCCACAAGAAGCACTGGTACAGCTGGAAAAGGCGGTCCAGCTGAATTCGGCCTCGAGCGAAGCACGATTTCAGTTGGCAGCGGTGCTGCGAAGCCTGGGCCAGGAGCAGCGAGCCCGCCAAGAGCTGGAAGACTTTCAAGAAAAGAAGCAGCAGAGTGTCAAAGAGAACGTAGCGGGGACGAAGGTGAACCAGGCCAACGAATATTTTCAGGCAGGCGAGTATCAACGCGCAGTGGACGTTTATCGCGAAGCGTTGGCACAGGATCCTGGGAATGCGCGCACATACTACGATCTGGCCTTAGCCCTTGATCGTCTGGGAAAAAGTGCGGAGGAGCGCGAGACTCTACAAAAAGCCATTAGCCTTGACTCTACTATCGCTCGCGCGCATAACCAGCTCGGCCTTATCAGCCTTCAAGCTGGCCAGGCCGCCGAAGCTGAAAAAGAACTGAAAGCGGCGATTGCCCTGGACCCGGGTTATGCAGAGGCGCAAAACAACCTCGGTGTGCTATATGGGCAGCAGGGAAAAAACAAAGAAGCAGAAGAACTTTTCCGCCAGGCGACGGAAAATAGTCCGCAATACACGCAGGCATTCATCAATCTTGGTCTAATTCTCGCGGGTGAATCGCGTTTTCCCGAGGCGGAGCAACCGATTCGGAGCGCCCTTAAGATCAGTCCCAACAACTCCCAGGCGCTAACGGTGCTTGCGATGGTCCTCGCGCGCATGACGCGGACGGAAGAGGGCATTAGCTATTTCCAGAAGGTCATCGAACTGGAACCCAAGTCCTCCGGCGCACATTTGAATCTGGGAATTGCATACGCGGACGAGTTCAACCTGGAAGGCGCCCTGATGGAGTTTTCTTCAGCTGTGAATCTGGATCCCAATTCTGCGCCCGCGCACTACAACAAGGGGCGAGTTATGCTCGACTTGCGACGCGATCAGGACGCGAAGCCGGAACTTGAGACTGCGGTGCGGCTCGATCCTCACTATGCGGAACCGTGGTATCTGCTTGGACTGATCGAAAAATCAGCCGGGCATCCCACGGCGGCAGTTCAGGCACTTCGAAAATCGGCAGAACTCGATCCAAGAAATCCGGACACTCTCTTCGTGCTTGGCCAAGAGCTTCTGCACGCCGGAGATCGTGCCGGTGCAATCGCGCAGTGGCGGATGGTGATTGAGATCAATCCTAAGCACGGCGAAGCCCTTTACAACCTCTCGCGCCAACTGGCGCAATCTGATCCTGATGAGTCCACGCGCCTGCAATCGCGCTTTGAGGCCCTGCAGGCTCAAAACCAAATCATGGATCGGGCCCAGACTTTGGGGAACTTCGCGTTAGCGTCTGCCGCTGCGCACGATTGGCCAGAAGCTATTTCACAATTGAGAGAGGGGATCCAGGTCTGCGGCGACTGCACCGCGCTTGGCCAATTGCACAAAGACCTTGGGCTCATCTACCTCCATTCAGGCGACACAAAGAATGGACTGCAGGAACTGTTCGAAGCGAAAAAGCTCACGCCCGCGGACCCGGATATCGACAAGGCCATTCGCATCGCGCAGACTTCCCGGAGGTGAAATGTTGTAGAGTGTAGAGCCATGTTTCACCGGCTCCGGGTTGTCGGCTTTCTGTTTTGGTCGTTTAGTTGTTTGGCAGCGCAGGACATCGATTCAGTTCCGTCTGTGCAGAAGCGTAATTTGGCTTCAATCGCCGATGAGATAGTCGATCCTGCGGAGCGCTCCGCATTCCTGCAACTTTTCAAGCCAGCCACAGCGGCCGAGATGCGTGCGCGTGCCGAAGCGTTCAGCAATCGCTTTCCTCAGTCGGCGTTCCTGGCTCACGCCTATGAAGCGGCAGCCCGTGGTTGCTTCGACCTCAGTGAATACGAGCTAGGACTCAGTTACGCGCAAAAATCTTTAGCACTACTTCCCGAAAATCCATTGCTGCTGGTTCCTGTTGCGGATGTGGAAGCACGTCAAAATCTGAACTCCGCGGCTATTGCTCATGCGAGGGAGGCACTAGACGACCTCGATCGCTTCGCGGGGCCTTCCTCCGTTCGCAATGAAGATTGGCCCAACGTAAAGCAGCAGCTCAAGGCAACCGCGAATTTCGCGAAGGGTCGAGCTCTATTGCAAGCTGGGCTCACGCAGCCGGTAGGCGAAACGCGACAGGAGTTGCTGAAAAACTCTGAGGCAGCGCTGCTCGAAGCACTCCACTTTAACAATCAGGACCTGGAGATCGCCTATGCGCTGGGCCTGGCGCAACTCAGTTTCGGTAAAGCCACGGAGGCCAGCAACAGTTTCGCCGCAATCTATCGTGGGGGTAGTAAGCTCGCTCCCAAGGCGCTAGACAATCTTCGGACGATATATCGTCTGCTTTATCCCAGCGCAACCATTTCGTTCGAGACTTTCTTGCAGCAAGCCACGGACCGCTGGACGACCGTGCTCCAGAATTCGAACATAGTCACCGACCAGCAAAGCCACACAGAGCCCGCAGGAATGGCCTATTTCGGCTCCGATTCCTGCCGCACTTGCCATGCCGAAATTTACAAGGGCTGGGCAGAAAGCGGCATGGCGAAGATGCTTCGTCCTTACGCTGCGCAAAATGTTGTGGGAGATTTCAAGAACAACAATGAATTCTATCTCGGGGATGAAGCAGACTATCGAGACGGAAAGTTCCAACTGAAGCGTGCCCGGGATCGGCGTCTCTTTGCTCGGATGACCGTGCGCAATCACCGCCTCTACTTCGACATCTCGCAGTCTGACGGCAACTGGCACAGCTATCCTGTCGATTACACCATAGGCTCGAAATTTGAGCAGGCGTATGCCACAAAACTGCCGAACGGAGAAATCCACGTATTCCCGATTCAATACAACGTGCAGCACAAGCAGTGGATCAATTTTTGGAAAGTGATTGACGGCCCAGGAAGCCAGCGCGCAGACCCGCGCACCTGGGAGAGACTCGACGCCTCGACCAGCTATCAGGCAATTTGCGCGGTATGCCATACCAGCCAGCTGCGTAATGCCCATGGTGGTGGGTTCGACGTTAATGACGTGGAGTTCAAGGAGCCCGGAATTGGTTGCGAGATGTGTCATGGTCCTTCCGGTGGTCACGTTATAGAAATGAGTGAGCATGATTATCAACCGAAGGCACCGCTGGATCCACCGGTAAATTTTCACAAGATCGACAGCCGAAAGTCTGTTGCCATTTGCGCGCAATGCCACATGCAATCGGCAATCCGCAATTCTGGGCTCGACGGTGAATTGAATTATGTTTCCTCTGGAGAGTTCTTCGGAAACCGCTTGCGGCAGCCGTTCGGCGAGTTTTCCCGAAAGGGCTTTTACAAAGACGGGAGGTTTCGGCAAACAACGTTCATAGTTGAAGCGCTGGAACGCTCGCAGTGTTTCAAGAAAGCCGAACTAAGCTGTGGGACTTGTCATGATCCGCATAGCCGCGATTCGGCTTCGAATCCGACGTCGCTAAAATTTCTTGACGAACCGGACCTGATGTGTACTGGTTGTCACAGTCAGTTCAGAGATGCGGCCGCGATCAGCAGGCACTCCCACCACGCGGCAGAATCAGAAGGCAGCCGTTGCGTCTCCTGTCACATGCCTCGCATCATGGACGCCTTGCTGTTCCGAGCGCGCTACCACCAGGTTGACGATATTCCCAACGCGGAAATGACAAAGCAATTCGGCCAGGAGGAGAGTCCAAACGCGTGCTTACTGTGCCACACTGAAAAAAATGCCGGATGGGTGGGGCAGCAATTGTCCGGCTGGAAGGCACTGAGCGCGAGCGCCCCGGTGAAGACTAGTCGTTAAAACGCCTGTAGAAAACCAAGCCAATGAATCATGACGTCATCAATGCAATTGTCGTGACGTTAGCATCCGGCATTTGCGACGGCAAGTCTAACCTGAGCTTTTCCTCAGTTTGCGTGACCTTCAGGGACTGCCCATTGGCCAACAGGTGCGCCGAAACGACTCTTGGTGTGATTCCCCCGATTTCCAGCGCCGCGGATGGCCATTCCAGGACGTGAACGAAGATCTTGTTGTCTTTTGCAGTCGTGCGAATCGAAGCGATTCCTTGCACCGGTCCATAGGTAGTGCCGTAAATCGAATCGCCGTTAATCGAGAGCCAATCGCCGATCGCGCGCAACCGTTCTTGAAATTCCGGCTGAATAGTTCCATCCGGCCGGGGGCCGACGTTGAGCAGGAAATTCCCTCCACGGCTAGCAACTTCGACCAGACCTCGAATCAGAAACTGCGCCGACTTAAAGTCCCGATCGTTGACGTTGTATGCCCATTGATTGTTGATGGTCATACAGGTCTCCCAAAGCTGAAAGTCCTCAGGTTTTGGAACCACAGACTTGAGTTTTTCGTTGATGCTGGTGTCGACGGCATTGAATCGCACGTCCTTCGTCGGAATCCCTTTAGGGATAAATTGCTCCGGCGTCTCATAATCTCCAGGGATGCCGATGCGATCATTCACCAAAGTTGCCGGTTGGAGGCGTCGTATCAGTTCGATGAAACGCTGGCCGTCGTATTTCTGCTGGTCATGCAAGCCGTCAAACCAGATCAACACAACCGGTCCGTACCTGGTCAGCAACTCCGTCAACTGCAATTGCATGTATTCGAGGTAGATCGGCCACTCCGGTCGCGTTGGCTCCCCATTCCAATTTGCTGATGCCGGCTTAGAAGTGTCACGAAAGGCAGGATGATGCATATCCGGAGGCGAGTAGTAAAAGCCGAGCGGCATGCCCGCTTCTTTGCATGCGGAAGAAAGCTGCCGCACGATGTCTTTTCCGAAAGGAGTGTTGGTGATTTTGTAGTTCGTGTAGGAGCTGTCAAACATGCAAAAGCCGTCGTGATGCTTGGTGGTGAACACCATGTACTGCTGACCTGCGGAGCGCGCTAAATCCACGAACGCGCGTGCATCGAACTTTTGCGGATTGAAGCGCTTTGGTAATTCGACATATTCCGCTTCGGTGATGCCTCCCGTCTTTGGCGTCATGATGGGCCACGAGGCTTCGACGCTGGCGAGTGAGTACGGTCCCCAATGAATAAACATGCCGAACTTCGCGTTTCGATACCGGGCGGTGCGCGCGTCAGAGAAGATTGACGAGAACGCGACGGGCGTGAGCAGCGGCAGCCAGCCAGCTAGGGCTGCGATTTTGATGAAATCTCGCCTGCTGTGGAACATGGTTTGGTTCGGTGGGCAATTGTCAGGATTGGGCACTGTTCTCCCTGGGATCGTCGCACTTGTAGTTTTTCAAAGCTGACGGCATAGTGCAGAAGATATTTCTTCAGTTCGTCGGACTTCAAGCGCTTAAACGTCGATTGACCGCACAAAAACGGAGCTATAGTATCACTCCTCGCCTATCTGAGCACTCATTTGCAGTCGGGCGTCAATTCAAGACCTATTTTCGCTTATACCTTTAATATGTTTTTCGCTTTTCAAAAAATTGCATCGAGGGTATTTCATGTCGGGCAATCTGGAAGGGAAGGTAGTGATTGTCACGGGCGGCGGGGATGGCATCGGACGCGAGTGCGCCGTGGCATACGCGCGCGATCACGCGACGGTTGCAATCCTTGACAAAGATCTTACGAGTGCAAAGCGAACCGCCGATGAGCTGAGTTCGCCGGGCTTGGCTTTGCAGGTGAATGTCTCCGATGGCGCCGCGGTGAAATCGGTCATCGCAGCGGTGTTGAAAGAGTTCGGCCGAATTGATGCTGTGCACAACAACGCTGGTATTGCCACTCCGTCTAAACCGCTTCACGAAACCACCGAAGAAGAGTGGGACAACTTGCAGCAGAACAATGTGAAGTCGGTCTATTGGACCACGCGTTACGCTTTTGAAGCTCTCCGTGCCAGCAAAGGAACAATTCTTAACACGGCAAGCATGGTCGGATTGATCGGGCAGCAGGACCATGCCGCCTACGTCGCAACAAAGGGGGCGATGATTTCGCTTACCAAGGCGATGGCGGCAGATTATGCGCGGTACTCCATTCGAGTGAATGCGATCTGTCCTGCAGGGGTATGGACGCCGATGCTCGAGCAATGGTGTGGGGAACAAAAAGACCCGGAGAGCATTCGCAAGTATCTTGACGACATTCACCTGCTGGGGTCTTGCCCTCGCGGCGACGTCATCGCCGACGCCGCTGCATTTCTCCTGTCCGATAAGGCCCGCTTCATTACCGGATGCATTCTTCCCGTGAGCGGCGGAGCCGAATTGGGATACCGCCGATAGCGGCGGAGTGTACTTCACGCACTTCGTTGCGCCATGGCCAGAACTCCCAGCGCAGTCAGGATAATCAGCATGCCGAAGGCGAGAATGCGATTGGTCGCAGCCGAAACGCCGTTCCACTCACCAGTCATTACCCCGGCTGCGTTGCTCGTCACAATGATCATGCCCATGAGCAACGGCCAGCCGATCACGACTCCCAGCTGCCCCATCCAGGTTATGCCGATTGCGTACAGTGATTGGCCTCCAAGCCAGAACACGCCCATGAGCGCACCGCAAACCCAGCCGGTACCTGCGCCCTCGCCGGTGAGCCTTCCGAGCGTGCCGTTCTTGCGCAGAAGATAGCTGCAATAAACCAGGTTTGATATGAAGCCGCCGGAAACAGCTAGCGCAGTCACAACGCCGGTGCTCCATAGCTGGCTTGCGCCAAGAGCGTGCGCGCGATCCAAGGCATCTCCGCCGAATGCGTAAGAGAAATTCAACGCTGACGAAAACAGGCCAGATAGGCAACAGACCATAAACCCGGCAAAAAATGATCTGTGAGGCGCAGATTCGCCGCGGTTCCGAGCGGCGTCTCTCAGCATTCCCGCGCGCGCACAAACTGCGATTCCCACCAGCATAATTGCAGTTCCAACCAGGTAGGTGCGGCCTTGAGATGTGTGCAACTGTTGAGGACTGAGAATGAGGAGTGGGATCAGCGAACCCAATGACGCGCTCAGTCCCAAGATGATCGCCATTCCAAGCCCGATTCCGAGAAGATTCATTCCCAGGCCGGCCAGGGCGGATCCAATTCCCCAGCACAGTCCAAATCCCGCGATGCGAACGAGCACGGTCGTTGGAGTGAGTGAATATACTTCACCTAGATGTGGCACGGTCGCGGTCGTAAGCATCCAAGGCAGGGCGACCATTCCCGTCAAACTGTAAATCAGCCAGATGTGTTCGTAGTTCCAGCGCGGTGCAAATTTCATCGGCACCGCGAAAAGACCTTGCAGAACGCCCGCAAATACAACCGCTGCCAGTCCCATCCAGATTCCGAATGACATAGCGCCTCAAGTCTTGGGGTTAAGAAAAGGCTCTACGGCGCCCAGACTTCCAATGCCGCATGGAGAAACAAGTTCGTGACATGGATCAACATCTGCTCAGCGAGTTGAGGGTTGCCCTGTTGCAGCACGTCAATGATCAGCCTATGAAGTCGAAGTTGCCTTTCCCACGGGCCGACGTCGAGCTTCTTCACCAGGGCCTTCATCAGCGTGAATGCATAAAGCGGCACCAGGAGTCGTCGTCCGTGCTCCCGCAGAACGGAGTTCCGCGGCTTCTC
The DNA here is from genome assembly GCA_035568275.1 of Candidatus Sulfotelmatobacter sp. Classification (GTDB taxonomy): domain Bacteria; phylum Acidobacteriota; class Terriglobia; order Terriglobales; family Acidobacteriaceae; genus Sulfotelmatobacter. The sequence continues at coordinate 27,355 of DATMOO010000344.1, forward strand.
CAGCATAAGCATATGAAACCGCTGTACGCTATCGATCACCTGGCGCAGATCGCCGGTTCCGACGGAACGATGAATTTCTTGGAAGACAGCTTCCAGATCGTTCACGGGGAGTTTGTCTTCAGTGATTAGCCGTGCCGCCAGTCCCTCCAGAACTCCTCGCACTTGATAAATGTGAATGATGTCAGCTCGCTCGAGCTTCAGCACGCGCGCACTACGGCCGTGCCCTTTGGTTACGAAGCCCTGTGTCGCGAGAATGTTCAGCGCTTCGCGAACCGAGATCTGGGCCACTCCGTATTCGCGCGCCCATTTGCCTTCGACGATTTTTTCTCCAGGCGAAATTCTTGCAGCCAGAATCTCCTCACGAAGCCGCCGCGCAACGTTCTCTTTGAGCAGGCCGCGCGCAGCGACCGCATTCTGCTCAGTATGCATAGGTCTCGTAATGTACCACGCAATGCAAACGCGGACTGCTCGTGTGGAAGCGGCGGCGCAACGAGGCCATTTTTAAAGCTCGGCGACTGCAGCTCACACCGAAGTGGCGGCTGGTTTGACATGCCAGAGTAGAATCCCTCTTCGTGCAGTTCGAATTACCCAATCACTGCATTCCCAAGAGGCCACGATCATGAATAGAGGAACATCCAGACGAAATTATTTGAAGTTGATGGCGGCAAGCGCAGGACTGGCGGCAGCTGCGCCCCTTGCGCTCGCGCAGGAAGATGCGGCCAAAACATCGGCACAACAGGTTGGACCTCCTACGGGGCATGAGCGTCGAATGCAATGGTGGCATGAAGCAAAGTTCGGCATGTTCATCCACTGGGGGCTCTATAGCCTGATAGGCCGTCATGAATGGGCCATGGAAGTCGAAGGAGTATCCATCCCGCAATACGAAATGCTGGCAACGCACTTCAACCCCAAGCTGAACGCCGCCCGCGACTGGGCGAGATTGGCCAAGCAGGCGGGACAGAAGTACATGGTGATGACGACGAAGCATCATGAAGGCTTCTGCAATTTCGACACGAAGCTCACCGACTACTGCGCGCCAAAGCAGGCGGCGGGACGCGATCTAGTGCGTGAATTCGTCGATGCCGCGCGGGCAGAAGGCTTGCGCGTCGGCTTCTACTACTCGCTGATGGACTGGCATCATCCTGATGGAGCACGGTGCGCAACCGATGAAGCAGCGCGGCAGCGCTTTGTCGCTTACACGCATGGGCTGATTCGTGAACTCGTGACCAACTACGGGAAGATTGACATTCTCTGGTATGACGTAGATTGGCCGCTGACACCCGACCAGTGGGAGTCGCAGAAAATGAACGATATGGTGTTCCAGCTTCAGCCAGACATCATTGTGAACAACCGCAACGGATTGCCGGGAGATTTTTCGACGCCTGAACAGGAGATCCGCGCGGCTGATAAAGGCCGCGCTTGGGAAACCTGCATGACCCTGAATGACAGTTGGGGATACCACAAAGCCGACGATAACTGGAAAACACCGAAGACCATCGTCAACAATCTGATTACGTGCGCTCGAGGTGGCGGGAACTATTTACTGAATATCGGGCCCAAGCCGGACGGTTCAATACCGCAAGAGTCGATAGATATTCTGCAAACCGTGGGGAAGTGGACTTCACAAAACGGAGCCGCGATCTACGGGACCGAGCGCAATCATTTCGAGTGGCACGTGTATGCCAACTTCACACAGCGTGGAAATACGGCGTATGCGCACGTTACCAACTGGCCCGGGGACACGCCCGCCGAGCAATGGCTTACGTTCTATCAGCCGCCTTCGGTGATCTCATTGGGTGGCTGGAGGGCGAAAGTGAAGTCGGTGCGGCTGCTGGTTGGCGACAAACCGCTGACGTTCACGCAGGACGATTTGTCATTGAGGATCACCGGCCTTCCCCCGACTTCCCCCAGCGATCTGGCCACAGTGATTGCGATCGAGTGCGATGGTGAGCCGGCGCTCAGCCATGAGTACGTGAGAAAAACGCGGCCACGCTTCAAAGTCGGGGTGAGCCAGACAACACCCTGAGTGGTGCTGGGGTCACAAATCGTGGTAGCTAGCGAGACGGCTCTTTCACTTGGAGTATCTGATCGGCGGAAACTGATTCGACACGCTGCACAATTCCGCTCGGCCAGGTGATCTCGATTAGTCTTACTTTCTTCGAAGATCCCAGTCCGAAGTGCGCGCGCTTGTCGCTGGCGGCGAGGTAGCTTCCCGCTGTACTTAAAAAACGAGTCTGCTGTTGCCCGCTCTCAGTCACCAGCCGAATCTTCGAACCGATTGCGTCACGGTTGCTGGATGTGCCGGTTAGATTCAGTATGAGCCAGTGATTTCCGTTGCCTACCCGATTATGCAAAATAATCGCGGGTCCATCGTTACAGTTGATCGCAACGTCGACCCGTCCGTCATTGTCGAGATCGCCGAAGGCAGCGCCCCGTGCCGCAATAGGCGTCGTGAAAATGGAACCGCTCTGCGGAGAAACATTCGAGAAGCGGCCCTGATCGTTTCTCAGGAGCAGCGGAGGCTCGAGGTAGCGAAGGGAAGGCTCAGTGAGTTGGATGTTGTCCATCACGTGGCCTTGAGCGACGAAGAGGTCGAGCCAGCCATCGTTGTCATAGTCAATCCATTTCGCTCCCCAACCCGAATGCGACAAGGTCGACGCACCCAGGCCGATCGAGTCTGTTACGTCCTCGAAGGTTCCCTTGTCATTGCGAAAAAGCTTGTATTTCTGATTGGCGAGAGCATTTACGAACACCGAAGGCCAGCCGGTGTTCTTGTAATCACCGAAATCAGCACCCATGCCCGCAAACGCGTGGCCGTTCTGGTCGTAACCCAGCCCGGAGATCAGTGCCACTTCGGTGAATGTACCTTCGTGATTATTGCGGAAGAGTTGCTCCGCGACCGAGTCGTTGGCGACGAAGATATCGGGCCAGCCATCACCATCGAAGTCATCGATCGCGACCCCCAGCCCTTTCCCCGGGGAACTCGCGATGCCACACTTCTTAGAAAGATCGGTAAACGTCCCATCTCCGTTGTTGTGAAACATGAAGTGCGTGATCGGTTCGAACTGGTCGGGATGGCAATAGGCGCGATAGCCGGGACGGTGTTCGCCACAGTAAACTTCCGAGAAGTCCCACTGCACATAACGACTGACCATCAAATCCAGACTCCCATCGCGGTCGTAGTCAACGAAGCACGCGCCCGTGCACCATCCGCTGCCGCCCACGCCTGCCTTGGCCGTAACATCGGTAAAGGTGCCGTCGCCGTTGTTGTGATAAAGAATATTTCCACCGAGGTTCGTCACCAGGAGATCGACATTGCCATCATTGTCGTAGTCTCCAGTTGCGACCCCCATGCCATAGAGCCGCCCTTGCAGCCCAGCCTTCTCAGTAATGTCCGTAAAGGTGCCGTCACGATTGTTGTGATATAGGCGGTTCCAGTAACGTGGATCAGATTTGTCTGGCGAACTGCCGCGTGGCATCGGATCCTGCAGCTTGGCGCCATTTACGAAAAACAAATCCAGCCATCCGTCGTTGTCGTAGTCAAAAATCGCGACTCCCGCACCCATGGACTCCGGAAGGTACTTCCGGCTGGTGCGACTAGCCTGGTGCTGGAAGCGAATGCCGGACTTTGCGGTCACATCTTCAAATTCAATCACCGGTTGAGTCGCAGGTGCCCGCATTGCACCCAGCAATTTGCCGGCGGGAGCGGCGGCGAGAGCAGTCAGCAGAAACGACCGGCGGTTGATCTTCGAGATCAAGCTATCGCTGTTCTCCGCGAACAGGAGGAGGGGTTGCGCGAGTTAAGTCAGTATACTTTTTGGCAAGAGCAGTATTGCCCAACCGCGAGTACACCTGGCTTAGCAGGCTGTAAATTTGCAGATCGATGACGCCTCCTGTTTGCGTGCAGGCGGCAGCTTCTTCTGCGTCCGCGCGTGCCTGTTGATAATTCTGCATCCGCATGTCGAGCTTTGCGCGCTCGTACCAAACAGCGCGGACTTGAGACGCCGATTGGACAGCGCGATCGAGATGGCGTTTGCTGCCGCTCAGGTCGTTACGCTTTGCCAGAAATCGGCCGTAGTTGTAATCGAGAAAAGCATCGTGATATCGTCCGGCCTGATTCACTTGCAACCCTTTTTCGTAGGCCTTCTCGGTACCATCCAAGTCTCCTGCGAGTTCGAGGTTCAGTCCTAGATAGTCCCATGCACGCGCGTCGTGCGGATTCAGCGTCGCGGCTTTGCGGAAATGTTCCACAGCTTGCGCGGCGGCCTTCGCCTTGTCATAAATCGTGCCCAATTGGAATTGTGTCTCAGGATCATCGGGATCAAGCTTGCTGGCTTTTTCCAGCAGACTCTGCCCCTCGGAAGATTGCCTTTTCATAAGAAGTATCTGTCCGCGCAACGCTAAGGCAGCCGGGTCGTCTGGATTTTTGTCCACTGCTGCGGCCGACAGGGCATCGGCCCGTATGTAGTCGCGTTGCTCAAGGAAGAACCGGCCGAAGTAGGCAAGTCCGCGTGAGTCATTCGGGTCCGTGTCCGTGTAGTGATAATAAAGCTCGGCGGCCTTGCTAATGTTTCCCTTAGCTTGCGCCAGTCGGGCCTGGTGCAGCACGATTTCGGGACAATCAGGGTAGGAAAGGCTTAGGGTGCGCAGCGCATTCTCGGCGATATCGAGAGCATTGACGGTCAAAGCCTTCGAAACCTGTGCTAGTTGCACCTCCGCACCGGTGCAGGGCCCGGCGACAGCAGGCCATGTGGCGCACACAGCAAACAGCAGCGAAATAAACGCCGTCCTCACGCCTTCATTCCTCGGTTATAGGCAGAACCTGGTCTGCTTTTACATTGTGCAGCACTTGCACCGTCCCACTCGGCCACTTCAATTCGATTTCCTTGATGACAGTATCTGCGCCCAGTCCAAAGTGAACGCGCGGATCGTTCGAACTCGCGTAACTTCCAGCTGTCGTGACGTGGTTGTACTGCACGAGGCCGGATGCGGTTGTCACTTTAATTCGCGTTCCGATGCCGTTACGGTTGCTTTTCACCCCGACGGTCTTGATCAGAATCCAATGATTGCCGCCGGTTGAGGTGTTGTAAAGTAGTTCTGCCGGACTGCCAATAGCCGAAACCACAACGTCAATCTTTCCGTCGTTGTTAAGATCGCCGAACGCGCACCCGCGGTGGGCGGCACGAATCTGCATGCCAGGACCAGCATCACCGCTTACGTCTTGAAAACTTCCGTCGTGCATATTCCGAAAAACGGCATTGGCCTGCCGGTAGTGCTGCTGACCATCTAAATCAGCATTCTCACTCACGTGCGAGTTCGCCGTGAACAGATCCTTGTAACCATCGTTGTCGAAATCCTGAATTCCAGCCCCCCAGCCGCTCATTTTCAAGCTCCGAAATCCAATACCTGCCTTGTAACTTTCGTAGCTGAAAAAGCCATTGCCTTCATTGCGGAACAGCGGATAGGTTTCGCCCCCAAGTGCGGTGACGATCAGGCTGGGTTTGCCATCATTGTTCCAATCACGAAAATCCACGCCCATGCTGGAGACGGGCAGTCCGTTGTCGGTGTATGCGATGAACGACTCGACGCCTACCTCATCGAAGGCTTTTCCACCCCGGTTTTTGAAAAGAAAATTTCTGTCATTGTCGTTGGCGACGAAGATGTCCATCCAACCGTCATCGTTGTAGTCGGCTATCGCCACCCCCATGCCTTTGCCGATGTGTCTGGAGATGCCCATGATTTCTGAAACATCCGTGAACGTGCCATCGCCGTTGTTGTGGTAAAGGATGTTTGGTTCGCCTTTGTAGAGAGTGGGAGAGCAGGACAGGCGCTTGCCGGCTGAACCGCACACGCGGGAGGTTGCAAACGACCAGTCCAGATAGTTGACCACGAACAAGTCGAGCTTGCCGTCGTTGTCGTAATCCAACCACGCGGCCGAGATGCCCCAGAGTTTTTTCCCCGCGGAGGAAACCCCACTTACGCCAGCTTGGGCGGTCACATCGGTGAATGTGCCGTTGCCGTTGTTGTGGTAGAGGAAGTTGCGATCAAAACCGGTGACGTAGAGGTCCGTGCGCCCGTCATTGTCATAATCGGCGGCGGCGGCGCCGACACTGTAGCCTTCGCCGCGCAACCCAGCACGATCCGTCACGTCCGTGAAGGTGCCGTCGTGATTGTTGTGGTACAGGCGGTTCGAGAATTTGTCGCCTTCCTTCGCAAGTCCGGGCAGACTCGCGCCATTCGTGAAGAAGATATCCAGATAGCCATCATTGTCGTAATCGAGAAGCGCGACCCCACCGGGTATGCCATCAATCATTGGCTTGTCCGGAAGCGATCCATTGTCGAGGACAAAACTAACTCCCGAATTCTTTTGCCGATTTTCGAATTGAATGCGCCCCGCATCAGCGCCCCACAAAATCTTAGGAGGGGCGGCCATTACCACGACCAACGCAATGGCAAAGAGACTTCGCGGCATCATTTCGGTTGCCCCATCGATTGAACTCTGGCAAGGAGTTGACGCATGAATGAGTCAGATGGAAAGCGCTGGACGAAATCTTCCATTTGCGCCCGCGCGTTAACGTAGTCCTTTACTTGTATGAGTTGAACGATCAGCCGTTTTCTCAGCTCTGCATTGAACGGATCGCGATCCGCCGCTTGCTTCAACACTCCAACTGCTTCGCTCGCACGATCCAATTTCGTCAAAGCGTCAGCGAGATTGGTGTACAAGACGCTTTTCGCATGCCCTTCCTTGATGGCGCACTGCAAGTGTTCGACTGCCTCCTGATATTTGCCGGCATGCAGGTCGCGATTGCCGAGTGCCCCTTGCACCAGCGGATCATCGGGATCACTGCGCTCGAGTTGATCAAGAATGGCGTAGTAGCGGGTCAGATATTCCGGATGTTTCTCCACCAGTTCGCCGTAAGCTTGCAGCAGCACCAGCGCCGGTGGCGGCGCGCCTATTTTGCCCGGCGCCGGATTCAGATGAATCAGGTCGGGCAGAGCCGGTGTCGTCTGCTGAAACGAAATATCTGGAAACGGCTCATCCGGGCGCCTCAGAATCCTATGGTTGGTGATGCTGGAATGCGAGATTTCCCGCACGTCGCGCTTTTGCATGTGACAGCCCGCGCAATCATCAGATGGTTGGCTCCGTTCGCGGACCGGAAGCGGCAGTGTGCAGCTTTTTTCAGTGTGGCATGCCAGACACTTTTTCTTGAAGTATGCGGGCGCTTCTTCGCGAGTCGGCTCCACGTGAGGATCATGACAACCGATGCAACTCAGCTTCTCGCCGGTTGCGCGATAACACTTGCTCAGAGTCATCGAGTAGTAGTGTTCGAGCAGATCCTGCTGCGGTGGGGACTCGCGGTTCGGCGGGACCATGAGAATCGAGAGCGTGTCGTCTAGCGGCGTTCCCGGACGAAAATCCCTGTAGTCCTTTCCTGGCTTCAACACTCGCACATCTCCGGTCTGGTGACACAACATGCAGATGTTGTCTGCCAGCGCGGGGGTGAGCGTCGCGGGATTCACGATTGAAGAGTCATGCCCCTGATTGTTTTCGAATCCCACCTGATGCGCGAGCACGTGACTGAGGCCGGGACCGTGGCAGTTTTCGCAGCCGATCGCCAGTTCGGAAAATGGCGGATTGGCAAAATGACCGTTGCCCTCGGGGAGGGCATTGGGCCGCCCGCTGTGGCAAGATATGCAGGCGGGCAAAATCGGCCGATTGAACCCGGAGTTGCCGAGTTCGTATCCCGGCGACAGTTCCCAGCGCTGTGGCTTGGAGTAAAAAGACAGCGGTGCTTGAAATACATAATCGCCCTGCCGGACGAGACCGCCCAGCCCGTTCTCCCCAGCTCCGATAATCCACTCCACGCCGCGAGTGTCGCGGAAGATTTCTTTTCCCTTGGAGTCGAGCTCGTACTCCGACTGAAAGAGCTGCCCATCGCGTGCATAAACATCGAAGTGCAAACCAGTGTTCTTATCTTCGATCGAACCCGAAGTCGGCTGCGCTTTCAAAATCTCAGGCATGACCAGCGACATAGAGCGTCCCATACCGGTCTTCGAATAGTTGTTGTAGATCTGTTTGTGACACGCAGCGCAAGCCAAAGAACCAACGTGCTCGAACGCCATTGCTTTGGGTTGCGCTGTCGGTTTTACATTGCAAGGAGACTGTCCACACGCGTACACCCCTCTCAGGAAAACCGAGACGAAAATCGGGAACCACGATAGTAGCCTGACTCTTCGGGGCTGTTTTCGGCGTTGCCATGCATGAGAGTTCCCCAATTCGGATTGCCGACCGGCCTTTCCCGCGTCGCTATGGGTGAATCTTGCAGATCGACTGCGGAACATCCGTTTGCAACTTTGAAATACCACATCTTCGATCATCGACGCTAATTCTACGCGGTGGTCAAAGGAGCGCCCGCGCAGATCAGGTTCGTGGTCAGATTCAAACTGCATGATGAACGTTCTCGGCCGACCGCAGATGAGACGCCCCCAGGCTGGAACTGCATTGGGATTGCCGGGCAAGCGGCCCACGTCTTTGAGTACAAAGTGCGTTAATTGCTATGCAATTGCCGGCAGTACGAAAGGCCGTAAACGACGCCAATTTTTCAATAATAAGCGCTCAAAGTTCGTCATACCTCGCTGTCCGAGGTTCTGATTGCCATTCATCCCCTTCCACAAGCGCTCAAATAGTTCTTGACAGGTTCTAGTACTTTGATACTAGAATGTCGCGTCTTTCAATAACGTGGGGTTGCACATTGGTTTAATCGGGGAAGCGTTTACGAACAGGGTGGAGGAATCCATGTCCGATTCACACCGGCGGTCCTATGGCTTTCGCACTGTACTGTGGCTCGTCAGCGCTCTAGTTTTCTCAACCGTAGCTGCCGTCGCTCAGCTTTCCACGGCGTCGCTTAACGGGGTGGTTCGCGATACCACGGGTGCGTCCGTGCTGAGAGCGTCGGTTACTCTGCATAATTCGGATACCGGTGTCGAGCGCAACACCTTCACCAACGACGCTGGCACATATGTTTTCTCGGATATTAACCCGGGCCGCTATACGCTCAGGGTAACCGCACCGAGCTTTAGTTCCAAGCAGGTTTCCGACTTCGTTCTTGCCGTGAACCAGACGGCGACCATCGACATCGCACTCGACGCCGGCGCTCAGACAGAGATCGTGACCGTGGAAGCGACATCGGAACAGCTGCAGGCTTCCAGCGCTGAGCTGGGCACGGTCATCGCCACCAAGCAAGTGAATGATCTTCCCCTGAATGGCCGCAACTTCACCCAGTTGCTTTCGCTGACGCCTGGTGTCGCGCCGATCAGTGTCGGCCAGAACAGCATGAGTGGCCGCACCGGCGGTTTCGCTGCGCCGATTGCCGAAGATTCATCGTTTGTATTCCCGTCCATCAACGGCGCCACCAATCGAAGCAATTATTTCCTGACTGACGGCATGAACAATTTTGCGGCCTTCCTCAGCACTTATGCCGTGCCTCCCATTGTTGACGCCATTCAGGAATTCAAAGTCGTCTCCCATACTGATTCCTCCGAGTTCGGCTCTGTTCTTGGCGGAGTAGTAAACGTGGTGACCAAGTCCGGTACCAATCGGTTTCATGGTTCGGCATGGGAGTACATCCGCAACGACGCATTCGATTCGCAAGATCAATTTACTCCCATCGTTCACTTCCGTCAGAACCAGTTCGGCGGAGCGATCGGTGGTCCCGTTGCCCTCCCCCGCTTGAAGCAAAACACTTTCTTCTATTTTGCCTACCAGGGATTCCGCTTTTCCAAGCCCGTCGCAACCCGAATCCTGGTTCCCACCGCAGCCATGTACGGCGGTGACTTCAGTGCCTACTGCACAGCCGGGTTTACGGCCGGTTTGTGCAATGACTCGACGAAACAGCTATACAACCCTTACACAACGGTTGCCGCAGGTTCTTCGGGATTCTTGCGTACACCGTACTTGAACAACCAAATCCCTGTAGGAGCAAATCCTGGCGACGTTCAGCCGCAGATCGTTACGTTCCTTCAGAGCGTGCTGCCTGCCGCTGGTACTTTCGATGCTGCTTTCAACACCAATGCGTTCGATACCGATCCCAATACCCAGCACCAGAATGAGTTCAATGTCAGGCTTGATCACACCTTCGGCCAAAAGGATTCTGTCTGGTTTCGCTATAGCTTGATCAACAGCAATGTGTTGAAGCCGACCAACGTGCCAGGCTTGCAAACTACCGATACCATTCCAGGCCGGAATTGGGGAGGCAACTGGGTCCACACCTTCAGCTCAAGCTTGCAGCTGCAGATGTTGTTCTCTCGCACCACGGTCTCAGACAACGCCCGTACAAAATTCAAAACCGACACAACCAGCATCATTCAGGCAGCTGGCTTCGCTCAAGGATTTGCCAGCAACTTTTCGGGAACCCCGGGCTGGCTGCTTCCCGACTTTCAACTTGGAAATTCATACGTAGATGGTGGCGAGAGTGTGGTACTAACGCCGCAAGCTACGGATAACAATCAGGTCTCGGGGACGGTGAACAAGCTGAAAGGCAGCCATACATTCACGTTTGGTGCAAACTACGTCAGCAGCCTGTTTTCCAGTCCGCTCTCGTACAATAGCGTCGGTTTCGCCAACGGTCAGACGGGCGACGGCAACGGCAAAGCCGGCTTTAGCGTAGCCACGGCGCTCATCGGAGTTCCCGATAGTGCCAACCGACGCGACGTCGACGAAAGAACCCGTCCTGGCGGGCTGTTCAGTGCCTTCTTTCAGGATTCCTGGAAGGCGACACCGAAGCTGACTGTGAACTATGGTATCCGCTACGACCTTACTTTGATTCCGCCGTACGGCACCAAAGACACCATCGATAAGCAGGGCGGGATTGAAACCGGAGACTTCGATTTCTCAAACGGCACCTATGTTTTGCAGTACCCGCCGCCACCCTGCACGGTGCGGGGACACGCCCCATGCATTCCCAGTATCATGCTTGACGCCAATGGCAAAGCTGTTGCCTGCAATCCGGCTACTCAACAATGTTTACCTCCGGGAACCTTGCCGCCCCACGTCGTAGTTGACCCGCGTGGCCGCATTTCCCACAACACCTATACCAACATCGGTCCTCACCTCGGATTTGCTTATCGTGCGACTGAGAAAACAGTGGTGCGCGGTGGCGCCGGGATCGTGTATGACAATTGGGCTGCGGTCAGCCAGATGTCGCAGAACATCGAAGGCGACTGGCCGGGTATTGGTCAGTTGATCGCCAACAACCTCAACGTGCCGGGGGGGACCACGGCTCCGAATGGCACGCCGACGGCGACTTACGGCGATCCTTTCTCGGCGGGCGGTGTTACAGCCGGTCTGCCTGCACCGACACCCTTCTTCTCCGGCGGCGTGAACTGGCACTACGATCCACATATCAAGGATGCGTACGCGTACCAGTTCAACTTTGGCCTTCAGCGCCAGATCAACTCGACCACTACGATTACCGGCAGCTATGTAGGCGCGTTAACCCATCGGGCAAACATCGGGGGCATGTACAACACGGCCTTGCAGCCGAGCAAACTGCCCGACCCGCAATCGCGCTCGCTGTTCCCCTACATGATTTCCACCTTCTATGATCGCAGCGTCGGGTTCGCCGACTATCATGCCTTCCAGTTGTCAGTGGACAAGCGCTCTTCCGGCGGCTTGACCTACCAGGTCGCCTACACATTCTCGAAAGCCCTGGACGAGAACGATGGATGGTTCGGCGCCGAAGGCAAGAACGTTGCAGATCCCTACAATCCACGAGCCAGTCTGAGTCCAGCAGGGTTCGATCTGCCGCATCTGCTTACCGTGAATGCAAATTATGAGCTTCCTATCGGCCGGGGCAAGCGCTATTCCACCGGAAATCACGCAGTAGACTACATCGTAGGCAACTGGCAAATGAATGGCATTCTCGCGGTCCGTTCCGGTCAGCGCTATAGCGTGACGGACAATAGCGGCGACCCGGCCAACACTGGCAATGTCGCCTGGGCGGGGTACGAGCAAGCGAATCTGGTAGGAGATCCAAATTCCGGCTCGTGTCCGAATGGGGCACGGGTGCACACGCAAGGTTGTTGGTTCAACAGCGCGGCGTTCGGTACTCCTGGTCTGGGTACATTCGGCAACCTTCGCCCAGATGCCTTCCAAGCGCAGCGTTACTGGAACGTGGACTTCTCGGTGTTTCGTGGATTCCCAATTTGGAGTGAAGAGCGGAAGCTTGAGTTCCGTGCCGAGGCGTTCAACCTCTTCAACACTGTAATTTTCGGCTCCCCCAATAGTGACATCAGTAATGCAAGCAACTTTGGTACGGTCACAACCAGAGCCAACGCAAACGGGCCTCGAGTGCTACAGTTCGGGCTTAGGTTCATTTTTTGAAGTGATGGTGAGCCTGTAAACCTGCCCGCCGCCGTTCAGATCGGGGCGGGCATTTTGCTGCCTCCGAGCGGCTCTTCGAGGAGTGAGTGCAGCACCGCCCATCAAAGGGAGATTCTATGAAACGGTTTCTCATTGTTGTCATACTGTTTTTCCGGTTGATCGTGTCGTCATTAGCGCAAAGCTATGAACCTACGTGGGATTCTGTAGATAAGCGTCCCACGCCGGCCTGGTTTAGTGACGCCAAGTTTGGAATCTTCATTCATTGGGGGACTTACTCGGTTCCGGCCTATGCTCCGGTATTGCCCGGCAAACTCGCTTACGCCGAGTGGTACTGGAATGCGCTGACGAATGGCAGGAGCAATGCAAAAGCCGATGAACTCCAGAAGGGCACCTGGGCGTTTCACCAGAAAGTGTATGGCGCGGATTTCCCGTATCAGGATTTTGCACCGCTGTTTAAGGCTGAATTATTCGATCCGGACCATTGGGCCGATGTGTTCGCGCGCTCCGGCGCCAAATACGTCGCGCTGACCTCAAAACACCACGAGGGATTCGCATTGTGGCCGAGCAAGGAGGCATCAGCCACGTGGGGCCGTCCCTGGAATGCGGTCGAGACCGGTCCCAAACGCGATGTGCTGGGCGATCTCTCCGACGCGGTGCGGCGCAAAGGCCTGCGCATGGGCTTCTACTATTCGCTTTACGAGTGGTATAACCCGCTCTGGCTTTACGACAAGCCGCGTTACGTGCGTGAGCACATGTTTCCGCAGTTCAAGGATCTGGTGACGCACTACAAACCGGCAATCATCTTCAGCGATGGTGAGTGGGAGATGACTTCGGCCGATTGGCACAGCGCTGAATTGTTGGCTTGGCTGTTCAATGAGTCGCCGGTTAAGGACGAAGTGGTTGTAGACGATCGTTGGGGCAGCGACACTCGCCACAAACATGGCGGCTACTGGACCACGGAATACACCGCAGGAATGAGTGGCGTCGACCATCCATGGGAAGAGAGCCGGGGCATGGGCGTGAGTTACGGCTATAACCGCGCCGAAGATCTCAACATTTACCACACCGGCCGGGAATTGGTGTTCATCCTAGTCGACACGGTCAGCCGCGGCGGCAACCTCCTGCTCGACATCGGCCCAAGGGCCGACGGGATGATCCCCGTCGTCATGGAAGAACGACTTACGCAGATGGGCGACTGGCTCAAAATAAACGGGGAAGCGATCTACGGAACGAGGCCCTGGAAAAATACACGCCAGTGGACTGCCGGCGAAGTGCCAAAAATTGAATATAACCAGGAATATTCGTCTGCGTACGACGTGACCAAGCTAATTGAAAAATCCGCCGACGGAAAAGCATCGATCGAAGCGTTCTTCACGTCAAAGGGCAACACGGTCTATGCCATCCTACCCCGTTGGTCGAGTCACGGTCTTGTAATCAAGGATCTGGCTACCGCAAAGTCAGTCATCTTGCTCGGCTCAAGTACGCCGTTGAAAGCCAGCAACTCGAAAATGGGATTGTCGATTGAACTCCCAGACCTTCCCGAGGACTTGCGCCAACAACCGGCGTGGGTCTTGAAGATTAGTCAATAGATCTGGGAGCGGGCGGTCGCTCGCCTCGATCTACAATCCTAGCGCCTTTATCCATGCGACTCTGACAGCGCGCGAGAGGGCAGGAGCAACATCTGTCAGGCATACCTATGTGCATCCCTGGACTACTGAAACAACATGACTCAATCGACTTCTGAAAAAGTTGCTCCTTCCGTGAAGCAGGCTATTTTTCGGCTCGACGGAAAGACCGCAATCGTCACTGGAGGCGGCAGTGGAATAGGACGAGCGATTGGAGTCAGATTCGCCGCTCAAGGCGCGAAGGTCCACATTCTCGATCTCAGCCTTAAGGAGGCAGAAGACACATGCCGGCAAATTAGTGCCGCAGGAGGTCGTGCCGAAGCGTACGCCTGTGACGTAACCGACCAAGAGCAAGTGTTCGTAACATTCCAAAAAATGGCGGCAGAGGGGCCGATTTCTATACTGGTGAATAACGCAGGGATTTCGCATATCGGCACGCTGGAGAGCACCAGCGAAGAAGACTTCGATCGCGTCATGCGCGTCAATGTCAAAGGGTTCTACAACTGTGCGCGCACCGTTGTCTCACACATGAAGAGCGGCGGCGGCGTGATCCTGAACATGGCCTCAATCGCCGGATCGTCCGGGCTGGCGGATCGTTTTGCGTATTCCGTGAGCAAGGGCGCAATCCTAGCCATGACATACTCGGTGGCCCGCGATTATCTGGCCTACAACATCCGTTGCAACAGCATCTCTCCGGCGCGAGTGCACACGCCGTTTGTGGATGGCTTTCTGAAAAACAATTATCCCGGTCGGGAGCAAGAGATCTTTGACAAATTGTCAAAGGCGCAACCCGTGGGACGAATGGCCGAACCTCAGGAAGTGGCTGCGCTCGCCTTGTTCCTGTGTTCAGCTGAAGCCAGCTTCATCACCGGCGGCGACTATTTGCTAGATGGCGGTTTCATCAACCTTCGAGGATGAACATGGATCTGCAATTGAAGGACAAAGTCATCATCGTTACGGGCGGGGCCAAGGGCATTGGCGAGGGAATTGTGCGGGCGTGTGCCGCCGAAGGCGCCAGCCCCATAATTGTGGGACGCGATGCCGAAGCGGGCAAAGCTTTGCAAACAGAGCTATTGAAAAACGGAAAGTGCGGCTTGATCACCATGGAACTCTCGACGCCGGAGACCTGCCAGCAGGCAGTTGAGCAAACCGTGGAGAGGTTCGGAAGCCTGGATGCGCTGGTGAACAATGCCGGTGTGAACGACTCGATTGGGTTGGAACGGGGAACGCCCGGCGACTATGTTAGCTCGTTGAATCGCAACCTTGTCCACTACTACTGTATGGCGCACTACGCGCTGCCGCATTTGAAACAATCCAAGGGATCGATCGTGAACATCGGCTCGAAGACGGCAGTCACGGGCCAGGGAAATACCTCCGGGTACGCCTCCTCCAAAGGAGCCATTATGGCCCTCACCCGTGAGTGGGCGGTGGAGCTGCTGCCCTACAGCATCCGCGTGAACACCGTGATTCCAGCGGAGGTCATGACTCCCCTTTACCGTCACTGGCTCGACGCTTTCCCCAGTCCGCAGGAGAAACTGGACACGATCGTCAGCAAGATTCCTTTGGAAAACAGAATGACGACCTCCGAAGAGATCGCTAACATAACGGTCTTTTTGCTGTCCGCAAAATCAAACCATACGACCGGACAACACCTCTTCGTGGATGGGGGATACGTTCACCTCGACCGTGCATTGACGTAACTCCCGAGACGCTTCGAACGTTTTATCTTGCAGATCAAGGATTATCCATGGCCGTTTCAACTTCGTTGAACTCAGGCGGTTTCCAGTCGCAAAGCTCCGGACACCGTCTTTTCCCTTCCGGTCAGCTTATTCCTTTCGTTCTGGTGACCGCGCTCTTCTTCTTGTGGGGAATCCCAAACAATCTGAATGACGTCCTGATTCGGCAGTTCATGAAGTCATTCTCTATCTCCCGTTTGCAGGCGGGACTCGTGCAGTCGGCCTTTTACATGGGATATTTTCTCCTGGCTATGCCGGCCGCGTTGGTAATGAGAAAGGTCGGATACAAAGCTGGATTCATTATTGGTCTGCTGCTTTACACGTTGGGGGCCTTTCTGTTCTGGCCGGCTGCCTTTATGGGGCAATACGGATACTTTCTTTGCGCGCTCTTTGTCATTGCCAGTGGTTTGTCGTTTCTCGAGACGGCATCGAACCCGTTCATCGCCCAACTTGGCGATCCCGACACTTCGGAACAGCGCCTCAATTTTTCCCAGGCATTCAATCCTTTTGGCGCTATCTCGGGTGCTCTAATCGGCACTACATTCATTTTCTCCGGCGTGGAACTTACGCCGGCAGAGGTCGCCGCTCGTCAGACTGCCGGTACTTACGAAGCTTACCTGCGCACCGAAACACTGAGAGTAATCGAACCATACCTGGTCCTCGGCTGCGTCACTCTTTTCTGGGCATTCCTGATCTGGCGGACGAAGTTTCCCGACATTCACAGCGAGCACGAGAACAGCCGAGAAGACCAAGGGCACTTCCGCGAACTATTCCGGTATCCGCATTTCTTGCTGGCCGTGGTTGCCCAATTTTTCTATGTCGGGGCGCAAGTGGGTACGTGGAGCTATTTCATACAGTATGTACAGGAAAATACTCATCAACCGGAAAAAGTTGCCGGCTATTTCCTCACCGGTACTCTGGTTGCGTTTGGCGTGGGACGATTTGTTTCCGCCTATCTGATGCGGTTTCTCGCACCAAATAAACTCATGGGTGTGTACGCTGTCGTCAATGTCATTCTGGCGTCCGTCGGAGTGCTGAAGCCCGGATGGATCGGGCTGTGGGCCATTTTCCTGACCAGCCTCTTCATGTCGCTGATGTTCCCTACGATCTTTGCGCTGGGACTAAAGGGACTTGGCCCGAACACCAAGATCGGCGGTTCGATGATCGTCATGGCGATCATCGGGGGTGCGGTGCTGACTCCGGCGATGGGCTGGATCTCGGAAGAGTTTCACAGCGTCGCGTTGGCTTATGCAGTGCCCCTGTCAGCCTATATGATCATCGCGGTGTACTCTTTCTTCGGCGCGCGAGAGCGGAGCGTGCAGACAACCTCAGAGTAGGAGATTACGAGAAAGCCTCCCCGTACTCCGCACCTACTCCGGTTAGCACCAGGCGGGCGGCTTCGTACCACCGGCGCGGTCTTCGACCTCAGCGGCGGCCGGGCCACTTACTGACGCTTTAGCAGTTCAATCATCACGAGAAGGAAGAATCAATGAAGCTCTTACGATTTGGAAATCGCGGCCAGGAGAAGCCGGGCGCGCTTGACTCTGAAGGACAAATCCGTGATCTCTCTGGCGTCGTTGCCGACATTGCCGGTGCCGCGCTGCTGCCTGATTCGCTTGAAAGGTTACGGCAGATCGATCTTCACACTCTTCCGCTTGTTACCGGCTCTCCACGGCTTGGTCCTTGCGCGGGCTCTGTCGGCAAGTTTCTCTGCATCGGTCTCAACTACTCCGATCACGCCGCCGAATCAGGCATGGCAGTCCCGGCCGAACCGGTACTTTTCATGAAGGCTACGTCCGCCATCTGCGGGCCCAACGACGACGTTGTGATTCCAATGGGTTCGCAGAAGACCGATTGGGAGGTAGAACTCGGTGTCGTGATCGGCAAGGAGGCCAGGTACGTCCGCAAAGAGGATGCTCTCTCTCATGTCGCGGGATACTGCGTCGTAAACGACCTTTCCGAGCGAGCTTTCCAATTGGAGGGTACTGGCCAGTGGGTCAAAGGCAAGAGTGCGGACACCTTTGGCCCGATCGGTCCGTGGCTGGTTACAACAGACGAGGTTCCCGATCCACAGAGCCTGAGACTCTGGCTCGATGTCGATGGACACCGGTATCAAAATGGGAGCACCAGCACGATGGTCTTCGGCATCGCTCATCTTGTCGGCTACGTGAGTCACTTCATGAGCCTTCAACCTGGTGACATCATCTCGACGGGAACGCCTCCTGGAGTGGGTCTGGGACAGAAGCCTCCGACGTACCTGCGTGCCGGCAACGTGTTAATGCTTGGGATTGAAGGCCTGGGCCAGCAGCGACAGTTGGTGGTTCCGTTTGCACAGTGAGAGAACAGATGATCGCAGGCATTGACCGGCCGATTCCCGCATTGTCAGCGCTTCGGAAGCAATGCACACGCGCACCGAGCGGATCAGTCTCAGAAGTCTTAGGGCTGTATCTGGGAGCGTCCGCCGCACAACCGGTCGCGGTTGCATAATCTCGGGCGGGCGCTCCAGATACAGCGACTTGAAGGAAGCCGCTCCTCGCTCGAGCCTATGGGGTTTGTTTGTGGATCAGCCGGTCCTGATCGTTTGCGAGGTTGCGGTTGCTGTCGGTGCCCTTCGGTTTCAGTTGGTGATCGCAGGGAGAATGGTTGCGGGGCGGCGCATCGGAGAGTCTGAATCGCACAACAATACTGCCTTCGAGAAATAGGAGAGCGAAGTTCGTTGGGGCCGAGCTTGTCGGGACATTTGCCAAATACTTGGCGAAGTCAGCCACAACCCGCATCATCTTCCCTTCGCACGCTACAAGAGAGAGGCAGAGAACGCATTACTCGCGGCCGGGTTCCCCTGTGTTTACCTTCCGGCCCGCGTACATCTATCCCGTCGAGGCGCGGAAGGAACCGAATTTCAGCTACCGCCTGTTGCGCGCGATCTACCCGTTCTTTCGTCTGGTGTTCCCCAACCAGGTGATTCGGGCCGACGATTGGCCCGAGCGATGGTTGATTTTCCGGACCGACCACATCGCTGGCAAACGTCTCGGTAAGAACGTGGCAGAGTCGATCATGGATACGATTCTGCTCCCGAGGTGAATGACAAGCCGCAGTCGAGCGAATGTGCTTCGTTAGGGACGTTACTTCGAAGCGAGATCATACCGCCGACGCGCGCTACCCGGCCGCCGGTGTGCGTTGATCGACAGTAAAGCCGACCGACAAAGCATATGGACAGTCTCACCAGACATGTTTTTGGTAGGCTTGAAAACAGCTTCGGGGAACCGACGCTTCTCTTAACAAGCGAAACGCCACCGCATTTCGGCTTCGCAAACCGCGTGCTGCACGTTCCCTCCGCGGCTGCATTATTTGTTCGTATGCCTGGGTGTCCTTCTTCATCGTTTCTGGCTTCACTTGGACGCAAAAACTCCCATATGCATCTGGGGCTCGAGTAAGAAGGTGTCTCTGGTTTGGAACTTGCCTTTGGAGGTATAATTACCGAGTTTTGCGCGACTGGGGGGTGCAGCTTGAATGGGGACTTCCTTGTCGGTACGTGGCTTGTCCAACCTACGCTGAACACCGTCTCCTTAAAAGGTAACGCCGTCCGTCTCGAGCCAAAGGTGATGGAAGTACTGGTGTGCCTTGCATCGCGGCCTGGCGAGACTGTTGCCAAACAAGAACTTCTGAATACGGTGTGGGCAGACTCGTTCGTTACAGAAGACGTTCTGGCTCGCACCATCTCCGAGCTGCGGAGAGCGTTTGACGACAAACCTCGGCAGCCAAGATTCATCGAGACGATCCCCAAGCGAGGTTATCGCCTTGTGGCGTTTGTTGAGCCGGCGGATGGAGCTCACAAAACGACTCCAGTAGTCCGCCGTCCCGTGAGAGGGACGTGGTTCTCCGCCACGGCTGCCCTGGTTGCGCTGCTGATCTTCTGTGTATTGATTTTCAGGGCGAACTCGTCGCCGCCAAGAGTAGCAACGGCGTCGAGTTTCCCGGTGCAGGTGGAGGCGCATACACAAGATCCAGCGGACGTGGGCCAGGATCGGTCGCCGGATCCCGCCCCCAAAGTTGTGAAGAAGGGAACGCCGAAAGTAATCCATGCAGATCCAGTTTTAAAGGAATCCCCCGTGACCGTCGTCACGGTATTGAACAATACGAATGTTTCGCAAAGCGAGGGCACAGTAGCTTCTCAGCCTGCTGCGGAGAAGGTACCACCTCGGACGGAAGCCCTCTTTCAAAACATTTCCCCCGATGTGGTGCGGACGCGAGTAAAGCACGCAGTGCTGCCAAACTATCCCCCATCTGCGATTCAGGCTCACGTCGCCGGTACGGTCGAAGTTGGAATCGCCGTTTCCCCTAAAGGGGATGTAAACAGTGCCCGGGTACTCATCGGCCATCCCATGCTCGTTACGTCGGCGCTCGAAGCGATCCGTCAGTGGACCTTTGAGCCGAATCGGGTAGAGGGTGAATTAACCTGGTCCCGCATGCGGGCTTTAGTCCGATTCCTCCCTGATGGAACGACCGCAGTCGCGTTTGCCCCGCCGCTGCTAGCGGATTCGTTTGGCGATTTGGGGGCCCAGCGGGATGAACTCCGAGATCGCGCAATCTTGCCTGTGATCCCCCCAGCCCAGTAAGTGGATTCCATCCAATCGCGGACGCTTTTCGTAGGTCCAGCGAACCGGAGCATGCTCTCGCGTACCAGGACTCCGACCGCGACGGCGGAATCTTCGGGAAGCGCCAGAAGTCCCGAAAGTCGCATTTCGTCGCGAAAAATTAGGTTTTGAAGGCTTCCTCGGAAGAACCTCAGGAATAAATCAGGCTGTCATCAAGACATGAGTACCGGATACGCAATAAGAAACTCTCAACGAATGGGAGCGTTCGTCCATGTCTGAGAAAAACGTCGAAGTGCGGCAGACAATGCCCATCTGGCTTAGGGGCAGGAAGTCCGATAACCGCATACCTTTCTGGCCTCTCCTGCTAAGCGTACTACTCACGATCGGCAGCTTCGGATGTAGCGGCGGTTCGTCTGCCCCGCCTATCCTGGTTATGGTGAGTCCTGCGGCAGCCACTGTGCAGGCCGCACAGAGTAGCCCTATATCGGCTACCGTCAGCGGAGATTCGTCCGGCAAAGGAGTCAACTGGAGCGTTTCCTGCACCGGGGGCAATGCCTGTGGCACCGTTTCGCCTCCCTCCACCGCGAGCGGAGCAGCCGCTACCTACTCGGCTCCAGCCGCGGCGCCCGCCACCGATCTGACCGTGGTGGTCACGGCGGCATTCGCTTCCGATCCGAGCAAGACGGCATCGTCCAAGATCACAGTCCCGGCCATTGTCGTGTCCGTTTCTCCCACCATCTCGACGCTACAGGTCAACGCGTCCACATCGTTCACCGCCATGGTGAATAATGACCCGGCCGGGAGCCTGGCGAACTGGACCGTATCCTGTCCCACCGCACCGTGCGGAAGCGTTTCCCCGACGCAGGCGTCCAGCGGCGCGGCCGTCAGCTACACGGCGCCCACAACGCCCCCGGCCAGTGACATGAGTGTCACGTTGACAGCCACATCGGTTACCGACAGCACCAAGTCCGCCACAGCCAAGGTCACGATTCCTTCGTCGGTGCTCTCAATTGCCGTTGTCAACAGCACCGTTCCTGGCAACGGCACGACGCAAGTTTCGGCTACGGTTTCACCGGATCCCGGCAACAAGGGGGTAACGTGGTCCCTGACCTGCTCACCCACGCCGTGCGGTTCTTTGTCGGCAACCTCTACGGCGAGCGGTGTCGCGACGACCTACACTGCTCCGGCCCCGCCCGCGAGCGACCTGGCGGTGACGGTGAATGCCGCGTCAGTGGCCGATCCTGCGTCCGTCGCCACCGCCACGGTCACCGTTGCTGCCATCACGGTCACTATGCAACCCACGAGCGTGGATGTCATCGACACCACCACAGCACCGCTTATCGCGAACGTCGGCAACGATCTGAGCAACCAGAGTGTCACCTGGACCGTTAGCTGCTCTCCTGCACCCTGCGGCAGCGTGTCTCCCACTTCGACCCCCAGTGGTGCCGCGACGACCTATACCGCCCCCACGTCTCCTCCGACGGCAGATTTGGCCGTGGCGGTGACTGCCACCTCGGTGGCTGATCCTACCAAGTCGGGTGTGGTCAATGTGACCGTTCCAGCCGTGCAAGTCTCGCAGATTTCTCCCTACGGCGCCTTCATGCCGCTCGGCGCAGTTCAGCAGTTCTCGGCCACCGTCTCCAACGATGGCGCGAACCAAGGCCTGAACTGGACTCTCACGCAGAACTCTGCCGCTTGCTCTCCCGCCTGCGGCACGTTGAGCTCCTCAACTTCGGCTAGCGGCGTCCCAGTCACCTACACGGCGCCTGCCAGAGCTCCCGCGAGCGCGTCTGTAAGCCTGACGGCAGCATCCGTAAGCGACGGCACCAAGTCAGCCTCGGCTACCATCTCCATCTCAACCGGAACCGTCCAGCTCGCTCCCACGAGCCTCACGTTCCCCACCTGCAAGCTTCATCCCCGTGACAATTGCGCGACGGAGCCGACATTATCCGTGACGCTAACCAACACCGGTACCTCGGCCCTCGCCATCAGCAACATTGCTATCTCGGCAACTCAGTTTTCTCAGACGAACAACTGCCCAGCCAGCGTGAACCCCGCTGGCGTCTGCACCTTCACCGTAAAGTTCACCCCGACCATAGTGGATACCTTCTCGGGGAACCTAACGATCACCGACAGCAGCACCGACAGTCCGCAGCAAGTGCCACTGCATGGTACAGCAACGAGCGTAAGACAAGCGAACCAGGAACAGGCGCGCTCCGATCTTGCCGCTACGACGTGGGCCGCTGTGCCCGCACCCACCGGACCCGACCCGGTCGGTACCCGCACGTTAAGCTTCACTGATCCCAAACGCACCGACCCATATCTGGCCAGCGGCACCCAGCGCGAACTCAGCGTGCGGTTCTGGTATCCGGCTGCGGCCAGCGCCGCTCGCGACTGCCAACCCGCGGAGTATGCCGCCCCGTCCGTCTGGAAGTACTACGCCCAGCTCGTTAGAGTGGCACCCTTCCCAGTGAAGACCAACAGCTGCTGGAACGCTCCGGTGGATGCGGGCTCTCATCCACTGGTTCTGTTCACGCCGGGATACACGGCCACGGCCACCGACTACACTTTCCTGGCCGAGGAGCTGGCGAGTCGCGGATACGTGGTCGCCTCAGTCAACCATACGTATGAAGCGACCGCGGTGCAGCTGGCCAACGGCAAGCTCGCACGCTCCGTTGTCGGCAGCCACCTGGGCGGCCCGACGCGCGGCGACGCCGGCTCTCTGTCGTCGGCGGTGTCCATCCGCCTGCTCGATCTAAAATCGGTTCTCGGCCACATCGAGCACCTCAACGCCTCTGGTGACAGTCCCTTCGCCGGGAGGCTGGACATGACGCGCATCGTGTTTGCTGGCCACTCCCTTGGCGGCCTGACGGCTTTCCTCGGCTCCGGTTTTGAACCGCGTATCACGGCGGTCGTCATGCTGGACGGCTTCATGCCAGCCGAACTGGGCAGTGCCACCAGCAAACCGGTGCTGATGATTGTCGGCGACCGCGAGCAGTTCGCGCCCGGAGAGTGCCGCCTGTGGAATAACCTCGCAGGGCCGCGGACGGCCGTCAGTCTGCGCGGCGTCGAGCACGTCGCTTTCTCCGACTGGATATGGCTGACCAGCCGTTCCGTTCAGGCTGGCCCCATGGGTCCGGAGCGGACCATGCAGGCAGTCCGCGACTACGTGGCTGCGTTTCTTGACGCGAATGTCCGCGGCGAGTCACCGTCCGGCCTGCTTACCGGGCCCTCTTCGTTGTATCCGGATGCAACGGTAACGTCGGGGGATCAGCCGTTGTGCTCCGGCCGACCAGTGCAATCGGTCGAAAGGGGGCGATAAGTCAGGCTGTCTTCAAGACATCGGTACCGCAATACGTGATTAGAAGCCCGGAGCGATGTAGCCACGCGCGATGACCGTGAACCTGACATGTAATGAAGTTCGATTGCAGCGAGCGTATGCGACGGTACCTAATCATCGTGATCTGGTTCGTCGTGGTGATCATCACCATCGAATGTGCTTGTGGAGGTGGAAGCCAAACACCGCCTCCTCCGCCTAAGTCGCCAGTTCCCACGCCAACCGTTCTCCGCACCCTGTACCGAGTGGTGGTCACCGGCACCGACCGCACGACCACCATCGGGCCCAACGAGCGAAGCTCTTACCCGATGGAAGCACAGGTCTACTACGTGCCGGATCAAGGCGCCAGCGATCGTACTACCTTGAACCGAGTGGTCAATTCGGACGGCAGCGATCACGCCGACACGGTCACAACTTTGAGCGGGTATTCGCAAGACATGGAATTGGGATTTCCATGGAGCACCAACTCCATACCCGGAGTGGCGCAGTTGACCGAGTCTTTCAATAGCACAATCCGCGACTATGCGTTGCTCGCGCCGTCAGAGAGCTTGGCGGGATACGTTCCGCAGCCGCTGGCGGCCTATGGCTATCCGCGCTTTGGGAACGCCGCCGAAGTACTGCTAAGTACGACGGCAGGAGGTGTAACCGTGCAGTCCAACGCGGTCGCTGGAGGCAGTACCTGGCGCTGGTTTTGGAATGGCACGCAGTTCCTGAATCACGGCGATTACGGACGAGAAATTCAAGGAGCGTTTTATTTCGGTACCAGTCAGCTGAACCCAGATGAAGCCGGGGATTTCATGACCATGAGAACTCTGGATCAATCGTTGAAACACGGATCCCCGGTGCTTCGATTTGAGAATCAAGGAAACACTCAATACACGCGGGCCATCCCGCTCAATTGGGACCCAAGGCAGTATGGCGGCGACCAGGACCACCCTGTCATTTGGGACAGTCTAGTTCTTGGTAAAGATCTGGCTCTCAATTATCAAAACCTGGGACCGGTAGCTCAATACACCACGCATCTCGTTCTTCCTTCCGCGACGACGGGCACGCTCGCGGACCCTGCAGGTTATTTGCTCTCCAGCTTCAATCGTTTTTGGACGTACGATGCGCGGGCTAAGGTCCTGACTGAAGTGACCAACGCGATGCCCAATGGATGCTTGGCTGGTCCGAATGATTTTGGCGGCTATGCCTTTTTTGTCGACTTCGGCGGCATCATCATGTCGGATGCTTCTGGAGCGAATGCCATGGGGATTTATGGGGTCAGCGCGTCTCGAGGAGGATCGGTGTCCAATCTGGACATGTGGAAATTCGACTGCTGGGGAGACGGGCCTTCGGAGACCGCCTCCGACAACACCGCTTGGAGCGCCGCTTACGGCAATGGAACGGACGTTCTGTTTCCCGCTGGCGAAAGTACGTACAACGTCTACCTGATTACAGACACGCTGCAGAACGTGACCGCCAGAATGGACGATCTGTTCCAAATGGGCGCGCGATAACAGATTGGCGGTGGAGGGTCGTAATGAAACATTCAATCGTGTGCGCCGCCGCCGGCATCTTCATCGTTTGCATGACAATTGCGTGCAGGCATCAGGCCCTTACTTCCTCCGTTCCGGTACCGACTCCGCGACCCATGGAAGCCATGCGGGTGGATCAGGTCAATACGGAAGGATGGGACAAGGCCTGGACCAATCTGCTGAACGTTTCCGAACAATCCTTTGCTCCGTCGCTGCCAAAATTGCTTGGCGTGGAAGTCGAGTTGATTGTGGGAAACGCCGGGGAACCGGAAGACGAGTTGACGCTGACGGTCTTGGATGCGCAGGATCAGAAGTTGGCCTCGGTAACGCAAGCTGTTAAAGTGAGCGATGCTGAGCATGTGATGTTCCTCATGCCAGAAGGCGGACTCGCGGTCACGCCGGGACGCGCCTACGCGATCCAACTGAGGGGCGGGGCCACTTTTGGCTGGAAGTATGTCGTCGGCGGATACGACAAAGGCGAGGCGACCTTCAATGGAAAGCCTCTCTTGGCGGACACGCGCAGCACATTCCTCTTTCGAACCTTCGGAGGCGAATAGAAAAATGCGCTGGATTTTTGTGTGAGGATTCGAGTACTTTCACCGGGAATGGCGGGGTGCAGATGGTACTCCAACTATGTGCGCGATTGTCTCGGCGTAACAACAATCATCGAAGCGGTGAGATGCATCGTGGACATTTACTTCTACTACCATCCCCACTGATTAACGGCTTCCTAACAAGCTTCATAACACGCGCGCTTAAAGCTGCTCCGCGATGGTTTCAGATACCGCATTGTGGATTCCATGTCGGAGTGCCCGAGCCACTGCTGCACTGTCCTTAGATCCACTCCCGCCCAAAGGCATCGAGTCGCAAAGGTTGACCGAAACTTGTGAAGCCAGAAGTCGTCTTTGTCGAGCTTTGCGCGTTCCGCACATGCCTTGAGGCAATCGAGAAAATCCAGCTTCGGATTGTACCCGGCAGTCGGAAACAGCAGACCGCACGCTTTGTGAGCCTTGGCTTTCCATGGCCGCTTTTGATCACGTTCTTAGTGTCTCGGAAGAGATTCGAGCGGTGCGGCTGAGAATTTCTGAGTGAACGGCGTTCCCGTGACCCAGGAGCAGTACGCGTGAAGGGCGGACGCCTAGAATCGTGGCCTGCAGATCCGCCGTTCACATTCACATGTCTGTACGGGCTAGACCGGCTATTTCCATGCCCGCGTGAGATCCCCGTCCAATATGTCCTGCTGCGCCTTGTTCCACTTCGCGTAATAGCGTTCCGCGATCGTTACAGAGCTGTGTCCAAGCGCACGGCTCACTTTGCGAATGTCCACGCCCGCCTTG
This sequence comes from Candidatus Sulfotelmatobacter sp., assembly GCA_035568275.1. Taxonomy (GTDB): domain Bacteria; phylum Acidobacteriota; class Terriglobia; order Terriglobales; family Acidobacteriaceae; genus Sulfotelmatobacter. The sequence goes on from DATMOO010000344.1 coordinate 53,884, forward strand.
AGCAATTCCACGCTGAACGTGTGCCGGAACATGTGTGACGTGCCATCCACACCGGCTTTTTTGCATTCCCTGAGTTTATGAAGAACCCCGCAAACCGTATCGCCCGGTCGAATCAGGCCACTCCCGGTGTCGAAGGATATGTGTATGACGGAGCCGATGAAAGCCAAATGGCATTTTGGACATGCACCCAGACCGCAACTTCCGCCGAGCACGTACATGAATTCGAGGAATACATGCTAGCAGTGCAGGGCTGCTATACGTTGCTGATTGCTGGAAAGCGCATCCCTATCAATGCTGGTGAGGTGCCCGTATACGACTACATCAGCAACGACTGCAAGAAGTCCTTTGAGACGGTCCTCACCCTGGCGGAGCACGACAAAGAACGGATTTCTTGCCCGCACTGCGGCAGCAAGAATGTAGAGCAGGAAGCG
>DATMOO010000345.1:0-11090 GCA_035568275.1 Candidatus Sulfotelmatobacter sp.
CGGAAAAAGGTAAACGCAAAATCGAATGGGCCAATCAACAAATGCCCGTCCTGCAATTGATCCGCAAGCAATTCATCAAAGACCAGCCCCTAAAAGGCATCCGTATGTCTGCCTGCCTGCACGTCACCAGCGAAACCGCGAACCTCGCCATCACCCTGCGTGACGGCGGCGCTGACCTGGTCCTGTGCGGCTCGAATCCGCTTTCCACCCAGGACGAAGTCGCCGCGTCGCTCGTGAAGGACTACGGCATCCCAACCTACGCCATCAAGGGCGAAGACAACGCCACCTACTACGCGCACATCGCAGCCGCGATTGACCATAAGCCGCAGATCACCATGGACGACGGTGCCGACCTGGTCGGCCTTCTGCACACCAAGCGCACCGACGCTCTCGAAGGCGTAATCGGCGGCACCGAAGAGACCACGACCGGCGTCATCCGCCTGCGCGCCATGGCCAAGGAAGGTGTGCTGAAGTTCCCCATCGTCGCCGTCAACGACGCCGACACCAAGCACCTGTTCGACAACCGCTACGGCACCGGACAGTCCACCATCGACGGCATCATCCGCGCCACGAATTTCCTTCTCGCCGGATCGAAGTTCGTCGTAGCCGGCTACGGATGGTGCGGCCGCGGCCTCGCCTCTCGCGCCCGTGGCGCTGGAGCCGAAGTCATCGTCACCGAAATTGATCCCACGAAGGCGCTCGAGGCCGTCATGGACGGTTTCCGCGTCATGTCGATGGCCGAAGCCGCCAAGCTCGGCGACGTCTTCTGCACTGTCACCGGCAACAAGAGCGTGCTGACGAAGGAACATTTTGCGTTGATGAAAGATGGCGCGATCATTTCGAACTCGGGCCACTTCAATGTCGAGATCGATATCCCCGCGCTCGAGGGCATGTCGTCGTCGAAGCGCACCACCAGAAACTTTGTCGACGAGTACTCGCTCAAAGACGGACGCAAGATCAACCTGCTCGGCGAAGGCCGCCTCATCAACCTGTCCGCCGCCGAAGGCCATCCCGCCAGCGTGATGGACATGAGCTTCGCCGACCAAGCCCTGAGCGTCGAGTTCATGGTGAAGAACGCCAAGAAGCTCGAGCCCAAGGTCTACCGCGTCCCCGACGAGTTAGACAAGCGCGTAGCCAAACTGAAGCTCGAGTCGATGAGCATCAAGATCGACAAGCTAACCCCAGAGCAGGAAGAGTACCTGGCCGGCTGGAACGAAGGAACGTAGGAGCAGTACTCAGTACCCAGCAAGATCCATGTAGGGGCGGACGCCTCGTCCGCCCGGCGGCCCGGAAGTTTCGGGCCGCTTTGATTTTCTCGCCGCGCCGCTCTGGAAATTTCCCCCGACTCGCGGTACAGTGTCTGCGGCCGCTCCTCAGCCTCAGGATGGACTGTCCCCGCAGTTCTACCCTTCCCCCACACATCGGAGTGGTTAGCCTGGCGCGAAAGCCATAACCCAGGTTGGGCCCCTTGCCTTTCTCATTCAAGGAGGAAATCGTCATGACCGATCTAATGTTGATGCGTCAGACTCCCGTCTCTCTGCTCCGGGACTGGCTCACGAAGAACACCGAGAGCCTGCGCATGATTCCCGAGCGCGACATCATCTTGCAGGCACGCCTGGGTGTGCCCGAAATCTCGCAGATGGATAACGGCGACATTGCCTGGGAAATCCACCAATGGGCCAAGACTCACAGTTTCTTGCCCGTGGACTTGCCCAGCTCTTCCACTTACGTTTCCGGCAGCTCCGGAGCCACTCCGGTACGCGCCGGTGATCCGGAAATTATTGACCGCCTGAAGGGTCTGTTGAAAACTCTGAAATCGGTCCCCACCGAAATCAAGTGGACCGGAAAGGACGCCAGCGCCGGTATCTCGGTCTCTGGAGCGACGGCTACTTTGGGGCCGGTGGAGGCGACGGCCGGCTGGGACCGCACGCTGGAATTGAAGACCAGCGTTTCGGGCATGGAATTCTCGGGCAAGATTGATCCGGTTAACAAGAACTGGGAAATGACATTCACCATCGGCCACGAGGTACCGAACCTGTCCGACGTCGCGAATATCTTCACGAAAGGCGAGGGCGCGCTGCGTGGCGTGATCACGAATGCCGATAAAGTCGACCTCAAGAATCCGTCGAAGACCATAGCGCAATTCAAGCCCTACGTAGACCCGATTAAAGATGCGGTCGACGCAGCCAGCAAAATCGCCAAGCTGCGTCCCGGCGACATCAGCTTCGGAGTCTCGCTCAAAGGCCCTTTGCCGAACTCGCCAAGCCAGGGCGGAGTAACCGTCACTGCCCAGATCACGATTTTCTTCTGACCGTTGGCACGAACGAAGAGGGAAGTTTCACCTGAGGTGGCAAACCCACGTAGGGACAGCCGTCTCGGCTGTACAGCTTGTGTAGGGGCGGACGCCTCTTCGCCCGCGGCCCGGAAGTTTCGGGCCGCTTCTTGATTTTGGATGCGCGCCCCGCGACTCACTTCTTCGGGAAGTTCGGATCGTTCTTGATCTCGCGAATCTGCTGGATGTGCCGCTCGGCATGCGTGGAGATCTCCAGCATCCACTGCCAGCAATCGATCACCTCTCCATATTCTCCAAAGCTGTGCGCCCGCAAGTCGTCGCTGGTGCTCTTGATGTATTCGATCATGGTGCCGCGCAGCGCCTGAAACTTCCCGAGCGCCTCGCCCAGGTCCTTGTAGGTGTCGACTTTTTCGTGCCCGCCGCCGGTCTTGGTATGCACCACGCGATCGATGCCATACCACATGATGTCGGCGTCGGTAGCCGCCGATTTCTTGGTATTCATATCCGGGGCCGCCTTGAGGGCTTTCTGAATCTCGCGCCAATAGTCAGGTTCGGCCACCGCCAGATGCGAGACGACTTCCCGGATACTCCAGCGGTCCGGCGAAGCCTTGTACTCCAATTGCGCCGGAGACAACCCGTGCACCAGTTCGGCCACCATCTGCGTGGTCATCTCAAAATGCACCAGCAGGTGTTCGCGGTCCGTAACGGTCATAGGAGCGGCGAACAGCGGCGCGGCAGACAGACAAACTGTGAGGGCCAGCACCAGCAAACCTCGGAGCGTATTCCTTCGCAGCATGTTCATAGGCATGGTGGTCGTCATCTCCAAACTATTCCCTTGGACGGTCCGAGGAGAGTTAGGTCATCAGACGCATGGAGTAGGTGTCGTGCTCCGCGAGTTGTTAAATGATGTTTCGCGCCCTCGGGGCTTTGCTTTTTTTCCTCCTGTTACCCACGGCTTGCGGCGTGGGCTTTAATCTTTCGCTCCTGCGGAGCTGAGACTACCGTCGCGGGGGGCTTTTTGAAGTTGTGGGGTGAGACTGCGGCGGGGGGCGAGGTGACTTTGGTGGTCGTGATTGTGGCGGGCGGGGGCACGGTCGCTTCGCGACCGGGACGGACGAGGCGTCGTCCCTACACTTGCGGTTGGCTTCGCCTGCGCTGGACGGGCGAAAGCGCCCGTCCCCACACGGTCCGTCTCCACACCGTCCGTCCTGGCGGCGGCTTGGGTTTTGGCGGCTTTGCGGGCTTGGGTTTGGCGGGCCAGGATTCGGGTGCCTTCTGCCTGGTACTCCCAGAAGTGGCTGTCGTGGGGTTCGAGGGGTTTGTACGGGATCGCCGACACGGCGGGGGAGTTCGGACTGCTCGGAAGCGCCTCTGTGTGGGCCTTTCGGCGGCTGGCCAGAATGCGACCGAACCCATCGGCAGGCACATTCAGTTAACAGCCTACTCGGGGTTGTTGGTGAAATCGCAACGAATGCACCAAGAATCCCTGTCAACGCATTATAGGGATGTTACGTCAACAATCCAACGGTAGCCGATCAGGGGGGTCGGGGTGGGTGCGAAAAGGGTGTGTTCGCTGGCTTTGTGCAAACAAACGCACCGCGATTTCTGAAGCCGAGCTAATCGCCAATCCGGCGGAGATCACCAATTGCCACTCCATTGGGTATCGATACTTCGACGACCACTGAATCACGTAATAGACAAGGGGAAAACTTGCCCACGTAAGAGAGAAAAGGACAGCCAGGAGTCGCTGGATGCGAAACATTAGCCCAAGACCGATAAACGCCAGGAGGGACAAGCCTAAACTGAAGACACGATGAAGCACGCTTCGCCCAGGGGGGACCCACCACGCCAAGAAGCGTAGAACTGTGAGGTGCGTGAATTGTATCGGATGCGTACGAACCCACGCTTCGGTTTCTCTCAGTTTTGCCTGGTTGTACCGTACTTCACCAAGCTGGCACACGAGCTGTGCTTCATGCAGGTCCAGCGAGGGATGCGGAACGGAAAACCCTAGGTTAGTCGGCATATCAAACGCCCGGCCCGGACCGTTCGATACCCAGAATTCGAGGCCAAAATTACTTCGAGTCCAGATTAGCTTTCCGAATTGTAGGTCATTGCGAATTGCCCAGGGGAGCAGGAATGCAACCACGGTCAGCAGCACAGCTATGCAGTTCTTGAGATACCGGCGACGTTCACCGTTCGGAGAGACGATTAGCCCGGCTAGCAGAAAAACCATCAGGATCGGCAGAAAAGCCGGCTGCAGCAGTATTGCGAAGCCCCAAAGGATCGAGTACTGCCAGGGCATTCGCGTGAACCGGGAGCGATCGCGCCAAACTCGAGTCGCCATCCAGGTCAAGATCAGAATGACTAGAGCTTGCCAAGGGCCGTCCCAGTTTCCTCTCACTTCGGTTTGGAGCGCGCTGATGTAAATAGACGCAAGCACCCCAGCCGTGATCGCTACGTTCCGACCTAGGCCGACGTCAAGACAAAAACCCGGCATCAGCGCACACCGTAGAGCAGTAAGCACGCAAGCCAGCGCAATCTTGACCCCCTCGGCTAAACTGCCGAATCCAAATATCAGGTAGAGGAGGCTCAGGAACAAGGGGTATAGGGGCATCTCGTGTGCTGTCGGACCTGTTCGAACTAGGAAGGGATTACCGTATTCGTGGTATTTCAGCAGTGAGAGTGCGATGCGGACCATTTCGTCATGCTGGAAAGTTGTAAAGAAACCAGATCTCCAAGCAATCAACAGCCGTAATGCAAGCGTGACGAAAAAGATGACTAGAGAAAAGCATCTGATATGACGGCCGAATCGCATAGGCACCTCAAGTGGCACTGTAAAGATTCCCACTTAGGCGTGCAATTAGGCCTATTAGAGCACGAAGCGTGAGGGGCACCAACTGAATTCAGCGGATTGCAGTGTAACTGTCGCAATCGCATGAGATAGTTGACGTAAGCAGGCGATAGCACTCAAATTTCGATTTCTTTCGATTGGCTCCACAATCTTTGCGTATGTAGTCCCGTTCAATTTCGTCTGTTCCCCTCTATTTTCTCCCTCGCTCCGCTCGCGCCCACGCTCGCGATTGTGGGGATTCGATAGGTCCTTCAGGCGCACGAAGTGCGCGCGCCTTCAGGATGACAAGCGTTGTTGAATTCCTGGGGGCCTTCGACGACAAGGCGTGTTGAGCTTGTGGGATTGCTTCGACGGGGTCTTGGCAGGATCTTCGAGTGTACCGCTGGGTTCTCGTTTCTTCCTGATCCGCTGGGATGAGAGTCCGAAAACAAAAGCCGGCGGCCCGATATACCTGGGCCGCCAGACAGCCGAGGCGGCTGTCCCCACATGAGCATCGTGAGGAGGCATCGGGGGGTTCCCAGTTCGGGAATGGGTTTTCTGAAATGGAATTTTGCGGGATTTATCTTGCTGCAGCATTGACTCTGGCAGCGTGGTTTGGCTTTGTGGAAATGGTGGTAGAAATAGGTGCGGCCCTTACGGGCCGCGCTTTTATTTGGGGCGAATTAGTTCCTGGGAGTCATGGATAGAGTCGTGGTGATGTCTCGGGGGGACAGCAGATTCCTCCCTTCGGTCGGAATGACAAAAGGGGATGGGTTCGGTATGACAAAAGGGGATGGGGTTCGGTATGACAAAAAGGGACGGGGTTCGGTATGACAATGGCAGGGCGAATGGGCGTCGACGTATCCTTGGCTACCAGATTCACCGTAGCGCGGCGGGGGCAACGATCGGCATCTATCCAATCCGCGGTAGAAACCAAATCACGCTGTTGGAGGATGGCATGGATTGTGTACGTTTTGGACGGATGAAATCCTGGATGTTGTCGATGGGCATCGTGGCGGCGCTGGCGGCGTCGAGCGCGGCGCCGCGAGCGTTGGCGCAGTCAAAAGAAGAAATCGATGAGCGCTGCCAGCAGCGGATCGCCCATGCTGACCACGAGTTGCATGAAGCGATTGAGCATCACGGGCGGGACAGCCGGCAGGCGGATCATGAACGCCACGAGTTGCGGGAAGCGCGCGAACAATGCTGGCGCGAGAATCATCGCTGGTGGGATGAGCACGAGCGCCGATGGCACGAAGAACGCGACTGGGAAGACCGCGACCACGATCGCGACTGATTCGTGGTAGCGCCTTCAGAGGCAGCCTCGGTATCCGCTCTTCAGTGCGGAAGAAACTTTTTATCGGGGTCGGACACTTCGCCGGTGACGCCAGCGGCTTTGGCTTTGCGCCAGACGCTGGCGACGGCGATGGTCCAGAAGGGGACGAGATCGACGCCGGGCACGAGCTTCACAAAAAATGTCGGCAGGAATTCCCAGTGCCATCCCAGCAGACGCACCATCGCAGCCGCGATGCCAAAGTCGAGCAGATCGTCGGCGGGCGAGAGCGCACCTTCCACAAACGCGGGAAAAATCACAAGCTGAAGGGCATCCGCGACGATAGCCAGCAGCATGGCCAGGCGAAACTGCGGACCGGGGGAGACTGTGATGGGATCGTCAGGCATGGGGGAACTCGTTCCTTTATTGTAGACGTTCGTAGCCCTTGGTGCAGATGCGCCGCCTGGAACTAGCCATTCGCGAGATCAGTTGGTAAAAGCTAACGGCGCCCCTATTGTGTTTGACTCGGTTATCGATGGACCAATAGCATTCGTTTCAGATAAGAGATCGTTGCAGATCCCTGAAGGTTCTCGTTTCTGTTGGCTCCTAATTTCTCGCAAGGGCTCGGAGGCCGGGGATGCACTGTGAGTGGCGAGGGTGGAGCTTGTCTGCGGGAGGGGATGGAGGCGCGCTCAGGAGCGCCCAGCAATCATGAGGCGGCGGATCGCACGGGCAGCATGGCTGCTGTTGGCTCTTCAAATCGGCGCCTTCCTGCTGCTCCGATCGCAAGAGCAGCGCTCGCTGGTGTCCAACGTCGTCCAGGTACTTTGCTGTTTGACTGCGGCTGCTTTTTCCTTCTCCGCTGCGTGGCGCAGCCGTGATCTGGCGCGCACGTTTTGGGGACTGTTCGGCCTGGCCTTCCTGGCATACGGAACCTCCAACATCGTATGGACATATTACGAGAACTGGGTGCATGCCACGGTGCCGTCATCTCCGATCTCACAGTTTCTTTACCTGTGTTATGACGCGCCGATCGTGATGGCGCTGTTCCTGCGCGAAGGGGAAGATCCGTCCGGATTGGATTGGCAGCGGTCGCTGGATTTTGTGCAGATGCTGCTGGTGGCATTCCTCCTCTATTACGACTTCCTGTTCCTGCGAGCGGTTGAGGCAGGGCCGCACAGCCTGGACGTGATGGAGCAGGTCACTACTAATGCGGTCAATTTCATTCTGGCGGGAGCGTTCCTCGCGCGCTCGTACTGGGGACGCGGTTCGCTGGTGCGGAGCCTGTCGCGCAGGATGGCGGTGTACTTCGTCCTGTATGCATTCGCGGCCAGTGTCGGGGACTACGCGCTCACTTTTATCAAGACGAACTCGGGAAGCTGGACGAGCCTGGCATGGACCGTGCCATTTCTGGTTGCAGCTACGCTGGCCGCAGGATACGAACAGCCGGCAGAGAGCCGCGACGAGGTTGAAATCGTCGATTGGAACGAGCGGCGTTTTCTCTGGAAGAGCATCGGACTCGCCATCGTGCCCCTGACTGTTTGGGCGCTGGCGCTGCGAGCGGGGGATCACGACCGGATCATCGCCTACGGAAGCGTGATCGTTTCTCTCGCGTGTTATGGCGCGCACCTGACCATCAGCCAGCACCGCAAGCAGCAGAGTGTGGTCGCGCTGCGAGCTTCGGAGGAACGCTACCGGCTGCTGTTTCAGCAACTGGTGCAGGCGGAAAAGATGCAGGCGATCGGAAGACTGGCCGGCGGAGTCGCGCACGACTTCAACAATGTGCTGACGATCATCATGGGATATGCACAGCAGTTGATTGATTTCCCGGAAGCGAACCCGGACGTGGTGCAGAACAACGCGGGCCAGATTATTACGGCGAGCAACCGGGCGGCTGCATTGACGCGGCAACTGCTGGCCTTCGGACGGAAGCAGGTGCTGCAGCCGACCATCGTCAATCTCAACGCGATCATTGTGGATGTTGACAAGATGCTCCGCCGCCTGATCAGCGAGAACGTGGAGATTGTCACGCGGCCAGCGCCGAAGCTAGGCGCAATTAAAGCCGACCCGGGGCAGATCGAACAGGTTTTGCTGAACCTGGTCATCAATGCGCGCGACGCGATGCCGACCGGCGGGACGCTTACCCTTGAAACTGCGAACATCGAACTCGACCAGGCGTACGCCGACGAGCACGCAGGGGTGCGTCCCGGGCCGCACGTCATGCTGGCAGTGAGTGATACTGGCGTAGGCATGGACGCGGAGACGCAAGCGCACATCTTCGAGCCGTTTTTTACCACCAAGGAAACGGGCAAGGGATCGGGGCTTGGTCTAGCCACCGTGTACGGCGTGGTGCAGCAGAGCGGAGGTCACATATCGGTGTACAGCGAACCGGGACGGGGCAGCACGTTTAAGGTGTATCTGCCACGAGCCGGAGATGTGATCGAACCGCAGGCAGTATCACCGGTGCAGCAGCCTGCGATGCGGGGGAAAGAAACGATCCTGGTCGCGGAGGACGACGAGCAGGTGCGGGATCTGGCAGTGGCGATCCTGAAGGCGTGCGGGTACATGGTTCTGGAACTCGAACATGCGAATGACGCCGAGCGGGTATGCGAGCATCATGGCGGGGAGATCGATCTGCTACTGACCGATGTTGTGATGCGCGAAGTGAGCGGTCCGGAGCTGGCGAGGAGGGTGCAGAAAGTGCTGCCTGAGATTAAGGTGCTGTTCATGTCGGGCTACACCGATAGCGCCATCGTGCATCAAGGAGTGCTGGACCCGGGGATTGCATTTCTGCCGAAACCGTTCACTCCGTCAACGCTTGCGGGGAGGGTGCGGCAGGTGCTGGATAAAGAAGTGCGGGTTAGTTCCTAGTCGTCGGTCGTTGGTCGTTCGTCGTTGGCCGAGCGGGATATAGGGACGGGGTTCGTTTTGGAACGGGAAGATCAGGGCGGCGGAGTGCGCCGCCCTTCTCTTTTGCTTGGGGGTGGAACAACTTTGATTAGTAGCGGCTGTCGGCTACCCAGCGGACGACCTCGTCCTCGACTGAAAACCTTTCCGGCATGGGACGCAGAAACTTCGATGACAACGAGAACGCATGCACTTCGAGCGGGACAGTAAAGTGGGTTTTGGTCTTGAGGAAGCCGTGCACCCAGAGTTCGGCGTAGCGCTGCAGCCCGAGAACATCAATCTGCACTGCGTGCACCAGAGCGTGAAACAGAGAGCGCTCCGACAAGCTTTGATTGAAGGCGACGATGTCGAGGAAGGTGACTGAATCCATGTGCGTGATCTGTGGTGGTTCAAAGCCCAGGGCACGCACTTTTGCGAAAAACTCCGGCACAGGCACCCGCGCACCGCGAAGTTCAATGACGCGAATGCGGTCGAGCAGATCGGCGGAGAAAAACGGCCACATCCTGGCCTTCACCTCGTTGGTGAGGGGAGTAGCCACGGGGAAATAGTGCTCGCGCTGTTCCCTAAGGTAACCGGCAAGCCATTCGATGGCCTGAGCAATTTGCTCGGCGCTGGGTTCGGGAACTGGAGGAGCCGGAGCGGAGTAGGGAACCTTGTCTTCAATGGCGGCGTAAAAGTCGTGAAGAGAGGCAGCTGCCTCGGCCGACTTATGCAGAACATCGCGGCGGCCGAAGCGCGCGAGGTCATCGGAAGAATAGCGAAGCCGAAGCTGATGAACGGCGCAGTGAGCACCGAGGAGCTCGAGCTGAGCATGCTCGAGATCGGAATTCATCTGCAGGATGGAAATTCGGTTGTCAGGATTTTGAAACGAGCACACAGCGAAGTAACTCCTTCATTCCAGCTGGAAAATTACAGGGGGGGCCCACGAGACGTATTTTTTATACATCAATTCATTAACACTGTCAACATTATTTCCCGGCGAATTCACGGGCGTTTGTCGGCCAGTCTCGAATTTCTTCCATTGCGCTTGAGAGTCAAAAACCCCACCCTGTGCCGCCAAAAAGCAGCGGGACAAGGATGGGGCAACCTCTTCGACGATCCAAAGCAAAAAGGCCGCCGGTTATGTTCGCGGCGGCCTTGTTTTTCCTGACAGACCTGGCAATCGATGGGGGGAGGACTTGTTTAGTTACCTATAACAGCGTTATATGTACGGTGTCAATATAATCTGTGGAGATAATGGGGGCAGGAGGGACGATGCCGCGGCAGCCGGATCCGGACTTGGAAGAGCGCGTATTGAAGGCAGCCGATGGGCTGTGGAAACGAGGAGGAGAGCAGGCGCTGACGATGAGGGCGGTTGCCCGGGCGGCCGGCACCAACACTCCGGCGGTATACCGTCGTTTCAAGAACCGAGAGGATCTGATTCGAGGGCTGCTGTTGCGGATTGTCGGCCGGCTGCGCCAGCAATTCGAGCAGGGCGAAACGCTTGAGCAGATGGCGGAGGCGTATGTCGAGTACGCGCTGAAAATGCCGAACGAATATGAACTGTTCTCCACCTACGGGAGTTTGATGTCACCCCGGAAGAGTCGCGGGGCACCGCGGCCGATTCGAGAATCGCGTCCGAACTTCGCTTTTGCAGAACAGCGGCTGGCGAAGACTTTTGGAGGGACTCCGGACGATCACACCCAAACTGCTCTCGCACTTTGGGGGCTGCTGCATGGCACGTGCATGCTGCTGCTGAGTAACTCGATACCGGAAGGCCATGAAGAGGCATTGCGAGAGGCCTGCCGGGC